>NZ_ANOH01000156.1 GCF_000346505.1 Aporhodopirellula sallentina SM41
GGAGGCCCACGAGGACTCCGATAATCGCGATCACCACGAGTAGTTCAACGAGAGTGAACGCGTTCCGCTTTCTTCTTTTCATGACGCACCTTGTAATAAGTGAAAAATGTGGACCGGCGTTCGGGTTCGTAGAGCGAATGTTCCGAGACGCAAGTCGACTATGATGCGTGCGAATGAATGGTTAGGCATCTGCTTCGAATGATGAAGTTCGATGGGGGATT
The DNA here is from genome assembly GCF_000346505.1 of Aporhodopirellula sallentina SM41. Lineage (GTDB taxonomy): Bacteria > Planctomycetota > Planctomycetia > Pirellulales > Pirellulaceae > Rhodopirellula > Rhodopirellula sallentina. Next base: position 222 of record NZ_ANOH01000156.1, read on the forward strand.
GCAGGATGAATGCGATGCTCACGCCTCTAAGGGGTGGATAATGACGACGAGCTCGCGATTGGTTCCTCGGTAGAACAAAAGTTCGATGAAAGCTTCACCAATCATTCACAACACAGGATTTCGACTATAGAGGTGGCGTCGAAGCGGTTATTGGAAAGAATGTTCATTCGACAGCGAAATTGCGCACAGACGCGAGTCATGTCGTAATCGTTAGGAGGGACGTAACGGCAGCGATCTATTTGATGCGCAGTTCTAGGTGTGCGCAGGAATGTGGAGTCGCAACGCGAGCGGCATAGTGCAAGCTTGCAAACACAGAAAGCGTGGCGTTCCTGGGGGGCAATCACGTCAAGCCAATACGTCATGCATTGCAGATGTCATTGGCTGAGGATCGGTTCGCACGACCGCGGAAGAGAAGAAGTGGAAGCGTATGGGTGTCACGCTTTCCGTCGCGTCGTGTTAGTGCGTTGTGAAATTTGACGTGTCCGGTCCCAGAGGCTGGGGCCTCAGGAGTCGCGGTGGCCTTGGCGTCACTCCACCGAAGTTTGACGACATCGGCTACATCAATTTTGGCAAACGCTGCTTGGCGTTTGCGTCAGCTTTTGGGGTTGGGTAGTGATCTTGTTGAAGATCCTGCTGTGTGAGGATCTTTAGCAAGATCCACTACCGCCTACCCGAAACGTTGGTGATTCTTCGGGCAGGTTTTGAATGTTCGCTCCGTCTTAGACGGTGTGAGTCACCGAGTTGATGTGCGGGTTGGGAATTGGCGGGGTATCGGTTCCGTGGCGGCCGTTGGTAGATGCCTGGCTGCTGGCGGAGACTTCCCAGACTACAGGCCCGATTGCGTCGACAATCGGTGTGATTCCGAGACCTGGGGCTTCGCTCGCTTTCATGAAGCCGTTTTCCCGTTTCGGGGCACCGGTTGCGTTGCAAACGGTGTTGTAGCTGTTGAAATCGGTGCTCGTGAAACGAAACTCTTCTGGTGTGCTGTGTGCCAAGTGGGCAATCGCCGCGGTCGTCACATCGCCACCCCAGCTGTCTTCGATCGTCATCGCGATCCCGAGCGAAACACAAAGGTCGCGGGCTTGTTTCGCTTTTGTAAGACCACCAAATTTGCTGATCTTGATGTTGACGATGTCCATCGCGAGGTCGCGGTTGGCCCGCATTAACATCGCGAGGCTGTCGATGTTTTCATCGAGGGCGAACGGAAGCGTCGTGTTGCGGCGAACGGCGAGACATTGTTCGTACGACAGGCAGGGTTGCTCGATGTAGACGTCGAGGTCACGCACGGCGTTGACGACCCGTTGGGCTTCGTGTTGGGTCCATCCGGTGTTCGCATCGGCAACCAATCGGTCGCTCGGGGCGATCACGCTGCGGGCGGCGTGGATACGTTCGATATCGGTGTCCGGGTCGCCACCGACTTTGAGTTGGAATCGGGTGTAGCCTTCACTGCTGTACTTCGCAACGTTGCTGGCCATTTCATCGGGCGGCAGTTGCGTGATCGCACGATACAGACGAACGCTGTCGCCGTAACGACCGCCCATCAACGTGCAGACGGGAAGGTCGCATGCCTTGCCGAGCAAGTCCCAACACGCGATGTCAACGGCGCTCTTAACGTATGGGTGTCCGTTGAGAGACGAGTCCATGAGGACATTCAGTTTGGTCAGTTCCAACGGATCTGCACCGATCAAGTGCGGAGCGAGTTCACGCAAGCCACATCGGACACCGTCGGCGTAAGCAGGGAGGTAACATGGTCCCAACGGGCAAACTTCGCCGTATCCGATCAAGCCGGTATCGGTTTCCACACCAACGAGTGTGCTGTCAAAGACCGATACGGAGTTGCCGTTGTTCCAGCGATAGGTTCCTTCTACCAACGGCAATTCGACACGATGCGCGAAGATGCGTGCAATTTTCATAAGGTGATCCGCGAAATGGGGCATTGCATAGCTGTAAGTGCGAGCAATGATCATAGTCTTCCGGTGCACCGGCTAGCTTGGATCAAAAGCACTTACTAGCAGGAAAATGCGCACACCGCGTGATCAGCCTCAGTCGGCTTGTCTAGCTTGTTTGCGATATTCCGTTGGTGTTACGCCGGTTGCGATGCGGAACGCACGTGTGAAAGCGCTTTGGTCATAAAAGCCACTTGTTAGTGCGATTTCCGAAATTGGTTTGTCCGTTTCGTATAGCAATCGCGACGCGACGGCGATTCGTGTCTTGCTGATAAACTGACTCGGTGTGAGACCAAACAATCGTTTGGTCAGACGCGCCAAACGTTGTAGTGAAAGATTCGACCGTTCGGCCAGAGCGGAAGGCGTGTTGAACTCAGTAAGGTTCTCTTCGAAGTATTCCAAGGCGGCGGCGAATTCTTCGGGGATCTCATGGTTTTCAACAGGAGTCCGCACGTCGCGGGAGAAACCGACGAGGCCGATGACGTTGCCCTCGTCATCGACGACCGGGAGTTTGGTGGTCAAGCACCACACGGGTTCGTGCGGCAGGTGCCACTGCATTTCGAGGTGATCGACCAACGGGCGTGCCGTTTGCAAAACCTCGGAATCCTGGTCGGTCGGAACAAGACCGAATCGGCCAACGCAGATGTCGCGAGGGCGTTTGCCGATTGCGTCTTCGCTGTTCTCGAGCCCGTGTCGTTGAGCGAGCGATGTGTTCACGGCGAGATATCGCCCCTCCATGTCTTTCACAAAAAACGCGACGTCGGGAGCTTGTTCGAAAAGCTGCGCCAACAAATGAATGTCCAACGAACGAATTTTCGACGAGGTCACGTTCAGGTCGGTGGGAGCGAGATCATTCATGGATAAAGAAAGTGGTTTTAGGCGATCTGAAATGGGACGTGGCTGGCTAACGATAAGGTAGATAATGGGCATGTCGGCGCGAACATTGCCACTATCAACATTGCGATCTTGCGTGGACTCCGAGAATATCTGCTGATCGGTCCCACACGCAAGCATTCAATGATGCACCGCCGTCAACACTGTTTCGCGCATCGTTCCGCTGCACCGGAGTACGTCGGCACCGTTGTCGTCCGATGAGCGATCCGAATGTCCGCCTTGGATCGCGTTCGGGGTGTAACGGATCGTTCGATTTCCAAACCGCGATGATAACTGACAATCCGCGATGGTGACTGGTTTGCCGAGAACTCCCGATGGTTGGGCAAAGTCGGCCGAGCAAAAAAGCCACGTCTCCGGACGGAAGCTAGCGAATCTTCGGATGGAAAAGCGACGATTGGTGAAACGGATGAGCGTTGCGTGTTGATCGCGGTTGTTGCCCCTTGCATCGCGATCGCTGACGCACGTTCACCTTAGCAGTCAGAGAAGCGATTGTCGCTAGAAAATTGGCGTCGCGCGGGGTGCATTTTTCTACGGTTGTTCTGGCCCACTGCGGTGCTGGGCAACCGTGACTTCTCGCGAGCATTGCGTTTCGTCTGAGCGGTTGTTCAGTAACGGCCGCGTGGCCACCGATGTTTCGCTCTGAAGTACGCAGCTCCGACCTTGCCGAAGCGTTGCGTTTGCGTCGATACGGTGCGGATCGCATTCCGTTTGCCGGCTGATCACTAAATGTGATTCGATTTGGACAAACTACAATGGCGCCCCGAAACCTTGCAGCTTATATTGGGTTCAATATGAGCGTAGAAGTTGCGTCTGCGATCGCGGCCGACCGCGTTTCGTCGTGCTAGCAGCGAATGGAAAGTCGCTCGCTCCGTCATTTTTTCCTGTACCCCCGCCGAAGTATGCCCACAGAATCCGAATCGGATGCTCAGGATCCGCCGCCGTCGCCCGCGACCGCCGAGATGCCGCAAAGCGACGCGTCGCCGCCGAGGAGCATCGCGAGCGTGGTGGTCAACGTCGTGGTTTCCGTCGCGGTGCTGGCCGCGTGCCTTTTCGGTTACACGTTTTTAGGAGAACGCAAAAGACCGCAGCGTACGAAGCCGAAGAAGGCCGCGGTTACCGTCGTAACCACGGAGGCACTCGTTCCACATCAGGGGACGGTCGAGATTCAGGCCAACGGCGTGGTCGTGCCGCTGCGAGAGATCAAACTCGCCACAGAGGTCGCGGGGCGAATCATCGAGCAGTCTCCCAATTTGCGTGCCGGACGGATTGTCGATCGGGACGAAGTCTTGATCCGTTTGGATCCGGTCGAATATGAAATCGAAGTCGAGCGTTTGCGAGCTCAGGCGGCCCAGGAAGAGTCGGAATTGATCGCGGCGGACGTCGGCATCGAGAACACGAAGCAACTCACCGTGCTCGCTGAGCAGCAGTTGCTGATCGCGGGTGAAGAGCGGCAACGGATCGGATCGTTGGTCAACCGGCAAGCGGCTTCGGCATCGGAAGTCGACGTCGCCCGGCGAGCCGAATTGTCGGCCCGTGCTGCCCTCGTCGAATTGCAGAACCGTCGTCGTGAGTTGACGGCGGCGAAGCAGTTGATCGTCGACAAGCAGGCGCTCACCGCGGCGGCGCTCAAACGCGCCGAGTTGGATTTGAAACGTTGCACGGTTCGTTCACCGATTCGCGGGATCGTGGTGTCCTCTACCGTGGAAGAACAATCGTTTGTTTCGACCGGTACCGACTTCGTGACGATCGAAGGCATCTCGGCGGTCGAGGTGCGAGCCAACCTGACCGCGGATCAGATGATTTGGATTTGGAGCAGTCGCGGGGCCGTCAACGATCCTCTGCAAACGGGCGGTCCGATCCCACGCGTCCCGGCAACGATCACCAGTGAGTTTGGGGCAGAAGAGTTCAGTTGGCCTGCGGTTCTCGAACGAATCGACGGAGCGGGGATTGAACCGACGACTCGGACGTATCCGTGTTTGTTTCGCGTCGACGTTCCCGAGTCGGCTCAGTCATCGACCGAATCTCGGCGGTTGACCCGTGGGCTGTTCGTGGGCGTGTCGATCGCAGCGGACCCTGATCGGTCGTTGTATCAGGTTTCCGAGAACGCGATCCGGCCCGGAGACCGCGTTTGGCTGAACGTGGACGGGAAACTAAATATTGTGCCTGTCACCTTGGTCAGCCGTGCGGGGCGATCGGTGATCGTGGAGTTGGCGACGGAGCCGGACGCGACGAAATCGATCGAGACAGCCGGCGTGATTGTCTCGCCGATCAGCGATCCGACCGAGGGGATGCCGGTCGGTACGCTACCGCAAGATCCCACGTCTCAATCGCCCAATGCCGCGACGGGAGCATCGTCGCCAGCGACTACATTGACGCACGGGCATGTTGAATCGGTCGACCTGCGATCCGGTTCCACTGCGAAGGTGGACGGATGAAACAACTGATCGCATGGGCCGTCAAGAATTGGCAGGCGATGAACGTCATCATGGTTGGCGTGCTGTTGCTGGGCGCGTTCTGCCTGACCAAATTACGTCGCGATTTTTGGCCCGATTTCGAACTGTACGTGCTGAACGTCTCGGTCGTTTATCCTGGTGCGAGCCCGGATGAAATCGAAGAGGGGATCCTCGAGAAGATCGAGGAAGCGGTGCGAACGGTAGACGGCATCGAAGAGATGACGTCTTCGGCACGCGAGGGGCTCGGCAGTGTCACGTTAGAACTCGATCCGGACGCAAATCAGGACGATGCACAGCGTGTGCTGACGGAGGTGACCACGTTGATCGGCCAAATCCCTAGCTTTCCGGAGTTGGCGGAGAAGCCCGACATTCGGCTGAAGACAAACTTCGTGACCGCGATACGCGTCGCGGTGATGGGGCCCAAGGTGCCAGACTCTGCGAGCGAAAACAGTTCGAGCTCAGAAGAGGAACAGGAATTACAGAACTGGGATGCCGACGAGGCTCGGGCGGAGGCGTCGTTGGCGCTGCGTCGGGTTGCCGAACGTGTCCGCAGCCAAGTTTTGGCGTTGCCATCGGTTTCGGTTGCGGACCTGGTCGGTACGCCCGACTACCAGATCGATATCGAGATCCCCGAACAGACGTTGCGCGAGTACAACCTGTCGCTGCAGAGCGTTGCCGATATTGTCCGCGCGAACAACGTGGAAATGCCCGGTGGAACGTTGCGTGGCCGGTCGCAGGAAATCTTGCTTCGCGGCAGCGACAAGAGCACCGTGGGCGAAGGCATCGAAGACATCCCGTTGGTCAGCGAACCGGGCGGGGCGGTGTTGACGGTTGGCGATCTCGGTCGAGTTCGCGACGAGTTTTCGGTCGATGGCAGTGTCAATGAAGTCAACGGGCAGCCTGCGGTTCTCGTTTCGGTGGAAACGACCAGCGCGGATGATTTGATCAAGGTTTCCGAAGAGGTCCGCGAATACGTGGAACGCGAAAAGGGCAACCTCCCCGACGGCTACACGATGATCGCGATGCGTGATCGATCGACGAGCGTGAAGAACCGGCTCGAACTGCTCAGCAAGAACGCGTGGATGGGGTTGGCACTCGTCTTCATCGTCCTCGCTCTGTTTCTCGAGATGCGGTTGGCGTGGTGGGTGATGCTCGGCATTCCGATTTCGCTGCTCGGTGCGTGCCTCTACATGTACTTTGGTGGCCAAACGCTGAACATGACATCGATGTTTGCGTTTCTGATCGCGTTGGGCATCGTGGTGGATGATGCGATTGTCGTGGGCGAAAACATTTATGCGCATCGTGAGAAAGGGAAAAGCTACCGGGACGCGGCGATCGACGGTGCGTATGAGGTGATGCCTTCGGTGATCACGGCGATTCTGACAACGGTGATCGCGTTCGCGCCGATCATGTATATGGAAGGCCGCATCAAACGGTTGACGGTCGTGTTGCCGATGTGCGTGGGGGCGATGCTGATCATTTCGATGTTCGAAAGTCTGACGATCTTGCCTTCACACCTTTCGCACCGGCGGAGTCGTTTTCTCGACGTGTTGGGGTATCTGCTGTATCCGTTGCGGCCGATTGGCAAGTTGATGGAGTTTGCCAACGCGGGCATGTCGCGGTTGCTCGCGTGGGTGATCGACCGGTTGTACACGCCGACGCTGCGTTGGTCGCTGCGAAATCCGGCGATCGTGTTGTCGACGCTCGCGGGTTTGTTGATCCTGTCGGTCGGTGTGGTGCGATCGGGCATGGTTCCGTTCCTGCTGCTTCCCAAGATCGATTTTGGTTTCATCACGGTTCAGGTGACGTACCCGGATGGAACGCCGGTCGAGGTGACCGACGCCGCGACGAAACGACTCGAGGCGGCAATTTGGCGGGTCAACCAACGTTCGATCGACGAGAAACTGACACCGGATCCGGATGGCTTAGTCAAAGCGGTCCAGCGAACGGTTGGATCTTCCGGTGACGAAGTCGGCACGTCGATATCGAGTCATGTCGGTGGACTGTTTGTGCAGCTCAATGACATCGGTGAACGTACGGTTTCGAGTAACGAAATCGTGCAGATGTGGCGCGAAGAGTCTGGGCGTTTCCCGGGTGCGGAAGCTGTCGCGTTCGGTGCCACGCCTCGCGGACCGGCGTCGTTGCCGATTGAAATGCGTTTAATGGCGACCGGAGACAATCTCGCTCAACTCGACGCGGCGATCGCGCGCTGCAAAGCGAAGCTCGCGGAGTACCCGTACGTTTCCGATATCGCAACGGACACGCGGCAAGGCAAATGGGAATACCGCATCAAGGTTCGCGATGATGCCAAGGCGATGGGCATTTCGCTCGCAGACGTTGCAGGGACCGTGCGTGCGTCGTACTACGGCGAGGAAGTCATGCGGTTGCAGCGAGGGCGACATGAGGTGCCGCTGCGGGTTCGCTATCCTCGTGAGGAACGCAACACGTTGGTCAGTTTCAATGACATTCGTATTCGTGGTGCCGAACGGGTCGAACGTCCGCTATCGGAAGTTGCGGAAGTGGACGTGCAGCGGGGGTATTCCGAAATCCGCCGCGTCAACCAAATGCGGAGCATCGGTGTGGTCGCGGACGTGGATGAAACCCGTGGCAATGCGTTCAACGTCGTTGCCGATTTGAAGGCGAATTTTGTCCCTCAGTTCGAGCAGGAGTTCCCGGGCGTTGAGTTGCAGTGGGCGGGACAACAGGAGCAAACCGAGGAGACGGTGAACTCGTTGACGCTCGGGTTCTTGTTCGTACTCGGGGCGATGTTTTTGCTGTTAACGATTCAGTTCAATTCGAGCTGGCAGGCGATCTTGATCCTCTCGATTATCCCGTTCGGTTTCATCGGTGCGATTGTCGGACACATCGTGATGGATATTGATCTGACGTTGTTCAGTATCTTTGGGATTGTGGCGTTGGCGGGCGTCGTTGTGAACGATTCGATCGTGTTGGTTGATTTTATCAATCGGCGCGTTGCCGACGGACTGCCGTTGCACGAAGCGATCATTGATGGAGGTCGCCGACGTTTTCGCGCCGTTTTACTGACGTCGGTAACCACGTGTGCCGGGATGATGCCGATTCTGTTGGAACGGTCAAAAGAGGCGCAGGTCGTCTCGCCGATGGCGACCAGCCTGACGTTCGGGCTCGCACTCAGCACGGCGGTGGTGCTCGTTCTCGCTCCGGTGATGTACCTCGTCACCGCCAAACTCGCTCCGCCTCCGGAAGAGGCTTAGTCCACGCCGGCGTTGCTTCCGCCGGCGTGTCTCTATCGCGTGCTGCGATCACCCGTCGGCTGATTGAGTCACCGTCGTTTGCCCGATCGAGTCTATCGCGTGAATCGGTTGGGACTGTTGTAGAGGCGGTGAGTACGAATTCGTTGTGTCGGGGGGCTTCGTTTCTCAACGATGGCGACGCGGGCGTGGCATGAGGTGTACGTTTACCATAGGTAATTCTGTACCCGTTCCCGCACCACGTTGATCGATCGTCCTGCTGCTTCCGTTCAGGATGCGGTGGGAATGAGCGGAGGTGCCGGATGACTGGCCGATCCATCCCGAACCGATCCATCGCTGAGCATGTGACCCGTCGTGTCGACGAAACCTCATACCGAGTTAGATAGCGAACCGAAGGTTGCCGTCACGTTGGTCGTGCTGACGTTCATCGGCGTCGGTTTGGGGTATGCCACATCGATCTTTGCTGCCCGAGCGCTCGGTCCGATCGGTTTTGAGCAGTACGCGGTTGCGGTTGCGACGCTCGGCGTGATGTCATCGATCGCGGAGATGGGAGTCGGCAAGAACGCGCTGAAGGTGCTGCCGGGCTATGAAGTCTCCGGCGAATATTCGCTGGCGTCAGGCTATTGGCGGTACGGCTTGGTGACGCTGTTGGTGGTCAGTGGCGGTTTGTCGGCGTCGGTGATCGGATGGTCGTTCTTTTCTCAAGGAGTCGCGACGAGCAAGCCGCTCGCTGTGGCGATGCTATTCTTGCCGTTTGCCGCGTTCAGCGGTGTGGGCATTGATTTCGTGATGGCAAACCGCGTGGCGGTCGGAGGTGCCGTAATCGCTCGGGTGATCGTTCCGGGAATCACACTCGTGTTGCTCGCCGTCGCAGGCTTCGTCGGCATGGATGTTTCGGTGTCCACGATGGTGGTGATGTACGGCAGCGGGGCGGTTGTGGGAGCGATCTTGGCGATCACGGTGTTCATAAGCAGTTCGCCCAAGCAATACTTCTCGACGAAGCCTTCCTATCACTTTCGCAGTTGGTTGCGGTACTGCATCTACTTTGCGATGTCAGCTTTGTTCGCGACGGCGCTGTTTCGCATCAGCGTGCTGGTGATGGAGGCTCTGCCAGTGGAGGCAATGGAGGTTGCTCACTTAGCGGCGGCTTTGGACACGGGGTGTTTGATCTTGTTGCTCGCGAAATCGACCGACAAGCTGTTTCAGCCACAGATGTCGATCGTGCTCGCTGAAGCGGACTGGGAGACTGGGATGAAAATCCGGACCAAACGCTACTACCTGATCGGGTCGGCCTGTGCAGCGTTTCTGTTGGTGATTTGGTTGTTCGGAAAACGAATTTTGAGTTTGTACGGCGAAGAATTCCAAGACGCCTACTCGGCGTTGCTTTTCGTATCGATCGGTGCTTCGGCGTGGACGTTCTTCTCACTGTCGCCGATCTTTCTGCACTACCGCGGCATGAGCGTCTACGTTCTGATCGTGACGGCGGCAGCCAACGTGGTTCTGCTCGCGGCGACCGCATGGCTCGGTGTGAACTATGGCGCCAAGGGGGCAGGAATGGCGTTTGGCGGCGTGCTCGCAACCACGATCATGTTGTTCTACTTCCGCTCGCGGGCGGAACTGAGACGCCTCGCAAAGTTGGGGAATAAAGAGCAGTATCTCAGCGGTTTGTAGCTGATCATGGTGGAACGGGATTAGTTGGTTGTCGTGCGTTTGCGCGGCGAACGATAATCGCAGTTTACGGTCTGATTGTAGGCCGGACCAAGCGAAGCGCTGTTCCGGCAAAACGTATCGCGCGGTTGCCGGAGCTGCGTCGCAGGGCTCCTTGATCCGGCCTACTTGTTGGAGTGGTGTTGGCGAGGGTTGGCCGATTTCGTACCAAATTGCGGTGTTTTGAATTTTTGGCGAATTTAGCTACGTGGGAATGGGTTCGAGGCTGATTTGTAGGCCGGACCAAGCGAAGCGACGTCCCGGCAGAACGTATCGCGTGGTTGCCGGAGCTGCGTCTCAGGGCTCCTTGATCCGGCCTACTTTGTTGGCGAATCTAGCTACGGACTTTTGGTTTTGGAATGCTTTCTTCTTTTGCGTCTTGCAGTGCATCGTATTTGCGTTGCAGTTTGACGGCGTCGTCTGCGGCGTCTTCCCAATCGTAGATCGATCTTTCCCAACCGCCGTAGTTTGCATTAGGAAGCTGGATCCACTTCACGCCCCACATGTCGCCATGTTCTGCCGCGAGGTTGCGGCGGGCCTGTGAGGTAGGCTTTTCGCCGATCGAGAGGAAATCGTTGAGGTCGTCGCCGATCAACAAGAGAATTCGATACCGTTTGGCGATGTGGGCGCGACGTGTTGCTTTGTCCGATGTCCATTCGTCGCGTTCCCGTTTGCTCAAGATACGGTCGATCGCATCCGATTCGATCAAACCGAGTTGTTCGAGGTTCCGCCGGGTTGCATGTTCGACCGAGTTTTCGCGATTGGTGACAAAGAACACTTCGACGCCCGCGTCTGCGGCCATTTGCAAAAACTCACGGACCCCCGGCACCGCTTCCGCTCGAGCTTCTCTCACCCACGTTTCCCACGACTCGGGTGTAAAGCCACCGTGCTCGTGGATGCGGCGGGATTGGTAGGGGGAGTTGTCCAAGACGGTCTCATCGATGTCGAGGATGACCGCCGTCGGCAGGTTCGTTTCCGCGGGCTCGTGGCCAGCAAGTTCGGCTTGTTGGACGAGATCAGCGGACCAGGTTGGGACGTTGATCGCGGTCGCAAGTTGCTCTTCAGCAATCCGGTAGGCTTGGCGGCAGGTTGCGTAGTACTCGGCGGAAGTTTGCATCCACAACGTCGCATCGAGATCTTCATGTGCAACGCGTGGTTGCGCAGCAGGTGCCGAGGGTTCAGAAGCTGCGACGGCTTTTCCGAGAGCGGGGGTGTCGTCTTTGGGGCCGGCCTTTTTCGAGGCGTCGATTTGAGAGACGCTATCAGTGGACGCTTCGTCTTTCGTGGATTGAGTCGAGTCGTCCTGCGGTTGCACCGGGGAGGTAATCTGCGTATCGGCGACTTCGGTTTGGCCGCGTTTCAGTTCGGATTCGAGTGTTTCGCTAAATAGCGACACGGGATTCGTAGGTTCGATCGGGCGGGGTTGCGCCGCGTGTTCTGTCGTTGGCGTATCATCGACCGTGGCGGGTTGGCAACCGACGGCGGTCGCCATGTAAACGATCAGTAGCGGCAGCAATGCGTGGTGCACGTCGTGACTCCGATAGTCGAGTGGGAAAACGATAGTCGAGTGGGAAAAAAGTTCGGTCGGTCAAAGAACTGAAACATCATAATTGGTCAACCGACATCGTGATTGGCATCGTGGGGCGTCGCGTTCAATTTGATCGTGCCACTAAGTACCTCGAGAGGGCTGTTTTGTCAGACGCGACCCGAACACACGCGGATGACGCTGCAAAATCGTCGCACAGTATCTTTGTGAAATTACCTTCATCTTTATGAAATCATCTTCGCGAAATCTTGATGTTCTCGAGGTCTTTGTGAATCAGAAGGATCGGCGTTTGTTGTCAAACAGACGTCGCACTGTCGGTCACACCGTGACACGAAAGGCAACCAGCACCGCTGATGATCCCGGCGTGTTCGGGTATGATCGCGTTAGAGGAACGCCTGCTCCCATCAAGAGTTTCCATCGGGGGACGACTTTGGAAGTTGTGTCCGGAGGGGCTCCGTTGCTCGCGCGATCGATGCGGAGATTCGTATCGGTCCCCGCCGTCTCCATTCATCATTCTCGAACCAATAGAACTGTTGATCGTGAAGAACTCCTGGTTGTTTTGCCTTTCGATCGTGCTGTCGCTGGTTCCTGTATCGTTGGGCGGATGCAACGCCTCGGATACGGGGCCCGGGGCGGGGCCGATGTTGCTGTCCATTTCCCAGGTACGGGATGAAAAAGCGTCGCGAGCGTTTGTCGGCAAGACGGTCGAAGTTTGCGGAGTGGTCGTCGCCGATTATCGCGGGCCTGATCAATTGGGCGGCGTCTACCTCCAGGATGCGGACGCGAAAGACGCGGGAGATTCGTCGACGATGTTTCTTCGCATCGATCGGTCCGAAGCGGTATCGGTCGGCGATCATATTCACGTCAAAGGTGTGTTGGTTCGGGCCGGCGAACGTCCTCAATTGAAGCCCGATGTTTCGGAAGGAAGCGTTGCGGTTCGCAATGACGGAAAGATCGCCTCGGCGAGGCCACACGAGTTGACTTTCGATGGCCGCGAAATCGATTGGAAGAGTTTGGACGGCAGGTTGGTTCGGTTCACCGATGACATGATCGTGACGGACACTCATGATCTCGCTCGATACGGGCAGGTCACGCTATCCGCAAACGAACGGCTTTACGTCGCCACGGAAATGATTGATCCAAACGATGCTGACCCTGCAGGCGTTTCCACGGCGGGTGACAGTAACGTGGCGGCCGTGAATGCATTCGACGATCTATCTCGAAACCGATCGATCGTTCTCGACGATGGCAGTGCGAAGGAGAATCCTGAGAGTCTGTACTTGCTCAATGCAACCGAGAACTCCAACGGAACGCGGACGCTGCGGGTGGGGACCCGTATCAAGAATCTGACCGGTATCGTCACCAACGTACGCGGTCGGTTCATGGTGATGCCTTCCGGAAACCTCGACATTGAATATGCCGAGCGTCCGGCGGTCCCGGATCTGGGCGAGTGTGATGTGAAGATTGCTAGTTTCAACGTGTTGAATTACTTCACCACGATCGACAACGGACGCAACCAGGCACGTGGAGCCGACAACGCGGAGGAGTTCCAACGCCAAGAAGCAAAACTCGTCTCGGCGTTGAACGCGTTGGACGCGGACGTGATCGGGTTGATGGAGATGGAAAACAAACCGGGCGTCGAAAAAAGACTCGTCGCGGCGCTCAATCGCGATGTCGAAGGCACGCCCTACCAAGGTGTTGGACGTCCGGACGGGTTGAGTGATGCACCGGGAGGAGGCAACGCGATTCGAGTCGGAATCATCTACCGTCGTGATCGTGTTAAACCCGTGGATAGCGTGCAGATGGTAGTCGATCCTGCATTCTACGATGCAAGAACGCCGCTCGTGCAAACGTTCCATCGCGTTGGCGAAAAGACTCGCTTTACCGTTGTCGTCAACCATTTCAAGTCGAAAGGCTCACGCGGGGCCAAAGGGGCGGACCGCGATATGAAAGACGGCCAGGGGGCGAATAACGCGTCTCGACGCAAGCAAGCCGAGGCACTCGTCGAGTATGTTGCGGCTCTGCAACAAAAGCATGGTGCGGTGAACCTGCTCATCTTGGGCGATTTGAACGCCTACTCGCAGGAGGATCCGATCGACACTCTCCGTGCGGCAGGATTGATCGATCTCGTTCACACGCATTCCAGTGAGGAGAAGCCGTATAGCTACGTCTATTACGGCCGGGCCGGTTGTCTCGACCACGCGTTTGCGACGCCTGAGTTAGCCTCGATGGTGAGCAACACAGCGATCTGGCACATCAATTCGAGCGAGCCCAAGTTCCTGGACTACAACCTCGAATTCAATCCAAAACCCTACTACCAGCCCGACGCATTCCGCTCATCGGATCACGATCCCGTCTTAGTGGGACTCGATCTGGAATAAACGCGGAGGACAGGCGTCAACTAAGGTGGTCTGTGAATACGTCGGCAATTTGATTTGCCGGCGATTGTTGGTCTCGGTTGAGTCGTGTGAACCGCGGCTAACGCCGATCGGCTGATATGCGTTTGGATAGATTACAAATGAAATTTGCTTGCGGGCTAGTCGCGATCCATCGAACTGCGAACAGAACTGCTGTCGTAGATCCGTACTTCATGTCAACTTGATTTTCGGGTAGTGGACGAGTCGACGAGTCTTTGATGCGCTAGTCATGCGAGGGGATTCCTTGCGTCATCTACTACACTTCCACCCGAAAGCCGCGCTGCAGTGGAATACTAGTTTTTGTCTCGCATGAATGGATTCTCAGATTCACGCGAAAACGAGAGTTCATTCCGTGAGAATGACTAGCGCCCCGGTATCGAAGCCGAGCCAAATATCGAACAGTCGCTGAACGCAGGCGTTTTTCTGTCGCGTGCTCGTTGGCGGGAATTCGTGGCTATTTGAGTTGGTAGCACAACATGCGGTCGTGGTCTCGGAGGTAGAGGCGGCCGGCGGAGATTACTGGGTGTGCCCAGGCGTTTTTGTCGCTGCGGTCGGGTTGGCTGAAACGTCCTTTTTCTCGGTAGGCGTCGGGGATGGCTTCGACCAGCGCGACGTCGCCTCGTTCGCCTCGCACGTAAAGATGTCCATCGGCGTACGTGACGGATCCTTTGCCGACGCATCGGTTTTGCCATCGGATCTGTCCGGAGTTCCAATCGATGCACAGCAGCACGCTGTTGTTGGTTCCGTAGATGTGTCCGTCGTGAAGAATGAATCCGCCGTGGTGGCTCTCCATCTTGTTGACGAAGTAGGCTTCGTTGACGTTCCAATTGCGTCCGCGCTTTTGCACGTCGGCACGACCTCCTCCGGTTCCGTAGGCGCTCGCCGCAAAGACGCTGTTGCCAAACACGATCGGGGTGGAGCAGTTGGCGGTGTCGTTGGCGGGGGCATCATAGTGCCAGAGTGGTGTGCCGCGTGCGGCGTCAACACCGACGACACCCCCATGAAGGAACGCGATGTATTGTGGGGTGCCGCCGAGGTTTGCGGAGATGGTCGATGCGTAGGCGGCCTGGGAAAAACTGCCGCCCATGGTGCGGCCAACCGGTGATTGCCAAACGGGACTGCCGGTGTCCTTTCGCAACGCAACGAGACTCGCGTTTTGTCCGCCTGGGGTGCAGATGAGTTTGTCGCCATCGAGGAGCGGGGATTCGGCGTATTCCCAGTGACCGTGTTGGCCGCCGAAGTCTCGTTTGAAGTTCTTCTTCCAATTAAGCGAACCGTCGTTCACGTTGACGCTCACAAGAATACCCGAGCTGCCGATCGCAAACAGTTTCCCATCGGAAAGCGTGGGTGTCCCCTTGGGTCCAGGGAATCCGCCGCCGCTGCCTTTGGGACCGATGCTGGATTCCCAAACGGGACTCCCGTCGGACACGGATCGTGCGAATACGAACTCCTCGTTCCCGCGAGTTCCCAGGACGTAGACGACGTCGCCGACGACAGCGGGCGTGGAATAACCTTCGCCGATCCCGGTGACGTTCCACAACAAGCGAGGTCCCGAGGGGGGCCATTGTTGCGGCAGGCCGGTTTCTAAACTTTTGCCATCGCGGTTTGGTCCACGCCACTGCGGCCAATCGTTTACGCCGCGGGGCGAGTCGGTTGCGGCGGGTGAGGTGACTGTTGGCGGCGCGTCACGCAGGTCTTTGAGATATCGTTGATCGGCACTCGATAGGCGGGAGTGCGGCATGACCACCAATTTGGAGTTGTCTTCGCGTTGCAGTTGAACGCGCGAGCCGTCGTCATGCAGCAGTTTCAGCCGGACGCCGCTGCGTGTCCCGTCGCTGGTCGTCCAGTGGCGATATTCGGCGCCGGTTGAATCCTGTCCAATCCTTTGCTGCGCGTTCGCACGCGGGGAAATCGCGTGCGGGCCCACGAGCATTATGGAAAAGAGGACGGCGTGGTACGCGATGCGTTTGATATTCAACTCGTTTCCCCCGACTGCTGGCCGCGTTGCGGTCGTCGTGTGGTGACCATGATTCGAACGTTGAATCATAGCAGTTCGGGAGGACTCGGGTGGCCAAAGTTAGCGCGTGGGGGGCCTTCGCCAGCGTGCGGCGGGGCTACCGTTTGCCCGGGAAATTGAACTTGGGGATCGGGGATTCGGTGCGAGCGGATTTGATCAGTTCGGTGAGTTCCGCTGCGATCTCCGGGTACTGCGAGGCAACGTTGTTTTTTTCGGCGGGGTCCTTCGACAGGTCATAAAGTTCAACGGGTGAATTGGGATTGATCGCCACGTTGTACCGGACCGCTTTCCATTTACCGCGGCGAATTGCAATACGTCCTTTCCACTCGTGAAATTCCCAGTACAGATAATCGTGTTCGCGTTGTTCGCCTTGGTTTAGCAACGTTGGCAGGAACGAGACGCCGTCGATGTTCTCTGGGGTCGGTTGCCCGGTGATTTCAGCGACGGTGGGCAACACATCCCAGAACGCGGAGAGATGGTCGGAGGTCGTGCCGGCGGGAATTTTGCCCGGCCATGTCGCAATCATTGGAACGTGAATGCCGCCTTCGTAGAGGTCTCGTTTGAATCCCCGTTGTGAACCGTTGGAGTTGAAGAATCGCGGGTCGTGACCGCCTTCGGTGTGTGGTCCGTTGTCGGATGTAAAGATGATCAACGTGTTGTCTGCGATGCCGAGTTCTTCCAACTTGGCGACGAGTTCGCCGACGTCTTCATCCATGATTTCCACCATCGCGGCAAAGGCGGCGTGAGCTTCGGATTGGGAACCGTATGCGGACTTGCGAAAACGCGGTCCCGAGTCGACTCCTTCGTAGGTGCTTTCCGGAAGGAACTTGCCGCGGTATTTCGCCATCACTTCTTCCGGTGCAAACATCTCGGCGTGCGGTTGCACGAGGGCGTAGAAGCAGAAGAACGGTTGATCTTTGTTGGCCTCCACAAAATCGAGCGTTTGATCTTGAATTAGATACGGTGCGTAGTCGTCCGTTTCCAATCCGAAGTTTCCCCACAACATTTCACGTTGGTTGTCATTCCAAAGGAAGTATGGGTAGTAATGGTGGGCCTGGCGTTGGCAGTTGTATCCATAGAAGCGGTCGAACCCCATCTTGAGCGGTTCGCTGACGGTGCCGGGCGCACCGAGTCCCCATTTGCCGAACAACCCAGTCGTGTAGCCGGCGTTTTGAAACATATGTGCCATCGTGAAGGTATCCGCAGGCATCGGTTGTTGGCCTTCGGGCATGATCTCCGCATTGCCTCGCACGGCGGCGTGTCCGGGGTGCTTTCCGGTTAACAGGGCACAACGCGAAGGCGCGCAAACGGTGCTGCCGGAATAGTGCTGCGTGAACTTCATCCCGCGTTTGGCGAGAGCGTCGATGTTCGGCGTTTCGAAGTGCGTTTGGCCGTAGCAGCTCAGGTCGCCGTACCCGAGATCGTCCGCCAAGATGTAGATCACGTTGGGACGATCTGCCGCATGAGCGGAATCGCTTAGGACGGCGGGGCCGAGGATTGCGGAGGCGAAAAACGCGAAGACGAGAATCAGCGACGACGGCAGCTTGTTCATGGGAGGGCTCTGTGGGAGGGCGATCGAGGTGGTCCCCTATTCTGATCTACAGAGCGTGTCGGGCAAGGTGTCGACCGCGTCAAATCGAGCGAATGATTCCACCTTCGACCCGCAGCGAACTGCCGTTGACGGCGGTGTTTTGGGCGAGGAAGATCGCCGCGTCGGCGACCTCGTCGACTTTGACGAAACGTTGGATCAGTGAAGTCGGTTCGTGTTCGCGGAAGTAGCTGCCGAGCACCTCTTCGAGCGGGCGGCCTTCTTGTTTGGCGAGGCCTTCGAAGTATTTCTCGACGCCGTCGGTCCAGGTGGGGCCGGGCATCAGCGTGTTGACGCAAACGTTGCTGCCCTTGGTCAGTTCCGCGATGCCTCGGGAAATCGACAACATGGCGGCTTTGGTCATCGAATAGTGAACCATCTGCGGCAACGGTTTGAAGGCCGCTTCGCTGGCGACGTTGATGATCACACCTGAGTCGCGTTCGAGCATCGCCGGCATCAAGGCGCGGCAAAGCCTCACCATGCTCATCACGTTGGTTTGGAAGTAGTCTAGCCAAACGTCATCGGTGAGTTGGAAGAAGTCCTCGACGCTGAACACGCCCGCGTTGTTGATCAATACATCGACCGCGGAATATCCAGAGAGCTGGTCGAGGACTTGGTTGGTTCCACCGGCATCGGATAGATCGCCCCAAACGGCGCCGGCGGCGCCGATTTGATTTTGTGCCTCCACCGCCCCCGATTGCGAACGGCTGTGGACGATAACGCGAGCCCCTTCCTGCACGCAGCGTGCGGCGATCGCGTTGCCGATCCCTTTGGTCGAGCCACTAACGAAGACGGTTTTCTCGGTGAGATTTCTCATGACAACTGGTTGCTTTGTATTGAGAGAATTCCCGAACGGTGTCTTCGTTGGCGATGACGATGACGATGACGATCGAGAGAGTGATCGATTTCGTCTTGGTGACTACTACGATTTTGCTTTCGCTTTCTGAGAACGCTTCTGCCGTGTGGATTTAGCGTTGTTGTAGTCGTCCATCGAGACATTCGTTGCGGGCGGAAGGTTTTTGTAGTCTTCAATGTTGGGAAGGGCGATGACCGGGTTCTCGGTCGGGTACTTGTCCAGGTTCGCGTTAAGAGCCTCTACGGTGACCGGTTCGGACACTACGCCGTCGGCGGGGACTTCCGCACCGGCGACCCAAACGATCGCGTTGAGAACGATTTTTCGATAATCATCCACCGCCCAGTTGCGGTGATAGTGGCCGCCGGTGAAGCCGACTCCGCGGCCGCCGTCTTCACGTTCGATGCCCCACATGAGCGTTTGACGTTTTCCGATTCCGTCGACGCCGTGTTGGTTCCAAAGATTGATCACCCGTTTGAGTCGCTCCCGTGTCGGGACGGCAGTGACGAGGTCGTACACCGCTCCGCGATCTTTTTGAAAACGCATGTTGTAGTAGAACTCATCGTAGGCGGGCACGAGGTTGTCGATGCCGTTGGAGATCGGATGTTCGGGCAGCACTTTCAGATCCGCGACCCAGTGTGGGTTCACCGACCAACCGGTTTCCATCGCCCCGCCGATCCACGGGCGAAAGTACTGCTCGCCTTCTTTGGGACTCGGGTGAACGGCGTAGTGCATGAACATCAGACCGACGCCGGATTTGGCGAGTTGATCGGCCCGGTCCCAACCATGGCGGATGACCTTGGTTCCGTCGGAATAGATCACGACCGCGTCGACGTCATTGAATGCCGACGAATCCTCGGGCCAACCGCTGATGACGGTCGCCTTCACGTCCAATCCGCTCTGTTCGTTCAGGGCCTTGGCGAGCAGCATGCAACCGGCACGAAATTCGTGTTCACCTGACGCGTGAGAACGTCCTCCGGCGAGGAAGAGAATGTTGGTGGTGTCGGCGGCTACTTTGGCGGGCGACAGGTTCGAGGTGAAGAAAGCGACCAAGCAGAACGTCAGCAACCGTGGGGCGGGGTTTCGCAGCATCGGGGCAGGATTCCTGGAAAAGGAGGGATCGGCGAGAGGGGAATGGGTGGGAACCGCGACGGGTTGCGTCGCGTTGGCTGCTGATTATATCCGGAATCCGATCGCGCGGGATGAGAAGGCGAGAATGCTCGCGAGCGAGGCGGTAACGATCGAAATGAACGTCTATCCTTCCGGTTGACCGTCGCTAATACTCCTGCGGAGTTGGTAATTGATTCCATTAAGGATCCTGCTGCGTGAGGATTCTAAACAAGGATCTTTAACAAGATCCACCACGGTAGGCTTGCGTTGATCGCGGCGAGTGGCGAACGGCAAACGGGCGGATGAATTGTTAAGGTGGTTCTTGGTATTACCGATACAACGGCGGGGTGTCTCGTGACGAACGAACAACATGATCGGATCCTCGTTTGCGGTGCAACCGGTTATGTCGGTGGACGTCTCGTGCCGAAGTTGCTCGACAAAGGCTACCGGGTCCGCTGTTTGGTTCGCAGTCCGAAGAAGATGCAGGCGTTTGCGTGGTGCGATCACGAACGGTTGGAGATTATTGAAGGCAACCTCGACGACCTCGAGGGCGTTAAGTCAGCCCTGCGGGACGTACAGGCAGCGTACTATCTCGTGCATGCGATGATCAGTGCCGGTGGCGACTACGCGCGGCGTGATCGTGAACTCGCCAATACGTTTGTTGAGGCACTCAAAGGTAGCAGTTGCCGCCGCGTGATGTATTTGGGCGGGCTCGGTGAACTCGGTCCGAATCTAAGCATGCACTTGCGCAGCCGTGGCGAGGTCGCGGATATTTTGCGAGACAGTTCAGCGGAGACAACCGTTTTTCGTGCCGCGATGATTATCGGATCCGGTTCCGCATCGTTCGAGATCCTGCGCTACTTGGTTGAGCGATTGCCGATCATGATCACGCCGAAATGGGTCAAGATGGAAACGCAGCCGATCGCGATTCGTGACGTGCTGCGGTATCTCGTGGAGTGTTTGGACAACCCTGAGACGGCAGGACGCACGATCGATATCGGAGGGCGTGACGTTTTCACGTATCAGAAACTGATGCAGATCATGGCTCGGTCGTTGGGTTTGACGAAGCGTGTGATTTTGCCCGTCCCGGTGCTGACGCCGCGTTTGAGTTCGGCGTGGATTTCGTTGGTGACGCCGGTCAACGCGAGCATTGCACGGCCGCTCGCCGAAGGGTTGCGGAACCGCACGGTTTGCCGCAACGACGACGCTCAAAAATTGATGCCCGGCCCTCTTTTCGGAGTCGAGGAGGCGATCAATGCGGCGATCGGGAAACTGAAAGACGGTGACATCGAAACACGGTGGTCGACCGCTGGAGAGATGCCGGGCGATCCGGAGTGGTCGGGCGGTACGGTGTTCGACGATGTGCAAACGGCGGAAGTGGACGCGAGTGCGGAGCAGACGTTCGCGTCGGTGAGCCGGATCGGTGGCCAGTCCGGTTACTGGGGTGCCGATTGGCTGTGGTGGCTGCGTGGATTGCTCGACAAGTGCGTCGGCGGGCCGGGGCTGAGGCGTGGCCGCCGTCATCCGGACGAATTGAGCTATGGCGAGGCGGTCGATTTCTGGCGAGTGAACGGGTACGAACGTGGCCGATGGTTGAGGCTGCACGCTGAGATGAAACTGCCCGGGGAAGCCGAGTTGGAATTTCGAGTCGAGCCGACATCGGAGGGAAAGAGTCAATTGGTTCAGACGGCGCGGTTCCGCCCTCGTGGGCTGCTCGGGCTCGCGTATTGGTACTCGGTCTGGCCGCTCCACTTTTTCGTTTTCCCACGAATGGTACGTGGGATCAAACGGGAAGCCGAATCGGCAGCGGTCTCGTAGTGGTTTGAGTTGGCTGAATTGAAGGGCGGTTTGATTTGGGGGGGCGCGAAGCTCGCTGACGGCTTGTTGATCTACCAGCCCGCTGCGCCAGCGAGGGATAGGGATTTCAATCAACAGTCGACCTGATTTCGTTTAACCGGTAGCCGTAGGCAACGTGCAGTGGCAAGTAGGTCGCCTACGGCTGCCCGTTAAACGAATTAATCAACAGCCCTTCGGGAGTTTTAGGTGCGTCTCTTGGATGGCCGAAAGTCTTGGCGACTTTCGCAACGCAATGGCGCCTGATTTTGGGGCGTTGCCATCGACTAGCGTCTTGGCTTTTTGGGGGCAGCGGTGGTCTTAGTTCGCGGTGCTGTTGGCGCGGCGGAAGGTGACCAGGTGAGCGATCGCGGCGACCAACATCGTAGCGCCGATCCAGCCGTGGAAGTCGATCAACGTGATCATCCACGGTGTAGACGTGGACGGCAACATGCACGCGTACATGCTCGCGATGGTGAGAAAACCTGTCAGCAGCAAAGTCCAGAACGTCCACGACGAACCCCGACTCGGCATCGGCGGGGATAACCAATCCGTCCACCGGAGAATCGCGTACACCGGTAACCCGACCACGACCAAGCCGCTCGCGAACATGTGCGCGAGTAAGCGATAACCGCCGAAGTGGCCGCCCCACCATGTCGGTAGCGAGGTTCCAAACAGCACGATCGCGGCGAGCAGTACGACCCCGAACGTTAGATTTCGGATCAATGTCAACATCACGATGTCCTTTCGGAAGTAGCCAGTGATCCCGTGGCGAGACCGCCACGTCGGTTCGCGGCGGCGGCCAATCCTAGCAGCATCATCACGCCGAGAACGACCAGCGATCCGGCGACCAACAATTTGTACCATTTGCGTCCGCCGAACATTTGGTTCCACAACAACCGGTCGGCTTCGTCGATCCCTTGGAGGCTGGCCATTGTGACTGCGGTACCGACGGCGGGGGCGGGCCCGACCGGCGTGACCGTCGACGCGAACAGAACGCTCTCATCGGCGTGACACTCCAAGCAACCGGTGGCACCGAGCGACCATCCGGCCGGACGAACGTTGTGTGCCATCGGCCAGGAAACCATGCTGACCGCGTCCGGGTTGCCGACTGAGACCGTGCGCAAACGATTCGGCGCGTCGGCTTCGTTGTCAGTCGTCGTTGCTTTTTTGGGGTTCGGTTCTTCCTCGGCATCGTTGGTTTCGGCGGGTTCCGGCTCGGCGAGTGCGTAGACTGTTCCGGTGGAAACGTAGACCGCCTGCTGCACATCGAGTTCTTCCTGGATGGCTTCGAGCGAGGCGGCGACTTTCTCGTCAAACAGAGCCTCGCCTTCTTTCAACTGCAACGCGTCGACTTGGTCGCGTTCCTCCGCGGTGTATTCCGACGGATCGACTTTGCCGCGTTCTTCGCCGAGCAATTCAACGAGGTCACGGGAGGAGAGTTTGGGTTTCGAGATTTCCTCGATGAAACCGCGGCGGACTCGGAGTGAACGTCGGGTTGCCGCGTAAACCTTTTCTGGCGAGAGCGGCCGCACGTTGCCATCGAGCATCTCGCCCCA
This sequence comes from Aporhodopirellula sallentina SM41, assembly GCF_000346505.1. GTDB lineage: Bacteria > Planctomycetota > Planctomycetia > Pirellulales > Pirellulaceae > Rhodopirellula > Rhodopirellula sallentina. Next base: position 23,375 of record NZ_ANOH01000156.1, read on the forward strand.
ATACGCTGGCCACATGCCGCGGGCGACCGTCACGCGTGCGTCGGGACCGGACGGGCGGGAATCGGAGGAGCCCGCGTGGTTATCGGATGAATCCTGATCCCCCGTTGAGTCGTGCATCGCGGCCGGATGCGAGGAGTCTTCGGGGATGAAGAGCGGGCCGCGGATCGACGGCAGTTCTTCGCCGGTGCGGTGAGCCTTCTCGCCGAGTCCATGTGCGAGCGACGTCATCAGTCCAGCGGCGGATGACGAAGGAACCGGGCCGCTGTGGCACGCCGTGCAGGTTAGTTTTTCAAAGTGCAGTGGCGGCAAACCGTCGTGGTCAGGCAATGGGGCACCAAGGCGTCCGGGACGGTTCGTGATTTCAAGTTGGGTGATCGAGTTCTCGCGGTCTTCTTCGTCGAGATAGAAGTCCGTACCGAGATGGCATCCGACGCAGTTCAGCGTGGTCATCGATGCGAACGATTCGGGATGTTGTTCGCCTTCGAAACCGCGTGCGATTTGGTGGTCGATTCCGTTTCGGTGGCAGTCGGTGCAGTTCATCCCGGCACGCAGGTGCACGTCGTTGTCGTGAATGAATCGCGATTCGATGCCGTCGTCGCCAACGGTGCGTTGGCTGTGACATTGGTAACAGGCATTATTTTCGACGTGACGGACGAGATCCATGAAAACGCTGCCATCGGGGCCGAACCGATTCGCATCGTATTTGACCTTCGGTATCTTCGACTGCGTCCGCGGATCGTCGGGGTCGGTACCTTCTTTGATCCGCGCGACCGAACCGTCGATCTCGCCTAACCGCAGCGCCGCCGTGGGGGCCCACGCGAAGTTTTCTGAACCGATGGTGTCGCGGCGAAGTTCAAAGTCGTAGGCACCGGAGACGGCGTGGCAGACCATGCAGTCGACTTCGAGATCGCCGGTCAACTGCCACCGTGAGGGCGGAACTTCGTCGGTGGAGTCGGCATCGGTCGTTTCCGCGGAGGGACGTTCGTCCTGCGATCCCATCCCGCCACCGGGCAGTCGGCCGCCGAAGTGTCGAACCATTTCTAGTTCAGTGATACCGATCGCGTCGGGGTTAAAACGTCCCGGCCAGTTACGGTAACTCAGCGGCAGTTGCGTTCCGGTTCGCGAGTCGGTCCAGATCCAAGGTTCGCCCGGCCGTCCGTCGGTGACTCGTTCGTGACTCGAATCGGCAGCGTTGGTTCGCTCTGAATCCTCGAGGTTCGCTGAATCATCGCTCGAGTTTGTCGATGCCGCGCGGAGCGTGTGGCTGCGAAACGCGTTGAAGTGCCATCCGTGCGAGATGGTTTCGTAGTCGTGGCAACGACCGCAGGTGTTCTTGGGCGAGTACGGTTGGTCCGAATCGGGAGTGATCTTTCGATTGTTGATGTCGTAAAGAACGATGTGGTGCAGGTATCGCTTGTCACTGTCGGAGTGTGCGAAGCGTCGACCGCCGTCGGCGCCCCAACACAAATTCGTCAGCCCGCCGAGTATTAGTACGACGAACGGGATCGCTAGCCATGCGGTTTTCGATGCTTGCCTCATACGGTTCTCCATGTGGAAGGTTTTCATGCGCCGAAAACGCTGCGTCAAGTTGGGGGACAGTTCGCCGCAGTCGGGATCACGGGAATTTTCCCGCGCGGCATCTTTCCTGGTCGGGCCGCGTGTTTCCCGATGGGAGTGTGCGTCGCTATATTGTGGCGATGCAAGATCCTGATTTGTTTTCCAGTTTGGACCCCGCCGTGGAACGTTTTATTCCCGAAAAAATTGTGTCGGGTGGGCAGACGGGAGTCGACCGTGGTGCGCTGGATTCGGCAATGGATTTGGGAATCGATCACGGGGGATGGTGTCCGGCGGGACGGCTCGCCGAGGACGGCCGCGTTCCCTCGGAGTACCGGCTCGATGAATTGTCGTCGCGTTTTTATCCGGATCGTACCGAGCAAAACGTGATCGATTCCGACGCAACATTGTTGCTGTACCGGGGCCAGATCAGCGGTGGGACGAAATTGACGCAGCGGATTTGTTGCAAAGCGGGCAAACCGTCGCTGAGTGTATCGATCACGGACGAGGAGACCGCCGCGGCGGAAATTGCCGGATGGCTCGATTCGCTGCGGCCTCCGGTTTTGAACGTGGCCGGGCCGCGAGAGAGCAACGAGCCGGGAATTCAGGCGGAAACCCGGGAGCTGCTGCTGCGGGTGCTCGGATAGTCGCCGGGCCGGGAATAGTCGCTGGGCCGGGATCGGAACGCGGCGTTGCATTCTCGTGGTGGCGTTTTACTGGTTGCTGCGGCGATTTTCCTGCGATTCCATTCGTGCCGTCGACGCACCGGCGGGCCGTCGTTGTTGTTCCCGAGGAGGTGTTTCCCTAATTTTTGTAGGTTTCGCAGTGTGAACGGCGGCTCGTGTGGCTGAATTCTTCAGTAACCCGCTTTCGTTTCGCAGAGCCAGATGCCTTTCGGAAACCGGGCTGTGGCGGTTATCCTATGACGTTGAACGGATTCCCCTTGCCCGATTGGTGTCCTTTGCCCGAATTGTTTTCTCCTGCCTTCCTCGCTGACGGGCTGCCTGCCTTGTGGTGGACCGTTCGCGAATGGTGTTTTGCCGATGGATTCGTCGGCGCCGGCGTGTTCTCATCGATCAATTGGTTGTGGGTCGTGGGGGCCGTTGCCTCGATTTACTGCCTCGTTTCGGCGATGGGGCGTCGGCAAACCCGGCTGACCGAAGTGCTTCGCAAGCACGTGCAAAAACACAAGGACGCCCACATGCCAACCGAAACCGCTAACGAGACTGAAGATTCCGCGTAATGACCAAAACCGTCTATATTAAAACCGTCGGCTGTCAGATGAACGTGCTCGACAGCGAAATGGTCATCGCTGACCTGAAGCGGCACGGCTATCAAGTCGTCGACACGCCCGACACCGCTGACCTGTTGCTGTACAACACGTGCAGCATTCGGGAGCAGGCCGAAGAGAAAACGTACAGTGCCCTGGGTAAACTGCGTGACACGAAAGACCGCCATCCGGAGAAGAAGATCGGCGTTCTCGGATGCATGGCGCAGAAAGACCAAGAAGTCATTTTCCGCCGGGCCCCGTTCGTCGACATGGTCGTCGGTCCTGGGCAGCTGCACGCGTTGCCGCAATTGATCACCAACATCGACTCCGGCGAAGGCCGTCAGATGGCCGTGTCACTGGGGCGAACCGAGGGTAAACAAGCCGTCGTGGCGCGTTCGCACGAGACGTTCGATCCGCTTCGCGATCCGTCAATGCGGCCGACTCCGTTCCAAGCGTACCTGCGGATTCAAATCGGATGCGATAAGTTCTGCACGTACTGCGTTGTGCCCAACACGCGTGGTCCGGAGCAGGGACGTTCGCCGGTCGAGATCCTGTCGGAAGCGCGTATTCTCGCCGAACAAGGTTGCCGCGAGATCACGTTGCTCGGTCAAACCGTCAACAGTTATCGCCATCGCGGTGAGGACGGGGATACGGATTTGGCCGCGCTGCTCGAACAGTTGCACGAGATCGATGGCATCGAACGTTTGAAGTTCGTGACGAGTTATCCCAAAGACATGACGGAGCGTTTGTTGACGACGGTTCGTGATTTGCCGAAGTGTTCGCCGTACCTCCACGTGCCGGCACAAAGCGGCAGCGACGCGGTACTCAAACGGATGAAACGCGGATACACCGTCAGTCAGTACATGGAGATGTTCGAGCGGATCGAATCGATCCTGCCCGAAGCCGCGGTGAGCAGCGATTTCATTGTCGGGTTCTGTGGCGAAACGGATGAAGACTTTCAGAAGTCGGTCGACTTGATCGAGCGATGTCGGTTCAAGAACAGTTTTATCTTCCAGTACAGTGTGCGCGGCGGAACGAAGGCGGCCGAGCGGCTCGAGGATGATGTGCCTCGCGAAGTGAAGGCTCAACGCAACAACGAACTGCTCGCGGTGCAAAATCGCGTCGCGAAAGAAGGCAACAAAAAGCTGCGTGGGACGACGGTGCAAGTGCTGGTCGAAGGGCCGAGTAAGAAGGCGGGCAAAGCCGATGAGGACGCGTCGATCGTACAGATGACCGGGCGAACTCATTGCGACCGAATCGTCGTCTTTGACGGAAACCGTCGACAAGCCGGACAACTGTTGGACGTCCATGTCGACGAAGTCACCAGCCACACGTTGATCGGACGCGTCCGTACGGTCGAATTGGTGTCGATCGGGCTGTAAACCTCGCCGCGTTTGCACCGTCTGATCGGGCGTCTGTTTGTACGGCGATTTCGTACGTTCCTTTTCGCCGAGTCAGGTTTTTCGCCGTACCAATTTTCTACCGAGACATGTTTTTTGCCGATCTATGTTTTTGCAGAGCCATGTTTTTGCCGAGCCATGTGTCAAACGATGTTCGGCGAAATTCCTGTTCGGCGAAATTCCTGTTTGGCGAAATTCCAGTTTGGCAAAGTTACTATTTAGCAAAGTCCCCACTCCGCGAAATGCCCACTCGGCAAGCTTGCACACCGACGAGTCGCACTGGTGCCGCAGTTGCCAAACGACGTCAACGACGGTGACGCGATTCTCGAATCGATTGTCCGCGTCACTTTGAATGCCTTTTTGTTCTCGCTTGGTCGCGACCGCTTCCCCAACGCAACATCGTTTATCTCTCCTCGCGTCTGATCAACATGCTCTCAACCGCAACGCCGTCCGTGAAAACCCGCAAACTCGAAAACGGTATGACCGTTCTATGGCAGCAGATGCCGTGGCTGCGGACCGCAGCGTACACGCTGTGGATGCCCGGTGGGATCACTGCGGAGATTCGTGACTTGCCGCCGAACGTGGATCCGGTCACTCGGTGCGGTTTGGCATCGTTGACCGTCGAGATGGTCCAACGTGGTGCGGGGGCCTACAACAGTCGCCAATTCGTTGCCGCCGAAGATAATCTCGGCATCGATTCCAACGCGGCGTCATCGACCAGCATCACAGGATTCTCGGCCGCGATGCCTGCCGAGTCGCTCGGGCCGGCGATCGGTTTGCTCGCCGATTTGGTACGGCGTCCGCACTTGCCCATCGCCCAGTTCGAAGACGCCAAGATGATGCTGCGTCAAGAAATGCTGGCCAACCGGGACGAGCCGACGCAGCGATTGATGAAACGACTTCGACAGCGACAGTACGGCTACCAGTTGGGCCGCAACGGCATGGCGAGCGAAGAGAGCCTAGCATCGTTGACGATGGATGACGTGCGTGAGTTCTACACACAGCATTTCCATGCGGGCGAAAGCATTCTGTCGATCGCGGGTAACTTCGACGATGCCGAGATCAATGATCTGATCGATCAAACCTTCGGCGATTGGAAGACGGGAACGTGGGACGGATTGCCCACGCCGGATCCGATCGAAGGTCACGAGCACATCGAATTGCCCAGCAGCCAAACGCACATCGGTTTCTCGTTCGACAATATCCCTTACGGTGATCCCGAATACTTCGTGATGCGAGCGGGCATTGGGAT
>NZ_ANOH01000157.1 GCF_000346505.1 Aporhodopirellula sallentina SM41
TGCCCCCTTTCGCGTAAACGGACGGTCAACGTCGCGGTACTTCGTGCGGATCGTGTTGCACAACGATCCATAGTAGAAATCGAAGGGTGCCTCTCGCATCGCCGTTCTGAACTTGCGATTGATGTAGGGGACCCCGCGCCGCAGGAGCATTTTCGTAACGACGTCGTCGACACCGGCATGAACAAACAAGAATGATCCGCTGCGGTAACAGAGCCGAAGATCGCCGTAGAACCAACGAAACTCGCCTCCCTTCTTCAAAAACATCCGTCTCCACTGACGCGTCGCGGCGTAAACCTGCCTCAGATCGAGCTCTTGGTCACCGCATAGCCGTTCGAAATTCTGAATTTTCTTCGCGATGCGGTTGAGTTCACGTTCCATCTGCGCCGGAACGATGTCAGCTCCATCAATTTTAGGAAACTCCTCGAACCAGCTATCACGTGGGAATAATCGCCGCCGGCACGTGGCGGTATCTGGGATCGAACGCATCGACTTCTTCGACACGTGGGCCTCCCAGACCTCCTTGAGCAATGGGATGATTTTCTGGCCCGCCCGGATAAAGAAGTGTTCGTTGCGAACGTCCTTCTTTTCCCCAACTACCCGCATCCCAAAGAGCAATCGAATGTCGTGATTCCCAGCGAGAATTCGCACGCGAGGAGACTGATCCTTTAACTGTCGAACACCACGGAGCAACTCGAGATTGTTCGGTCCTTTGTCGAAACAGTCACCACCGATGACAAACGTGGCCTTGCGGCCCTCTTTGGTCAGTTTGAAATCCAGCGGTGATTGTCCGAGTTGCTTCACACCACCGGACGCGACGAGCGAAGCGGCCAACGCGTCCACATCAGCATGCAGATCGGAGATGAAGTAGTGTTTCCGACGCGGCCATTTCCAATGGTTCTGATCATTGAGTTCGCGAAGAACGTCGATCAATTCACCGAACTCACCGTTCTCGGTGATGATCGATTTCTCTCCACCGTGCGTCCAGTCACACGCGTCGTCGGGAAGGTCAACGGAAATCCACTCCCGCCCGTGGTACCGCGGTTTGACCTTCCCGATCTTAATCGCTTTTTCAGCTTGCTTGTTGCTCATGCGTCGAGCCTCAGTCCAATGGCTCGAGTTGCTTATGTCGGTTCTTCCACTGCCCTGCCGCGTGACGCCACACTCCGTCACTCGATACCGACAGAGCGACCGGTGTCGCATGATACATGCTGAGCTGCGCGATCCGATCGAACGGCAACACACCGAGAACGTGTGCCGCGTGACGCAGCGACGCTCCATGTGCGAAGACAAGAACGGCGTGACCGGATCGATCAATCTGGATCATGGTTCGCGTGAGATAATCGGCCACACGTCGCCCTGAATCCATGAGCGATTCGGCGCCCACGAAAGGCAACCGGAAATGGCTATTGGTTTTCCAATCATCCGGCAACGGATCCAGACGCGGGTCCTGCGCGACAGCAGCGACGATCTGCTCTCGCGTCAGATTTGCGGCACTGCCGACACAGCGTTCGGTGAGCGAATCACTCGTTACGATACGATCGCATTCGCTCAATCCCTCCATCGCCACGCTCGCCGTTTGCCAGGCACGAAGCAGCGACGAGGAATGCACCTCGTGGTGCAACGTCCATCCCTGGGCATCGACCATTTCGCGTATCGCGTTTACCGACTCCGCCGCTTGCTGCAGCCCGAGAGACGTCAAACCAAAGGGCTGATGGGCGCTCGGCGTAGCAGGCAACTGATGGTAGTCGCCGTGACGAAGAAGGATGCAGTATCGATCAGACATCATTCACCTCGTCCGTGAGGTTTGGATTCGCCCGACGAATGTTCGCCGAGCATTTCGGGCAGCGAACGAATGATGCCCTGCAGTTCGTGCTGATGCACGCGATCGGCGGCAGCATCGACGCACAACCACTCACGTTTCCGATGGCTCTCCGGCCACTGATCGTCATCAAGAACCTCAGTCACCTCCATCGGATAAACCGCCACCGTGCAGGTCGCCCCCCATTTGTCATGCGTGTAACGCCCGACTTCGACATCGATCACGTTGCCGAGCACGCCGGCCTCCTCCATGGCCTCGTTCGCGGCTGATTCCTGTGCCGATTTTCCTGGATCGTGAATGCCTTTGGGAACAACCCAACGTTTTCCTTTGCTGGTCGATACGACAAGGACTTCGAGTTCATCATCGCAATATCGAAACGGGATCACCGCGGACTGTCGGTAGTAGTATGCAGGCCGCGGACGTTGCTCGCTGCCAAAAACATCCGGATAAGGAAAGAGCTTGGGCAATGAAGACGGATCGAGCGATTCCTGAAGGTGACCGCAAACGGCGACCTTCGACGCTGTGCCCTCCGTTTCACGAACAGAGGTTTCGATATGCAACAGTCGATCGCTGGTATTCAACGAAGCGACTTCGGGGTCGTTGTGACGAACGCCGGCGACCTGTCTGCAAATTTCGAGTGCAACCTTTGCGTCCACCGCGAGCAACATGCATGTCGACTCCGAACCCATTTCCGCCAACAGTTCGGAAACCAACGATCCGGTGTAGCGGCTAATACGAACGTCGTCCCGCACGATATCTTCGTTGAGCCCAGCCGATTTGCATGCCTTCTCCGCCGCGGTACGCGACATCAAGGTGGGTGCACACCGGACTTGGTCAGGGATCAATCGATGTTTCTCCATCCACACGCCGATCCGCTGTGCGTTTCGTTTCCATCGGTCGGGCAAGTCGGCCTGGTCTGATCGGTGCTCGCCGGAACGGGAATTTCCGGCCGCGGAAGATGAATCACGCACGACCGGGTGGCTGAAGATCAGCAGGTTCTTCAACACGGTTGTTTCCTCAGAATGGATTGGCAGGTTTGCGTGGCCATGTCGAAGTCAACTTTCCCGCTCGCTTCCCATACGTCGACCCGATCGAGCAGGTCTTGATAGGTCGCGATTTCCTGCTTGACATCGTCTCTTTGGAACTGTCCCCGAGCGTCGACGTAAAACGGCCCGGGACTCTTCGTCACCGCCTTGAGCAACTCAGGGCGTTCACGCAAATCGACCGGCTCAATCCGACACGTCGCGTCCGAAGTTCGATCCCAGTTCAGGATCAACAAATCCCTCATCGGCGACTGCAAGGTGATGCGGTCGGAACCGTAAACCTTCGTGACGTCGACGTCAAACTTTTGTTCGAGCTGCCACAGATGCTCCGGCGAAAGCGACTCATACGTTTCGATCTGCGTTTCATCGAGCATCGGACGCAAGGATGAAAGGCTAACGATCGTGCCCGGATTGACCCTCGGCAGTTTGGGGATTCCGGTCGCCTGAATCTCGCCGGTCGCGTTCGACTCGAGGAACAACCGGTCGTTGGTGACGTACCGAGTGCCCGCCAATTCCATCAAACGCAACATGAGCGATGACTTGCCACCACCCGAGAAACCTGCGATCGCCAAAGCACGCCCGTCCATCGCAATCGCCGAGGCGTGGCAGATAACCGATCCCCGCTGCTGCAGCCAGTTCATGTACTGGCAATTGATGAAGTTGATGACTTGATTGTCGTTCGCCAGACACGGACCATGTGCAATCCGGTGCGTTTCACTTTGCAGGAACAGCATCCCCGTTCGCACTTTGCGAACCAAACGCCCCACGCCCTGGTCGTTTTCGGCGAGATCGACGTACGAATCCTTGCGTCCCGATTTGCCCGGTTCGCGTTTCCAGTCGACAAAAGACAGCCCGAGATCCGTTGCTCCGGATTCGATCGCGAGAACCGTACAATCGGCTCGCACCCCCTCATCGCGTTCGACAACCACGTGAGCAAAATAACGGCGTAGGCCTTGGAGCAACGCTACCGAATTCGACCGAACACGAATCAGGAAATCGTCGAGCCCCAATACGACCGATTCGCCCGCGATCTCCACACCGTCGGTTAATTGCTCGGCAACGGTCGATAAACTCGGCAATGAAACGTTCGGCGGGTCGTGCACTAGCGGAGTTCTCCTAAAACGTAGTCGGCATACATCGCGGCAGCATCCATCTTCATGCCCTCTTTGACTCCCCGAAATCCGCCGAACGCTGAAACCTCGAAAACGATCGGGCCATCGTCGGTGTCCGCGACGTCGACGGTCGTGAAATCCATGCCGAACAACGCCTGTGCACGCGACGCCAAATCGATCGTGCTTTGTGGCGGAGAATGTTCGGCGTAGCGTCCGCCACTTTGAATCGTTGTATTCCATGCATCGCCTTGGTTGACCCGAGCGTAGGTTCCCAAGTATTCGCCGCCGAGAAAAACCATCCCCATGTCGCGACCAGGAAGGTTGACCTTTTTTTGAATGTACATCATCGGATTGTTGGCACGAAATCGATCCACAACGTCCAACAGCGCGTCGTCATCAATCTCACCGTCGATCAACTCCATACCGCGGGCTTTTGTGGAGTAGAGCGGCTTCAAAACGGCTGAACCGAACTCGCGAATACTCCGGACGGCTTCATCCCGATTCTCGGTAACGACCGTTTCAGGCATCGGAATATCGCCGCTGCGGAGCGTCATCGTGCACCCCAACCGATCGATCATTCGAATGATGGTTTCGGTCCGAGAAAAAACACGGACACCGGCCGCTTCCGCCAAACGCAACAGCTCGATCCGGTCGAGCGTAGCGGGCGAATACTCTTGGCTGATCTTTTTGACAATCAACCCATCGAGCTGACAGAGATCGACACCACTTGCGATCAGCTTGCCCGACGAGAGGTCCGCACAGACGTCATGCATATCGATCACGAGACGATAACCGGTCCGAGACTCCAGAGAGTCGGCCAACACCTCCGTCGACCACTTCCCCGGGATGCCGATCACTCCAATTTTCAGATCAATCACGAAAACAATTCTCGGATCGGGAGACGAAATTTAGCAGCCGATTCGATCGGATGCTCGATCGCTCGTTCCAAAATATATAAGCCTCGCAGATACATCGACTTGGCGAGGGTTTTATCCAAGATAAACCGTGTCGACGTGATGAAGGAGCGTGCCAAACCAAACGCGAGTCGGAGTTCGAACGTGGTGTCGTCATGCTGCTTGGCAAACTTGCGTGCCTTCACATGCATGTTGTCAGCAACATTCGTGATGCGGTGGCGTGTCCGTTTGTCGAGCGCCTGCAAACGGTAATTGGACACCATGAAGACCGACACGTCCTGCGTGTAATCCGAATAGCATGACCGGTGAAGATCGATAAAATTCACTCGCTCAGCCGACGGATCGATGATGATGTTGTCCAGGTTGAAATCGCCGTGGATGTAAACCGAAAACGGCGGCGTGACCTGTGACTCCTTCTCTTCCGCCTCATCAATCAGGTCGCGGAGCGACTTGGTGCGAGTTTGGCAGATGCGTCCTCTTCCTCGATCGAATTCGGGATGCACCTCGACGACGCTGCCGAGTCGCTTGCGCAACTGCGTCATGTGTTTCGGGCTGACCTGTTTATCCGATTTGGTTTCTCGCCAGACTGCTTTGAGCGTCTTTGCGAGTTGTTGCTGGGCGAGTTTGAGTTGCTCGTCCGATCCCGACAGCAAGACCTTATCAAACGTGAAACCAGGAAGATGCTCGATCATCAACGACGCGTTGTCGCCACGCTTCCGATACGAGAGAATTTGCGGCGCGATCCCGGGAAAGATCTCGTGCCAATTCTCGACGCTCTTGCGTTCCTCTTTGAGCTTGCGTTTCTCGCCATCTTTCACAATGGCCGCAAAACCGTTCGAGCGGCTTCGTCCGATGCGAGAGATGTTCGTCCCTGAGTTCGTCTCAGCAACCTTTGCGACTGTCGCCCGGTCAATACCGAGGTCATCAAACGCGGTCTTCAACAAATGAAACCGATCACGCTGCATCGGCCGGCCTAACCGGGCACCGACCATCGACTCACTGACGTCGCGTAGCACCGCACTCATCTCGTTGAGCTGCGTTGCGATGAAAAATGCCGTCAAGACACGGTCAGGGTGTTCGATGCTCTGCAGCTCTCGCGATTGCCCTTCGAAGAAATCTTCATGCTTTGAAGACATCGCAACCGCCAGGTCACTGACCTTCATTGCGGTCTTGGTGCCTTCTTCTTCGATTCCCGATCGGATCAGTTCAATGCCTTTGACCACGTCGTCGAGCAAACCAGTCGAGGATAGTGATTTGAGAATCCCTCGTCGCTTGCAACCGTCGAGTTGGCGTGCGCAGTCGTGAATCAGACTGGTCAGGCGTTCGAGCTGAGTGGCGATGGATTCGGCGGCCCGTAAAGAATGCGTTTCGATCTTTTCAGTACCGCCGGAGCCCTGAACCGCATTGGCGCATGCATCCTGGATACGCATCTTCAGGTTGTACGAGTACCCACGGCGGTCAAAAATTCGTTGCGACAGCTCCGCCGACGGAGCATCGAGCAATTCGACCAGATTGTTCAACTGCGTGCTCGTTTCAGCGAGCATGAACTGCAGATTGTCACGGATAGGTTGTGGCAGACGCATTGGACTCAATCAATCAAGCCGAGATAGGTGGGAGCGTCGGACGCCTCGGTGTCGCGTTTCAAAATCTGTTGTAGCGACTGCGGCCACAACAGGTCCGCCGATTCGCTCGCGAGATCCAACCACGTAACGTCCTGCTGGTGTTTGTCAGGGCTGCGTCCGTTGGCCGCAACATAGTCGTCGGGAACATCACAAAGAAAGAGGAATTCGATTTGGTGTCGCCTCGTTGCCGGCAACGTGTCTCGCTGCTTGAAGTAGTCAGCAACGTGCACAAGATCACGCACCTCCACGTCCGCACCGATCTCTTCGACGCATTCCCGACGAAGACCATCTTCGAGAGTTTCACCAACCTCAGCACCGCCGCCGGGAAGTGTAAAACAGACTTCACCGTTCTCGTACACCTTGCGTTGAACCAGCAACATACCGTCGCGGAAGATAACAGCTCGCACCGCGTTCCGCATCACCGGCGAGAAATCGGCAGTTCTTTCTTGCATGCTCATAGCATGATCAATTCTCAACATTTCCAATGTATCCTTGCATCCGTTCGGTCCTGACTGCGCTGAGCGTCGTGGCTGCGGTGAGCATGAAGGCGACGCGTGGGCGACGGACCGTTGATAAAGCCTCCGCCATCGAGGCAAATGAAAATTCCTAGTTGGCTTTGGCTGCTTCCTTGCCCGCAGCATCATCTTGCGACACGGCATCACTGTCTGCGGCATCACTGCCGGCGGTATCACTTTCCGTAGTAGTAGCAATGTCCGTGGCAGCAATGTCCGTGGCGACCTTGTCGGCCGCACCACTGGCCGAGAGAACCATCGTGAACTGCTTCCGCATTTCGGCAACTCGCCGATCCGACCACCAACTCGCAAAGTCGGCTCGTGTTGCTTCGAGCTCCTTCTTCTCAAACTCGACCATCTCTTTGATCGCAGATTTGCAATCGCGGGTACCTTTGGTCTTCAACAGCCCCTGGTAGAAAGCGATCGCCGATGCGTGATCGTTGATCGTGCCGAGTTTGTCCTGCAACACGACAAAGGTTGCCGTGTTTTGTTTCGTGAACTTCCCACAGAACGCTGGCGACAAAAGATCGATCGCGTAGCGGATGTTCTTACCTTCGATCCGCAACTGATGCAGCATCTCGATGTCGCTCATGTCTACCGCGGCGGCAGCGAAAAACCGTTCCACCATCGGCTCGAACGCGGTCCGCGCGAACGTCCCAAAATCGGGCTGCTCCCCATCACCACGCCACTTCACCGACTTCAACAGCCGTTTCGCGTTGGCTTGGAAATCCTGCCGCTTTGCCTTGGCATAGCCGCGTTTGATGTCGCGCTGCGCACGTTTCCGCTGCAACTTGACAAAGTCCAACAGGGCCCCGAATTCCTTTGACGACGACTTGGGATCGAGCTTGTGCAGCCGCAATTGCAAGATGTCCAAATCTCGTGCTTGGCCCGCCGCTTTCCGGAGAGACCGGAGTTGTTTGTTCACCAGGCGTCGTTGTTGTCGCGGCAGCAGCGATGCGTACAACTCGATTGCCGCGTTTGCACGACGAACGCTCACACGCAATTGATGAACATACTCGATGTCTTCGTTGGCCTTCTTCGCTGCCTTCGGCGCATATCGCCATGCCGCCTTTAATCGCTGCTTCAGGCTTTCTTTTGCCGCGGCAGTGACCAGTGACGACGACTCGTATGCGGGGGATAACTTCTTGGCCTTGCTCATTCAGTGTCATCGCTCATTCAGTGTCATCAATGGCGTCTAGAGTCAGCGGCGAGGTGGTGCACGGGCTGACTCGCAATGTGAATTTACGGTTAAGCTTACGTACCGGCACTTCAAAGGCAATACGAATTGATTGATTCTCGAAATTCTTAACAATTGCCAGGGCGGCCAGAGATACCGCGCCGCCCAAGATTCCTTACCGCCTTGCGCCCGGTACGCAGATGCGATCGGCATTACGCTGGGACTCCATCGAGCGAGCAACCACACGCCGATCCAGACGCGGCAGTCAGGACGATTCAGCATTCAAGGCTGCATTCCAGACAACCGTGTCGAGGAAACCGCCGCAGGAAAACGCAAACAGGTTCCGCGGGGACATTCTCCCTCGGGACGCCTCCCCAACGAACAAAGGCGGGTTCACTTACGCGAACCCGCCTCTATCGATGGGATGTTCCCTTTGTCGTTCTCGCAATCCATTCGCCAGCTTCCACCGAGCCTCCTGATTTCACCGACTCGAGCTGCCTCGCTTCGTTCTACCAGCGTTTGACTGACGTCTGCAGAGGAAGACGCCAGAGCCTCGTCGGTGGCACACAGTCTTTCGCGTTCGCGATCGCGATGTCGAGATACCACATGAGAGTTTCGATTTGTCCGCTCACGCTCGCGGGTTGGGAATCTTCGACAAACACGATCAACGTGTCGCACCACATTCGAGCGAGTTCGAGGTCGTCGACGGCATCCTGCCATAGGGTGTCGTCGTCATCAACGAGTGCGTCGAAGCAGTGAAAGAACCCATCACTGCAGAAACCCGAAATCAAGATCGCGACCTCGCCTTCGAGGCTATCGTCTCCAATCACGTTCGAGATCCCGTCGGCGTACACCATCGAAACGTAGCTGTAAACGTAGGCGTTGTACTGGTCGGAATCGTCGGCCAGGCTGGTCGGGCTGCCCGCGTTGGCGTTCACGGCCATGACGGCCAGACAGACGATTGGTGCAACCCACTTGGAAACCACTTTTTGGAACATTTGTTTTCCCCTCTTTAGATGCTGGATGTTGAAAAGCTGAACCATTCAGCTCAACACCGATCCAAGCGGAGAGTGAGAGCGGGTGTTACATCACCGCAGAAAACCACGTCGCCGCCGAAGCGTGTAAAGTGGAAGCGCACAAAGTGATTGCTATCGAATTCACATTTACCCTCCACGCAACAGCACCGCGGAGCAATGGACAAAATCAGTTCCACGTCATTGATCACAACGCAGACGTTTCAAAAGGGCGTGCGTCGCGTACTCAAACGAACGCCGAAGTGGAAGCTCTTTCTCCTCGCGACGTTGATCCTCGTTCCGTTGATCGCGACCGGATTCATTTGTTTCGCAATTCCTTTTGCGGCGTTTTTCTTTTTGTTGTTCTCCGCCTTTGAACTTCGTTTTACCAATCCGATTAGCAATGTCTGGATTGATGGCGACGAACTGTTGATGGAACGAATGGAAGAAACCGAGCGAATCCAGCTCGCCAATATCCGCGAATTCAAACTGCGTAGGTATAACAATCCCCCGTACTGCGTGACGGAATTGAAAACGCCATGTCGATGGGGGACGACGCTAACATGGTTTCCCCTTCGGATGTCGTCCTATGGCGAGATGCCAACCCTGATCCGAGAACTGCAAAACCGCGCAGATCAAGCAAGTAGTCGCAACGGCGACTCGTAAAACCAATGACGATTCAATTCGACTGCGATCGATCGTTCGGAGCAACATTGCGATTCGATGGAGAGCAGCCTCACTCGCTGTCAAAACGAGCCGACGTCCGATTGCGGTGGCCGACACCGAAAGAGCTCCATGTTTGCATCGATGTCATTGCCAACAAACAGTTCGATTCGTTCAAACACGACAAAAAAGGCCGACGCCAACGACGCCGACCTTCCTATTTGAAACACGTCTCCGTGATTATTGGTATCAGTCTTCTTCGACCCAGCCTTCGAGTTCGACGAAAGCGTTGGCGAGCGAGAAGTTCACTTGGTCGTAGATCGCTTCATCGTACGCGAACGCATTGATCACGACGCGGTAGGTTCCCGCAGACAGTTCGACTTCGAGGTCGTCAAATTCAAACTCATCGATATAGCGAGCCGAACTGACGGCGTTCATCGAGACGACTTTACGATAAACATTGGTATTGTTGCTGCGGTCGATCACCCGAACAACCACTTTGGCTTCACCGGAAGTATCGTGAGCTTGATCGCTACCGAAGAAGTTGGAGACGCCGATCATGCCCTGCAAGACAACGCGACCGGTGTTGTCGAGTTGAACGTCAAAGCGAAAACGACTTTCGGAATCGGACTCGGCATCACCCTGAACGTAGATCGACGCGAGAGCATAGCCATAGCACCAAAAGTTGCCGCTGGCTTCATCGATCCAAGAGTCTTGTGACGCGGCCGTCCAGATGTTTGCGGGGTTCGATGGGTAGTTGTCAGGGTTGTTAAATTCGAGATCCGACCGCCAGGTTCCGAAGTCGCGATTAACTTCCGAGTCCGAATCTTGTGCGTCGGGAGTTGGTGTTTCCCACTCATCCCATTGCTGTTGAGCACCGGTTTCGAAATACGAAACGGCCGTCTTGCGGAACGGCGTGCTCAGGGTTTGTGCTTGCGTGGCGGACACGAAGACCAACGCTGCGAACAACGCGGTCATGCATCGTAATGACTGTGACATCTGATTTCCTTTTCATTGACTGTGGGAACTGATCGTGACAGGGTGTCTGGATCGGCGGAAATCTTACCGGCCACACAGCAGCCTTCGGTGAAGCGCCAGTGAAATCAGAATGAAGCGTTGGTCGCGCCGCGGAAGCCATCCCAAGGGCTTCGATCAATCGAACTTAGGTCGCTTGGTTCAACCACCGCGTAGCCGTCATACGAACCGACTACACCGCCACGTTCTTCCGTCTACAGCAACATCACAGCGAGTTGCCGTGATTGGGAACACGCACGTTTGAAAAGGCTATCGATTTGACGCAAGTGCACCGCATCGGTTGCGATTTTGCATCCTGCCTGAGTACTGCACACCAGACATTTAACGTCCGTATGAAGATCCAATAGCCGAGAGATAAAATCTCTGCGAAGTTGTGCGTCCCAACGAAGCGGTGACCAAGCACCAATCCGAAAAAACCATCAGCCGGTCGGCGTCAGCCGCGGTTTCCACAGAACAACCAGGTACCAATGCGATAACGCCTACGAATTGCGTCGGATTACGTCACGGGAGACCGCCTACTCATCAACGTTCGCCGTGCCCGACCCCATAGCTGAATATGCCAGGATTCAAATCTCCGAGGTTTGGCGACAACGACAAATCACGTATAGGGCGAGATCAACACAGCCAAATCAACACCGCGGAGTGCACCAACTCGGCCGCCCTTCTGCGTGCAGACACGTCGTCGCTGACAATCCATTCCCCTGGTCGTTGAATAGGTGGTCGGACATAATGCCTTCTCGCCATCTTCTTGCACACGCCCTCCTTTTGAAGGACCCCGCGATGGAGTCGACTCAGTCGAGTGAACCAGTTCACTCACAGGCTCACGTCAGCGAATTGACGATCGAAAAGTCCGATGCGATCGCGACGGTCACGTTGAACCGACCGAACAAACGCAACGCACTCTCGCTCGAACTGCTCGCCGAACTCGATTCACAGCTGCACGCAATTGCCAGTGACACAGAAACGAAAGTGGTTATCCTCCGCGCCGCCGGACCGGTGTTCTCTTCCGGACATGATTTGAAACAAATGATTGCCCGGTCGCGTGAGGAATACGAGGAACTGTTCACTCAGTGCGCGAAAACGATGCAACGTCTGCGACAAATCTCGCA
>NZ_ANOH01000158.1 GCF_000346505.1 Aporhodopirellula sallentina SM41
AATACTCGATGATCGACAATTGGACGGACATGCGTTTGACTTACTTGATTCGGCGATGCAATTCTTGGAAGACCATGTGAAGGTGATCAGCGAAGTGACATCTTCGAGCATGGAGCGAAAGAAGGCTTCCGAGTATCCGATGGTTGCTCTGCGTGAAGGAATCATGAATGCAATCGCGCACCGGGACTATGCGGGTTTTGATAGCGGGATGGCAATCAGTGTCTATCCTGAACGAATTGAAATTTGGAATTCTGGACGGCTTCCAGAGGGATGGACACCGAGTCGACTAAGTCGGCCTCACCCATCCATGCCTCGGAACCCTGATCTCTGCCAAGTTCTGTTCCTAAGAGGGCTGGTTGAACGTATCGGATCAGGAACCTTGAGGATCTTGGAAGTTTGTCGTTCCAGCAAGCTGCCAAAACCACGATGGAGTTCTGACATCACCGGAGTGACGTTGACTCTCTTTAACGGCAAGCCTCTCAGCACCCTGAATCTCAATCAAAGACAAATCGAATTACTTAACGCTTTGGAAACGGGGCAGAAATTGAAGCCAAGAGACTACTATTCCCAAAGAGGGGGTGAAGCAAGCCAGAGGCATCTTCAACGAGACCTTTCTGAGCTGATGGCAGGTGGTTGGTTGGAAAAAAAAGGCAAAGGTCCATCCACCACCTACATCAGAACTAATGCACCAAAGCCCTGATCCAGACAAATTCGGACTTATCCAGACATCTCAGCCTGATCTGTTGAACCTTTCCTAGAGCCATTCAAATGTGAAAAAGCAACTTGTTTTTACACGGCAAAACACGGCAAAACACGGCAAAACAGACCAATCCAGACCAATCCAGACCAATCCAGACCAATCCAGACCAATCCAGACCAATCCAGACCAATCCAGACCAATTACCCATGAGTGAGCCATACATCTTTGACGACACTGACCGAGAGGTTGTCAAAATTGCAATGCACTTGCTGGGCAAGATTTGGCAATCGGAGCTCGTTTCGGACAAAGACAAAGAGGTCGTTGCGGCAATGGGATCGCTGCTCAATGACTCGCCTGATGTTGTGCACGAGTACTTCGACGCGTCGCTAACTCTCACTGGCCCCCGTCGTCAGTTTGGTGACCATGAGATCTATCACTACTGGACGGTAGAGTTCCAAGGCGGCGAAATTCACATCGGTGCCGGCGGGCATTTTTACCGACCAACGACTGGAGGAGATAGCTTCAGGAGCTTTTCGTGGGATGCCGTACCTGGAGCGGTCACGGATTGTCATGACTATTCCGACAACCTTCGGATTGTCGATGATGCGCAGCCTTTTGGTTCCGAGGTGATGGCAATTGATCTTTCAGAGGCTGGCTATCAGCTGCGGCTTGAGTTCGAAGCAGAGCAACTCGGTGATGACGAGGAAGATGATTTCGAGGAATGCGACTCAAGTGCGAGCGATGGCGGCTCTGATTCGGCACAATTTGCCGTTTGCCTGTGGGCGTTTATGGATGCGGACACGGCGATGATCTACGCATTGGCCGGACGAGCCTATTCGCTTTCGGGCACCGACGAGGAGATCTTGAGCGTGTTGAGAAAACTTTCGCGTCACGACTTCAGAAGTGTGGGGCGTGTGAAAGTACCTTCTCGCTTCAGCGTTGTCGGACCGGACGGATGCCAGTCGAAAGGATTCGTTTCGCCGAGTGTTCTCAAAGATCCAAATGCTTTTTTGTTCAATGAAGTTCTCGACAAGTTGCACGGGGCATTGCCGCCGATGCCCGATTACACGAATGGAAAACCGATCTCGCAGTCTCTGGGTGACAATCCATTGATGTGTCAGACGTTGGTTTACGAGGATGCAGCAGGAAATTGCCACGCGATTGTTGATGCAGACGACGTCGCGTGGCTTCAACGACGAACCCAAGGAGAAGTGCTGTGAAGATCGGAACGATCATTGACCAGATAGAGCTCGGAGCGATGGCCTTGCCCGAGTTTCAACGAGGGTATGTATGGAACCGAGAGCAAGTACGCGGATTGGTGCAATCGCTTTACCGACGCTACCCGGTTGGCAGCCTGCTGGTGTGGGTCACTGAGACTGAGAACGCAGACGCGAGAGGCTCTCAGGAACTGCAAAGCGGTACGGTGAAATTGCTACTCGATGGGCAACAACGCATCACCTCATTGTACGGCCTGATACGAGGGCGTGCCCCGAAGTTTTTCGATGGCGACGCAAAGGCATTTTCTGGACTCTATTTCAACATCGAGTCTGAAGTTTTCGAATTCTACGCACCCACCAAAATGAAGGATGACGCTCGGTGGTTGAGCGTGACCGAGGTGCTCTGCGATGGTGCGGGGGCCACGCTGGCGAAATTGATGAAGGTCCCTGAGCTAGCCGAGCAAATCGATCTATATCTAAATCGTGTCACCGCGATTGCGAACATCAAGGAAATCGATCTTCACATCGAGGAGGTTGTTGGTGCCGACAAAACCATTGATGTTGTCGTTGATATTTTCAATAAAGTGAACAGCGGGGGCACGAAGCTCTCCAAAGGCGATCTAACGCTCGCGCGGATTTGTGCCCAGTGGCCAGAAGCTCGCGACGAGATGAAGTTGCGTTTGAAAAAGTGGGAAAAGGCGGGATACAAGTTCACGCTGGACTGGCTGCTACGTGGTGTGAATACCGTCACCACAGGCGAGGCACTCTTCACGGCGATGAAGGATGTTACACCTGCTGGGTTCAAGTCGGGCTTGGAGACGAGCGAGAAGCTGATTGACCGGTCGCTCAACCGGATCGCAAGTCGTCTCGGTTTGGATCACGATCGTGTCTTGGGCAGTCGATTCGCGATTCCACTGATGATTCGGTACGAGTCGCAGCGAGGCGGAAAGTTGGTTGACCAATCCGAACGCGATCGCTTGCTCTACTGGTACATTCACACATTGCTCTGGGGACGGTACTCAGCGTCCACCGAGAGCGTGCTCAACAAAGATCTCGAAGCAATTGAATCTGCCAATGCGACTGGCGAAAATGGGGCGTTGGACCAACTGATAGAAAAACTGCGTGAAAACCGTGGTGACTTGCGACTAAAGGAAAGTGATTTCGCAGGTTCAACGAAAGGCAACCGGTTCTACCCCCTTCTCTACATGATGACGCGGGCGCGTCACGCTCGTGATTGGGGGACTGGTGATGAACTGAACAACCATCTGCTGGGTCACTTGACCCGTCTTGAAATTCATCATGTTTTCCCAAAGGCGCTACTCTACGAAGCAGGGATCAAAAAGCGAGAAGTGAATGCAATCGCAAACTTCACGTTCTTGACGCAGGAAACGAACCTCGAAGTTTCTAAGCGGGATCCGGCGGAATACCTTCCCCACTATGAACAAAAGAATCCGGGCTCGATTGCAACACATTGGTTGCCGATGGATCCTGAACTCTGGAAGGTCGAAAACTACTTTGATTTCCTAGCCGAGAGAAGGAAGTTGTTGGCCAATGCGGCGAATGAGTTCCTGGAAAAGCTGGCGAATGGCCACGTGCCGGAACCTGAGGCGGGCGATCAGACTGACTTTGTCGCCCAAGCTTCGGTATACATCCCCGGGAGCATTGACAGCGACGAGGAAGAGGCTCGTCTCACCCAGTGCCGTGATTGGGTGGTCTCCCAGGGGTTGCCTGAAGGTCAGATCGAGTTCGAATTGACTAACGAGGCTGGTGATCAAGTTGCGTTCTTGGACCTAGCCTGGCCCGATGGGTTGCAACCGGGACTGACGCAGCCGGTTGCGGTGCTAATCAACGAACCGGACGAGGTGCATGATTCTGCAAGCAACGCTGGTTACCGTTGTTTCTCCTCTCCAGATTCGTTTCAGCGGTATGTGCTGGCAGAGATATTGCACCATGACGCGGTGAGTAGTGACATCGCGGTAGCGAGTGCCGAGTGAAGTTTAGACTAGTTACTCTTGGGGCAAAAAATGAGCGAATCGTCGAACAACACTGGCTCTCGCCAGCGTCCTGGTCCTTTTGGGCCGGCTCGGGCTTTGCTGCCATTCGACCAGCAGATGGTCATGCTGGACTCCAAAACATTGGCCGGAGACGCCATCGAGCGGATGCTCGACGAGCGGTTCTCGCAGATTCCAGTCGCAGGCCGTTCGGGATCCATCGTCGGGGTCTTCAGCTGGAAGTCGTTTGGCTGGCGAGTCGCTGATTTGCGATCGACAGCCATCAAACCAACAGACCTTGCCATCTGTGACGCGATGGAACCGGCTCGCTTCATCGGTCCGGACGTCTACATCGACACGGAAACTGACTGGTCTGATCTCGACTACGTGCTTGTCGGGACCCCCAACGACCTAATGGGAATTTTATGCGTTGCAGATGTTTTTGGGCGTCTGAATGACTTCGCTGAAGCATTTGTACTAATATACGAAGTCGAGCATGCAATCCGCGATATCATCGAAGTGGTCTACGACAGTGAAGAGCTACAAGCTGTACTTGATTCACTCGTGGAGTCCGCAAACCGGCCTGCCATCGAAGCTGTTACCAACTTGAAAGAATTTATCGAAGAAAATGGTCACACTCCCGCGGTCGGCAAGGCGATCAAATTATTGAAGACGTCCAGGGCTCGTGAGATTGAATCGCTCAAGGACCTGACATTCTCACAGTACAGGTCGATCATTTGTTGCGAGAAGAACTGGGACCGCTTCGAACCGGTTTTCGATTCGATGCGAGCGTTGGTTGACAAGGACCTGTCGGACGTCAATGAACTCCGAAATGTGGTGTTTCACTTCCGTCGGGCAATCACCCCACGCGACACGGATCGTCTGCGGCGTTTTCGTGAGAAGCTCCGTTACAACCTGGAGTTGTACCATCGAGAGCTTGCCCGTGACGGCGAGGAGACAATCATTTTGTCACCGGCCGAATGACACGACTCGGCCGAAGATCAGCTGATGAGCGTTGTGTCAGCCCAGTGAGAAGTCCAACGGCCTTCCGCATCGTCCGCGGTCGGTGATGCACTCGGAGGCTTAGCGTTCCATAAGACTACTACGATCCCGCCATCCGTTTCGCCTCATGGCGGACGGTCCAGGGGGTGACGCCGACTTCTTGGGCAATGGCTCGTTTGCTGAGGTTGCTGTTGGTGAGAAGGTCGCGGATCTTGTTGATCTTCTCGTCGGGGATCTTGCGGCGTTTGGGGCCGGTTTCCAGCTTCTTGCCTTGGCTGACCGCCTTGACGTTTTCGGCGGAATGGAATTGCTTGTACGCTCGTGAGGCGGTTCCCTGGGAGGTATTCAGTCGCTTGGCGATCTCTACGAAAGATAAGCCTTCGTTTCGTAACCGTACGACCTCGGGACCGATCCTTTCCGTCTTGCTGTTGGGGTTCTTGCGTCGGACGCTGAAGTCGGCCGGTGGGATGAACCGAGTGTCGTTCTTTGCCCCCCACTCGATCGCGAGTTTGACAGTCGAGGGATCGATCTCCAAAGCTACGGCGATGGCGTTCATTGGCGAGCCCGCCTCGTGCATTTTCGCTGCTTCGGCCGCAATCCGTTGGTAATTCGGGAAGTCGACGATCGTGACCGGCAACTCTTCCCCCGTTGTCCAACTACACACTTGAAGGAACTCCAGTGAGTGTGTGGTTGGACAATCTTTCTGCTTCCCGATTTCCACCAATGCCGGGACTGGATTGAGGTTGACCTTGGCTTTCCACGTGTGTGTGCGTCCTTGCTTCTCGCCGAGCGATACACTCACGCGACCAACCATTTTCGAAAGAATGCCGTGAGCCGTGACGACGTCGTCGTGCAAGAGTTCATGCAGGTTAGAGAGGAGCGTTCGGATCGTTTCGACGTCGAGCGGTTCGGGTCGGAAGTTGGCTTTCGCTGTGCGTGCGAGTTCCGCCTTCAGCTCAGTCAACGTGCTTTGATCAGTCTGAATGCTATCGACCAGGCTGTCGGCTGCTACACCCTCATCGAGGCCTGAGAGACGCTGTCCGTTTCGTCGTAGCTTCGCCTCCAGGGAAGTGATCTGGCGTTCAATTTTCTTCGTGTCGACAGGTGGTTTGGATGCTTCTTCCTCCAGAAACTCGTTGGCCTGGGCGCAGAGACGCTCTGGATATCCGTCGGCAAAGAGTTGCTGCTTGATCGGCGTCAGCAGGCGCTCTTCGATAATGCGAAGGGACTTGGACGACTTGAGGTCACAGCCGCGTAAGCCGTCCTTTCCGTTTGGGCAATGCAGTTGAACATAGGTGCCAGCCGACCGGAAACGCCGCAGTGGAGCATCACACTTATCGCACCAGAGGTCGAAGAGCATCGTTGGGTAAGCTTCTTGACGGGACTTGTTGCGTCTTCCTTTGGGCGGATTGGTGTTGCGAGAGACCTCTTCCCTCCTCGCGACCGCCGCGTCCCAGAGTTCTTGCGAGATAATACTTCGCTCCGGGAACTCTTTCTCGAATTGGTCTTCTTTTGGAACGGTGACCGCGCACTTCTTACCCGTGATAGGATCCTGAACTGTCGTTGTTTTTTTCCATCTCCACTTCCCAATGTATTTTTCGTTCCCAAGCATCTGCGTCACGCTGGATGGTCCCCAGGTGGAACGCCCGAGCGCGGACTCGCCGTCGAGTACCTTCGCAATCTTCGCGGGGCTGAGTTTTTGGTTGGCATACATGTCGAAGATTCGGCGGACGACCTCAGCGGCTTCCTCATCGATGACAACTGTTCTCTCCACCTTGCTGTTGGAGTTGATGATGGTGTTGCCTTCTGCGTCCTTCCGCTCAACGAGTTTGTATCCCGTCGGCGGCGCTGCGAGGTGTTTGCCGTTCTTGAAGGCATCTGTCATGCCTCGATCAACTTTCACCTTGAGTTGATCGATGTACATCTCGCTCTGCAAAGAGGAAAATGCCTGTGCGACTTTTGCGAAGTCGCTGATGGAATCGTAGCCGTCGGCTGTGACCAATCGGCGGTCTCTCGCTTTCACAAGTTTGGCGAAGCGGATTGACTCTTCTTGGTCCCGGTGCAGGCGGTCAAGCTGATCGGCGACAATGATCCGAGGTATGCTTTCCTCTGATTCGACCTTGCTCTTGAGCATTTGGTACCCGGGACGAGCAGTCGTCGTCGCGGTAATGGCCGCGTCAGCAAAAACATATTCCCACGGGATGAAGGCCTCGAGACGCTTGGCTTCCTTGAGCACGTTGATGAGTTGCTGGTCGAGCGATCGCGTGTTCGAGTTGGCGTCGCTGTAGCGGACGTAGCACGCGGCGACCGTCAGGTTCTTAGGAGCACGCGAAGTTGGCGTGACTCTCTGCACATTGCCGGAGCAGTAGGCGTTCGCGAATTGTTTTGCCATCATGCGGTAGGATGCGTCGCTCCGCTCCTGCAGCAGCCCGAGTGATTGGTACTCGGGGAAATGCCGGTATTGCTCCTCGAGATAGGTTTGGGCGAGTTCGAGTAGTGCGGATTCGCTGGGCAGTCCTGCGACCGACGAGGGCGTCGTAATCGATTTTGAGTTCTTGTCTTGATGTGTCATGATTGAGGCTCTTTCATTCGATGAGGGTCGGTGCAGATAGACTGCACCGGATCGGTTGTGTTGAGCGGAGAATCGGTTGGGGGCTAAAGGAGAGCCCCGAATCTCCGCGGTGTGGGCGTTGGTTCCGCCGGCCCGTCCGCTGCGAAAACGAAGCGGTCACCTGGGATCGAGCGTTAGAGGCACGACGGATGACACGCATCGATTCCGCATGGCGAACGGGCGGTGGTAAACCTTGTGGCTACGTCAGATCAGCGTCTGAACTGACGTCGCCGACTGCTGGTCCCGATTTGGGACCCACTTTTAGATAAGGCCGCTAAATCCAACGTTTCAGAAGGATGTGCGGGCCCTAGTGGGGGTACTCCCGAGAAAAGCGGCGTTTTCAATCGAAACGCTGCTTTTTTCGTGTCTTTTCGCAATCTGCGTTGCTGGCGGAACTGTGCTTAAGAGCGCACGAGAAAGCAGCCTGGCGGGTGCAAGGTGGGGCCACCACCGCCGCGCCGTTGTATGCGACGGTTATTGGTTGTGTTCCGAGACGATGCTACCGAGCCCGACCGAGAGCGGGGCTGGCAGCAACTCGACGGCGCGAGTGTAGTCGGAGAAGACACCGCGGTAGTCATCTGTTATGCGGACAACCAACCGCCGATCGTCAATGTGCGGCACAGGGTGTTTGTCCTCGGCTAGGAACACTGGAAGATACCGAACGGCTTCGCGAGCAACTAATGCGAACCGGGCATCCGAATGGTCCGACGATGGTGATCCGGCGTAGAGGGTTTTGTCATCATTCGGATCGATGAAGAACGCAATTCCGCCGCAGATGATCGCCTCACCTTTTGCAAAGTCTGGCGACCTAGCATATGGCCGTTTGGTCATTCCGGCGAATAGGGTGTTTGTGATCCGCGACCACCAAGAAGGCGGTGGCACCTGTGTTTGCGGCGGCGAGTATGGATTGACGCTGTCGGTCACGAGAGATCAGTGTGGATTTCAGTTGGATAGCGTTAATGAACTGCGGGGACGGGCAAGCGACTTGCCGGCAGGCAAGTAAACGGACCACCCTTCCACCATCGCCTCACGTCGATATCTGCCAGGCTGAATTCAGAAGCATCGACCCAGTTGTTATACCGAGCTTCATCGATCATTGGCCGCGAAGATCATTGGCCGCGAACGGTGAAATCATGAAAGCGTGATGTTGGCGTGCTCAGACAGCGGTTCCTTCAATTTCTGACGAGGGCTTCGGCAACGGGTATGCAGTCGCAAGCCGCGCAAACACCTGCGGTCCGCGAAAAATGACCCGGAATTGGTAGGGACAGAGGAAAGCCGCGGCTACCGCTATTGCTTGCGGATAACTACTCAGACATCTCCTCGAGCATCTTCTGGGCGGCTGCGTGAATTTCGTCAGGTGAGATTTCACGAAGTTGGGTTGC
Organism: Aporhodopirellula sallentina SM41; assembly: GCF_000346505.1. GTDB lineage: Bacteria > Planctomycetota > Planctomycetia > Pirellulales > Pirellulaceae > Rhodopirellula > Rhodopirellula sallentina. The sequence continues at coordinate 8,904 of NZ_ANOH01000158.1, forward strand.
GATTCCCCATTCGTGGCCGAAGGGGTCACGCACGCGTCCAAATCGTTCGCCCCAGAACATATCAGTGGGGTCCATGAGAACCGTCGCCCCATTGTCTTTCATCGTTTCGATCATCGTGTCACAGTCGTCGACGTACAGGTGAATCGCAATCGTTGTGGCGTTCAGTCGCGATGGGCTTGGCGTGCCTCCATGTTCAGGGAGTTCTTCGCTGAGGAAGAAGCGAGTATTGCCAAAGCGGAATTCGCAGTGCATCACTCGTCCGTCGGGCATGTTAAGCAGAAGGTATGGGGCAACGCCGAACACGTCGGTGTAAAACGCGACTGCCTTCGTGGCATCGGTGATGCTGAGGTATGGGATGAATTCACTGGGTGTTGGTGCTGGCATGTGGTCGATCTCGTTGTGTCGTTTGAAGGGGGATCACGTTGGTGGCAGAACGTCTGCCATCACCGGGATGGGGCAAGCGATCTCCATTTCAAAATGCACGGGATTTGCCGCTCCGTGCGTATCGTGTTGTTGTCTCGCAATCAGGATTTCGTATTTCACCGCCCAGTCGTTACCAACGCTTCCACCAAGGTTTGCCACGCGAGTTTGCTGCACGGCTCAATCGAACTAGCGGAAATTCTTCGGGGACAATCAGGTTCTTGTCGGCATACCCCTCGATTTGATAACCAAAGAAGTTCAGCAAAGCAGCCTCGCCCAATTCCAACGGATGGAAAGGGAATGGATAATCTTCCTTTTCCTCATCGTCGACCGCTGGATACACGCCGTTCCAAAACGGGATCTCGAACGGCAGTCTCTCGCCGATATCTTCCATTACGCCCTGATCAGGGGACAGACTCAAAGATCGGACGAGTTTTCCATCGACCCAATTCGCGAACGCAAACCTGTCAACAACGCTATGCATAGCGTGAAGGGTAGCGACCCCGGTCGTTGGAATGAAGTTCTCCGCTAGCTGGGAAGGGTAGTCGATTCCGAACTCGCTAGCCGCAACTACTTTCACATCGCCATAGCGGCCTACGAAAATTTGATCGTCGGGCGGGTTGGTGTAGGACAGGTCGCCGGCTTCGAGTTGAGAAAGAGTCTCGTTGGGAAATAGCGACTGAGCATATGCAAGCGCTGCCTCGCGGTCGAGCGCTGGGCGCTTTGAAAGCGCTTCGGACGCGCTGCCACGCGATGTAACCAGCATCCAAGTTTTGGCGCCCATGTGGTACTGCTCTCAAGCGGGATAACGTTTGCGGCAACCGGGCACGATGGAAGACTGGCTTTTGGTTCCCACGCGAATGCGTACTCCGGTGCACAGTTTGGTTTACTGCGGTGTTCGCGTTCTCTGCGGTGTTCGAGTTCTTGTTTGGGGCGAGGTCGTCGAACGATTCCGGCAAGTGGCCATGAACACGAATGGCGCCGCCCGCAACATCGTAGCAAAATCTCACGCGGTTGCTGCACCAATGAGCCAGGGCGATTGCGCCACACTGGGTGATCTGCAGCAGTGAGTGAAGAC
>NZ_ANOH01000159.1 GCF_000346505.1 Aporhodopirellula sallentina SM41
GGCGAGCGTGGGCGAGACCCAACGGCATCAGGACTTTCTCGATCGCTTGATCGACCGTCAGGTTTCGAACCTGGGCGTTGACGATCCCGCCGACGTTGTCATCCATCACCAAGTCGAGTTCCGCTTCGGTGGCGAGCATCATCAAGACTTCGCGAACGTCCGTTTCAATGTACTCTTCATCGATCCGGATTTCGTCGTCGGAGAACTCGTCCCCGATATGAACAACGGCGGGATAATTGGACGGCCCGACTACCCCGGAACCGTACGCCACATCGGGCTGATGAAACTCGTCGGCCGATTCGATCGGGCCCTCGCCTTCGATGAATTCGCCGTTTTCCCAGACGCCTTCGTCAACAATCACCTCTTCGTCGAGGATCGGCTGCACGTACTGTTCGTCACCGCCGTTGACCGCGTTGGATCGGTCCAGCGACTCCTGGATCAGGTCGTCAACCGAGATACGATGCGGCAGCGGGCGATACACGCACGCACCACTCGCAAGCAACGTCACGAGGACGAAAATCGGCAGGACACGACAAAGGGGCAAGATAGACGGTAGATATTCGAGAGTTGCGAGTCATTTTCAACGGTGTCAAACCCTTCTGCTGTGCCGACATGCAGGGCGCCCCAAACTACAGTGACGCTGATACCGATTGTGCAGCGACGGCGCCTATATGAATAATGAACAGACGCACCCTTTTGATCCGTTCACCATCAGGGAAAGTCGCCGTTTACGGGCATTTTCGAAAAGGTTGCATCCGATGTCGGCAGGTTTCGATGACCTGATTCCTCGCGAATTCAGCTCCGAGGACAAACGCGTTGGATCCTGGAACCGCGCTAAAACACCGCAGGGTCCAACGGTTTGGGTACCGTCGTCGAAGGTGGCACTCCTTTGGCGGCTTCATCAATGAACCCGGTCGAAATGCCCAAATCGTCGAGCAACAAACGCGAACTGATTCGGCTCGATTCGTAGATCACCGGCAGACCGCTGCCCGGATGGGTCCCGCCCCCAACGAGATACACGCCGTCGAGTTCGTCGAATCGGTTTTTGGGGCGCAGATGCAACATCTGGCCGAGATTGTGAGCCAAGTTGAACGTGGCCCCTTTGTAGATCGCGTATTCGTTCACCCAGTCGTCCGGCGTGATACGGTGCTCGACACGGATCCGCTCACGAACGTCCCCCAAACCGATCGCCGCGAGTTGGTCGAGCGTCTTCTCACGAAACGCGTCCGCCTGCGTCGACCAATCAATGTTCTCGCTTTGATGGGAAACCGGGACCAGCACGTACAACGTCGAACAACCCGGCGGAGCCAAACTCGGATCGGTCACACATGCGTTTTGCACGTACACCGACGGATCGGAACTGAGAACGTGGTCGACCTCGATCTCTCGCAGATTGCGGTCGTACGTTTCACTGATGTGAATGTTGTGGTGCGGCAGGTCTTCGTACATGCCCTCGATACCGAGGTACAACATGAACGTGCTGCACGAAAACCGCTTCTTTGCAATCTTCTCGTTTGTCCAACGCCGGCGATTTTCGTTGGGAATGGTCTTGGTCATCCATTCCGCGAAATCAGCGTTCACCACAATCGCATCGGCGGTGTAGCGGTCTTCGCTCGTTCGCAGCGCCGTGGCGCGGCGATTTTGGATCTCGACCGATTCGACCGGTTCGTTCAAACGAATCGTCACCCCGAGTTCCTCGGCGATCTCCGCCATCCGTTCGCTCACCCGACTGCATCCACCGATCGGGTGAAACACGCCGTGCTCATATTCGAGAAAAGACAAAATGCTAAACAGACTCGGGCAATTAAAAGGGGACATACCCAGATATTTGGCTTGGAACGCAAACGCGATTACCAAACGCGGATCGCTGAAGTAGCTTTCCAATTCCTTCCCAAGACTACGAAACGGGTGCAATTTCGCCGCCGCCCCGATCAACGAGGGACGCATCAGATCGAGCATCGAGTGGAACGGTGATTCGAGAATCGGACGAAACCGCTTCAGCTTCTCGCGGTTTTCGTCCATGTACCGGCGAAGTTGGCCGACGTCGGCTGGCGAAAACTGCGCGATCTGCCGGTCCATCTCGTCCATGTCGGGAGTGCAGTCGAGAACGCCTCCCTTTTCTCCACCGAACGTCAATCGGTACTGCGGATCGAGACGCTCCATCGGCACCTCGTCCATCAAATCACGACCGACCGAATGAAAGATTTCCGCCAGCACTCGTGGATACAAAAAGAAGGTAGGGCCGCAATCGAACCGATAGCCTTCGGTTTCAATCGCCGAGGTCCGACCGCCCACACGGTCGCGGCGTTCGAGCACGGTGACGTCGCATCCGGCGCGTGCTAACTGCATCGCCGTTGCCAACCCGCCCGGCCCCGCGCCAACGATCACAACCTTCTTTTTGTTCATAAAAATCTCAGAATCAATGTCTTCGTGACCGACGGTCCGATGACGCTCCACGCGGACGTCAACATCGCACTTACTATAAGGCCTCGGCGAGCCCATCGAACGCGACGTGCGGTTTCGCCACGCCGCCCCTCTCCAACGTCTCTGCTCAAACGAATCTTGCGGCGTCTTGGATCAATATCGCTGGAGCAGATCCAGCATTTTGCGATCAAGTTTGTGTCCCCGATACCGCTCATATTTCACGTCGGTACGTTTGCTATCGAGCACGCCAAAACTGCCACGAAAGTTCCACAACGCCCACCCAATCCCGGCTCGCTGCCAATTGGCGAGATTGTCTTCCATCCATGCGAGCGTGACATCGTGCGGCGTGCGATGATGACACCCAAACTCGCCGACGACGACCCCAGTTCGCGATGCCCCTTCGATCCAAGGTGCAACACCGACATCCCACAACCACTGCCGGTTTTCTTGCTCTGCACCGCTAAAGTAAGCATGGGAAATCCTTCCTGCCGGCGCGTCACCACGATCGGTGTGATAGGTCAGAACCGCCGGCGGTGCGGCCCAGCGATTGCGAAACGGCAGAACGGTTTCTTTCGAGCGTCCCTGCGAATCGCGATGCCCGATGCCGATTTCCGCGAGCGACACCCAATCTCCCTCGGCGTTGAAAATCTCCAACTCGCGAGTCCCCGACGGAATGGTCGTTTCGTAGTCGCGATTGTAGACCGCACGATACGACTGCCACTGCGGAAAATACTCCACCGATCGCCACTCCCCTTTGCCGGGCCCGGGCACGAACGTTTTCTCAAACACCGTCTTGCCGTCGGCACGAACAACCAACCGGCTACGAGAGGACACCGAAGCGACGCGTATTCGCAGCGGCGTGTCGTCCTGCCATTCCGACCGAATCCGCAGCGGCGTGCGAGCCTCGCGAGGAACATCGATCTTCGTCGGTGAATACAACGTCGCGTCGGCCACGACTCTCGGCCACATCGGCAACGGAAACTGTGCCGCCCCTCGCATCCAACTCGCTCGGTAGTGAGTGATCTCGATCGGAGCATAACCGCGAGTCGCCTGAGCCACCCGCAATGCTCGCATCCCGGGAACCGGTTTCTGTCCCCATTCCAATCCGTCACAGATGATTAACCGTTCGGGATCCTGCTCGCGAATCGCCTTAGCCATTTTGGCCACCACCGCGACGTACGTTTCTTCGTCAACGTCCCCGGGTTCGTTGAACAGGTTGAAACTGAGATTCCGATTCGGCACACCTTTGTAACGCTTGGCGAATTCGCTCCAGTGTTTCGCACAAACCCGCTGCGTTTCTTGGTCGACCCAAAGGCTTGTTTTCTCCGCGGGTGACGCCACCGTGAAACCCGGAGCCCGATGGAAGTTTAAACAGACATGAACCGAGTATTTTTGTCCCCACCGGACCGCATCGTCGATTTCACGCAGCACGTCTTCGTCGAACCGATTCCAGTCCCCTCCGCGACACCAAACGCGGTAGTCCATCGGCAGACGGACGAAGTTGAAACCGAAATCCGAAATCATCTCAAAGTCGGACTCAACATACGGCCCGTTACTCCACTGGAGATGAAATTTCTCGAGCAAGTTAAACCCGCGCCATCGAGGCAAACGCTCCCACGTCGGTTCCGGTAGCGACTGACCGCTCGCAACCATTTCGAGCAAAACGAAATGGCAAACAAACACGAGAGCCATCGCCCGCCGGATGACTGCAGGCGTTCGGTACGAATCGAATCGGTACGTCATAGCGATATCCTTTGGGGGTACCACCCGATGAACCGGTGGGAGTTTCGAGCAAACACCATCGCGGATCTTGGCAAAGATCCCCTTGGCCGGTTTCTGTAGCCGCATTCGCCAGAAGGTCAGGCCACCGAGGTCTGACAACATCAACTTCAGAAACGCACGGGTAGTGCGTCAAAGCTTCATTTCAGGGTAGCGAAACTCGCCAACGGGCTGTTGATTTATTTGTTTAACGGGCAGCCAAAGGCGACCTACTTGCCACTTCACGTCGCCTACGGCTACCGGTTAAACGAAAACAGGTTGACTCTTGAATAAATCGACAAACCGCCAAGAGTTTCGGGAGAACTCGTATATCACCGAACGTTTTGACGACGTTCGCGACAGCCCTTGCCCCTCATTCTTGATCGCGACGCCCCACTAGCGGCCGAGCTCGTTCGCCAGCGATTCGGTTTCGTAGATCCCCCGCAATGCTTCGCGGATGGCGACACCCGAAACGCTCACCGCGCGAGCCTGTTGATCGGTGTAAAGGTAATCGCTCGTCAGGCTCTGAATGTTGCCGTCAAAGATCAGCCCGACCAAATCGCCTTCGCGGTTGACCACCGGCGAACCACTGTTGCCACCGATAATGTCCGCCGTCGAGACAAAGTTGAGCTGCGTCGATAGATCGAGTTTGTCTTTCGCGTTCATCCAACTCTCCGGCAGATCGAAGTCATCCTGCCCGGCGTGAGCCTCCGCGTGAGCGAAAGCGCCATCGAAATCGGTCGTGGGCGAGATCTCTTTGGCGTTCTCGACGTATCCCTTCACCGTCCCGAACGCGAGACGCAGCGAGAAGGTAGCGTCCGGATAGCCGCCCGTTCCTTCCACCGCCGAGACGACCTGCGTGATCTTTGCGTAGGCCTGTTTCTCACGTTCGGACAGTTGATCACCGACGGCTCGATTGGCCCGGAACTCTGGTTCGAGAACGCGGGCGAGCCGCATCGCCGGATCATCGCTGCCGAGCACCGCGTTGAGTCCTCCTTCGATCAATTCACGCCGCACTTCGGGATCGTCCAACTTCGATTGATCGACAATTTCGGCGGCGACTTCGCGAGGCGACCTACCCGCCAAGACTTCTTGAACGAGCGGATCGCCCATGCCACGACGTTCGAGCAGCAAAGCGATCTCGTCGGCGAGTTTGACCCGCTGCAAATCGTCATACAGCGGCGCGGGACTGGTCAATCGATTCAACAGTGACTCGCGAGAAGCATCGGTGTACTCAGCGAGCCGATCCTCGTTTGGCTTTTGGTCTTCCTTGGCGAGCAACAAGATCGACATCGCCAACTGAATCAAATCGCTCCGCAGAGAAACCGACTTGGTCAACTGAGCCGCTTTCTCTTTTTGAATCTGCGCGATCTCTTGCCACGCCGAAACGAGCGGACGCAATTGCGGATTGTTATTCGCTTCGGCGATCAACCGATGCTGCCGCCCACGACGTGTTGCAATCGTTTGTGGATCTTGCAAACCGGCGAGCATTCCGGTGTACGCTTTCCGAGCGTTCTGGATACCGAACAACTCATCACGTCCGCGGCGGGAGGCTTCGTTTCCTTCGAGTTGATACTGTTGGAAAAGAATCTCTTTGCGGCGCAGGTAGTCGAGCACAAACGGCAACCGCGTATCGCGAAGATACTCGAGCGCCTCGACGGTAAAGATCCGTTGGGTGCGACCGGGATGGCCGCTGACGAAGATCAGGTCGCCGTCACTGACCGGCGTGTCGCTCCAACGCAGGAAATGTTCGATCGTTGCCGGTTTGCCGTCTTCGTAAACCCGCATCAACGTCGCGTCGAGGTTGTATCGCGGGTATTCAAAGTTATCCGCGTCGCCGCCAAAGAACGCCGCCGCCGTTTCCGGTGCCCAGACCAAACGCACGTCGGTGTACTTTTTGTATCGATAGAGGTGATACCGGGCACCGCCGAACAAGGTGACGACGTCACTGCGAAGACCGGTTTGTTCGAGCGATTCGCTTTCAATCGACGCGATCGCACCCTGGCGTTGTTTCGCCGAAACGTCTGGATTGGTTTTGTTCGTGACGGCCGCGTTGATCCGATCGGTAACGTCGACGATTTCAATCAGGACATTGAGTTCGAGGTCGGGTGCTTTGAGTTCTTCTTCGTGGGTTCGCGCCAGATAGCCGTCCTTGATCAGATTGCGATCCTCGGTGCTGAGCTTTTGCAACGTATCGCTGGCAACGTGATGGTTCGTCAGGACGAGCCCGCTCGAGGAAACAAACGATCCCGATCCGCCGGAATTAAAACGCACCGACGAAAGTCGCAACTCGTCGGCCCATTGATCCGACGGTTGGAAATCGTATTTCTGTTTCAAGAGTTCTCGCGGCAGGTCATTGAACAGGTACATGCCCTCGTCACCGAGCGTCGTCGTTGTGGTTGAGGGGATCATGGATACTGCAATCACCGAAAGAGACAGAGTGACGTGTCGAAGCAAGCCGCCGTGCATAGCATTATCTTTCACTGGTTCGAACTTTCATTGGGTCGAGGATGACGCATGTCCCGCTGTGCCTGCGGGCCGATGGTAGCATCGTTGTGTGGGGAACCGTTACGTGGGGAGCGGTTGGACGGGCCGTACCATTTCGTTTGACCCGGACCAATTCAATGGCTGAGCCGTTGAATGGTAGAACCTCGCACGCCTCGTGGCAACGCAGCAAGCATTCCGGAGCCTCACGCAGAGTGAACCAATTGACGCTAGCGCGACGGCAACGGGGCCGGTGATCGCTCCGAGCGATTCATTCGCGGAGGGTGGTCGATGACGTGCTAGAGCATTCAGAAAATGACACAGCCGACGTGGCGAGACTTCCGGGGGCCTGGCTTCTGGCCAATCCAACTGCGGGTTTGTCGATTTGATGGGCCACCCGCGGCGAACGATATGTATTGGCTCGATGCACAGGCGAGTGGTTGTGGGTGATCTCGCTAGCCGGTTTGTCGATTTAATCAAGAGTCAACCTGTTTTCGTTTAACCGGTAACCGTAGCGACGTGCAGTAGCAAGTAGGTCGCCTTTGGCTGCCCGTTAAACGAATAAATCAACAGCCCGTAGCGTAGCGGGCTAGTAAATCGACAGCCCGCTACGGGGATTCGATACGACAAATTTCGAAAGTGTGTCAGCTCATCGGACGCAGTTTTTCGAGAGGCACGTACCACCGCGTGTATCGCCCGCCGTCGCTGAATTTTTCCCCTTTGGGGTCGTTCACCAGGACAGTCGCACGTCGGGTGATTCGGTTCACGCGTCCGACTATTTTCGTTCCCCCATTGTCGAACCACACCATATCGCCGACGCGAATATTAAATTTCCGCGCCGCACGTTCCCTTTGCGTGATCAGGTCGTGCTGATAATCGGTGTGTCCAAAGAACGCTTTGGCGATCCCTTGGAACCGGGCCTGCGAACAATTACCGGCATTCCAAATCATCATTTCGATCAGGTGGGTCATTTCATGCTCGGCCACCCGCTGCATCGCTTCGAGGCGGTCGCGACACTTGCGGCCGGTTACCGTCACGGGACGGTCGACATCTTCGAATGTTTGAAACAACAGCGTCGAGGATAGAATCAACTCGAACTTCCGAGGCGCCTCTTTGCGGCCGGCAGGATAGTGCGTGACCAGTTTCCCAGCCGCACTCGTCATGCGAGAGGAAAACTTAAAGTCCAACCCTTCCGCCTTGGCCAGTGGCAACACACGCGATTCAAAGAACGCCTCGTCCATCAGATGGATCAAACGCACGAGGTCATCACGACCGACTTTCAAAAAGTTTGGTCGGTCGATCGCACGGCTGAGGGCGAGCATCTCGGCGTGAATCCGTTGCTGCTCGGACTTGATCTTTTCGAGCGAAGGTTGGTTTTGGCGAATCCAGATCGCGAGCCCCGTCAATGCCGCAGGATCGCGGGGCTGGATCGTTTTGGGTGAGGGTTTCGCCAATCCTTTTCCTGCTCGTTTACCATCCACCGGGGCGGGTTTGGCAGTTTGGCGGTAGCGTTTCGTCGTTTCCGAAACCTGCGTCGACGTGGTGGGTTGGGCCGAGGCAGAAGGCTTGCGTGAACGACGGGGAAAAGCTGCCATGTATCAAAATCCGTTCTCAGTGAAAGTCACGTCTGACGCGACGTGCATTCTATCGCGAAGAATTCCGTTCCGCTTTCGCTATGCCCCAATTACCGTCGGCCAGATCCGTCGATGAATCCCCCTTCGCATAACAGCTCAAACGCCAAGTCGGCTGCGATTGCGTTGGTTGCGACTGCGATGCCAATACCGTCATCGTAAACCGGTGGCTACCCGCTGCCAAGCGAATTCGGGTCGAGCGTGTTTTCGACGCGTCATGTCCGAAATCATTGTCGACCAAAATCGCGTCATGCACTCGCACGAACGCAGGTGTCGCGGATTGGAATTCGAATCGATACTCGCCATCCTTGGGCACGTTGAGATACCCGATGTATCGATCAACGCCACCAAACGATGACATGGCCCGCTTCGCAGAATCCAAGTGTTTCGAAACATCCAACGCGTCCGGCACTTCGCGGATGATTTCGTGAACGATGTTTTCCTGAGGCAATGTGTCGAAATCAGGAACGTATTCGAACTGACCTTTTGCGAACGAACGAAACAGACCGGGGCTCATCGTTTGAGCCGGCAATGACGGAACAAGCTCGCCGTCGTAGGGCCGCGGCGCGGTTTCGTTGACCCGACGCATTCGCAGCACGCGTTGCTGCATCTCCTGTTGCAACGTTTCGAACTTCGGCGAGGTGCCAGCGAGGTTCCGCGTCTCGCTGATATCGTTTTCGAGATCATAGATTTCGAACGGCGCCTCCGGGTCGGTGATGTTCACGCGAACGCCCTTGTAACCCTTGTGCATCAAGACCTGCATCTGACCGCGTTTGAGTTTGCGTTTGCGTTTTTCGAAGTCGTCATAAATCTGCGTTGCCCCGCCGACGGAATACTCCACATAGACATCACTCTGACGTCGGTCGCCTTTCCCGGTCATCGACTTCACCAACGAAACGCCGTCGCAAACGGCGGGCGGATGAGTGCCGGCGATCTCCGCGAACGTCGCCATCCAGTCATGGAACTGGCTCGGCGTTTGGTCGACCGTTCCCGGTGGAATTCGCGAAGGCCACCACGCCAGCGTCGGCACGCGGATGCCGCCTTCCCACGTGTCGCGTTTGGTACCATCGAACGGACCGTACGATTGAAACGACTGCGGGGTGTAGTTGACTCCGTCGAGATACGACTCGTGATGCGGCCCGTTGTCGCTCGAAAAAACAACCAACGTGTTTTGATCAATCTTCAAATCACGAAGCGTTTGCAACAGATCACCGACACAATCGTCGATACGTTTGACCATCGTCGCAAACCGTTCTTCCACATCGGTCCATCCGTTGCCGGTGAATTCGGGATACCGAAACGAGTCAATCGTTCCACGCGCGGTATTGATCATCTCCCCATCTTTCCCGCCCCACTGGATTCCGCCTTCGAGACCGCGGCCCGACGGATACGCCATTGTCGGCACCTGCAACGCCGCGTGAGGCGTGTCGTAGGCGAGGTACAAAAAGAACGGTTGAGATGCGGTGTCACGTGCCTTCGCGGTGATCCACTTTTTCGCGTATGCGGTAAACAGATCCGTCGTATAACAACGCTCGAGTTGCTGTGAGATTTCCTGATCGTTATGCCAGAACTCTTTCGGGGTTCGGTGTCCTTCCGAGTTCCCGAGCGGCCAACTCGCCGCCGGGTAGTGCAAATGCCCGTCGGCGTGACGAACGTACCCGAAGAAGTCATCGAACCCTCGCTTGGTCGGATAGGCCGACCAATGCTCTGCCGGATCATCAACGGTGATCGCGACGTTTTGTCTGCCGCGTTTCTTGTTGCCTTTGAGTTTTCCCTGCAGACCATACTTCCCGATCAACCCTGTGGAATAACCGGCACCTTTCATCACGGTGGCGAGGGTGTGATTATTCGGCAGTGCTTTGTCAAATTGATTGTCACGCACACCGCAGTGACCTTGATGAACGCCGAGCAACAGCGACGCACGGCTCGGTGCACAAACCGGTGCGGGACAGTAGTGATTTCGAAGCTGCGCGCCTTGTTGGGCCATCGCGTCGAGCGACGGGGTTGAGAACTTTTTCGAATGAGTGGACTCGTTCTGGTAAAGGACGCCGAGATCGCCCCAGCCCAAGTCATCACACAGGATAAAAATGACGTTGGGCGGAACGTCAGAGTCGTTCGTCGCCGCCCGCAACGGCGAGTGGCTCATGACGGATGCGACGACGGAGGCGACAAACAATGTCGTGGTGTTCAACACAGAAAAGCGGTGCATGTTCGCTCGGAGGGTAGATTCGGGGGCGGGAATGGGGCGGGTGGGGAGCTGATGGCTCAAATTTTTTCGCAGAAGTTTTTCGCGGAAGTTCGAGAGTTTACCCGCGACTTTATGCGGGTATCGTCGCCGCTGAAAAGGCCTGCGCAAAAAATCAATAGAGGGAGTATACCTGAATCGATCCGAGTGGGGTTGGTGGCTTTCGCGTCGAACGTTCTGATGTCAAAACGTTGGTATTCGTCCTTCCGTTTTCAACGGCGGGTTATACTGAACGCCCCTCCTGTCCGACTCCCCACGTTCCTCCCTCCCAAGGTGTCGACTCCAGTGCCTACCGATTCGAATTTCAACGAAGCTGTTTCTGCTCGCCCTAACCGCCGGAATGTTCTGCGTGCGATTACCGGTGCCGCGATGGCCGCCGGTGTTCACGGCAGCCTGCCCGCTGCCGCGTCCAATTCTCCCAATGAAAAACTGAAAGTCTTGATCGTTGGGACGGCAAACCGTGCCGCCGCCAACATCGCGGGCGTTCAATCCCAAGACATCGTCGGCCTGTGCGACGTCGACCAGAATTACCTCGAACGTGTCTCGGCGACCTTCCCCGGTGCAACCAAGTATCGCGACTACCGCGAGATGATCAGCAGCGAAGCCGATAAAGCCGACGCGATCGTGGTCTCAACCGCAGACCACCATCACGCACCGGCAACCATCCGTGCGATCCGAGCGGGTCTGCATTGCTACTGCGAGAAACCGCTCACGCACACGATCGAGGAAGCACGCATCATCGCGACGGCGGCCAAGAAAGCGGGCGTTGTCACGCAAATGGGGACACAAATTCATGCTGAGGACAATTATCGACGTGTCGTTGAAATCGTTCAGTCCGGTGCGATCGGTGACGTCAACGAAGTGCACGTGTGGGTCGGAAAAGGATGGGGTGGCGGCGAATTGCCCGAGAAAGCCGATCCGCCACCGGCACACCTCGATTGGGACCTGTGGCTCGGCCCCGCTCCGGAGCGTCCGTATGCGGCCGGGCGTTATCACCCGGCCCAATGGCGTCGTTGGTGGCAGTTCGGCCAAGGCACGCTCGGCGACATGGGATGCCACTACATGGACCTGCCGTTCTGGGCGCTCAAACTGCGGCACCCGATCTCATGCGAAGCCGAAGGCCCCGAGGTTCATCCCGAAACCTGTCCACTCGGTCTGACGGTTCGCTACAAATTCCCGTCGCGCGACGAAATGCCTCCGGTGGACCTGACCTGGTACGACGGTTCGATGACGCCCAAGAAAGTCGCCGGCCAACGCGTCCCGGGCAGCGGCGTGATGTTCGTCGGCAGTGAAGGAAGCCTGTTCGCGAGCTACACCAATTACAAACTGTTCCCGAAAGAGAAGTTCGCCGACTTCACTCCTCCCGAAGAAACCATCCCGAATTCGATCGGCCACTACGCCGAATGGATCAAAGCCTGCAAGGAAGGCACGCCGACGACGTGCAACTTCGACTACTCGGGTGCTCTGAGCGAATCGGTCTTGCTCGGAAACGTCGCCTTCCGCACCGGCAAAAAACTGGACTGGGACGGCGAAAACCTCCGAGCCACCAACTGCCCCGAGGCCGACGCGTTCTTGCGAAAAGAATACCGTGAAGGTTGGGAAGTTACCGCTTAACGAATCCCGAGATACCGTTTCCTGTCACCTTTCTTAACAATGAGTATCCTGTTGCGACGTTTCATCACCGTTCCCGCCTGTTTGTTTTTCCTGCTGGCGTTCGTAGTTGTGGGGTGCAGTTCACGGACTCCCGATTCCGAAGCCTCGCCTAACGCGGGCGAAACAACTTCCGGTGCCCCTGACGAAACGACCTCAGGAACCGTCGCCGCGCCACTCCCGACGGACCCGTCCGATGCGGTCGCGGCGATCGAAGCGGTGACGACGAAGATGCGACGTGACGGAAACGGCCTGATCATCGAAGTCGACTTCCGCGGAAACGAAGTAACCGACGCGGCACTGGAGCCACTGAGCCAACTGCCGCGTCTGCGTTCCGTCCTGCTCGGCGGGACGAAGATCTCCGACGACAGCCTCAAACCGATCGGACAAATCGCGACCCTCGAAAACCTCGACCTTCGTGATTGCCCAATCGGCGATGCGGGTTTGGAACACCTGACCGGTTTAACCAAACTCAAGGCGCTGCGTCTTTCGGGCAAGAGCGGTGATTGCGAAGTCAGCGACGACGGGATGGAATCGGTCGCCAAACTGCCCAGCCTCAAGGTGCTCGCGATCGATTTCCTGTGGGTCAGTGAAGACGGCCTGAGCCTGATCACGGGCCTTTCCAATCTGCAGGAACTTTATATGGCGGGCACGACGATCGGTGATGACGCGATCGATGTGATCTCGGCGTTCCCCAAACTGAAGAAACTCCGCGTGGCCGGGACGGGTATCGGTGCCGATGGTCTACAGCACCTTCCCAAGTTGACCGGTTTGGAGGAGTTGGACATGAGTGAATGTTCGCAGATTTTGGACGATGCGATGGCACCGATCGCGGAGATGAAGTCGTTGAAAAAGCTCAACATGTGGCGGCTGAACCTGTCAGACCAAGGAGTCGAACCGCTGCAGGGATTGACTCAGTTGCAATGGCTCAACCTCGATAACACACGATTAACCGACGCGGGAATGCCCTACCTGAGTAACCTCACGAACCTGACCTTCCTGCATCTCGGATCAACGCTGATCACCGACGCGGGTTTAGCACACCTCGAAGGCTTGAAGTCGCTCAAAGATCTCAAAGTCACCCGCACTGCTGTCACCCAAACCGGTGTCGATAACCTCAAAGCCAAACTTCCCAACACCGAGATTCAACTGAAATACATCGCCGGTCAGTAGCAACCGGCCGAGGGCATAAAAATCGGCTACACGCTAAAGGTGAGCCGAACGGCCGTAAGGCCTCGGGTGGAAACGCCAAGCTAGCATCCAAACCCAACACGCCCAAAACCCGAGTGCTCACGCACTTCGGCTCACGGATCTGGTTACGTCGGCCATGCTCCGCACGACACCACCGCGCAAATTCCAAAACGCTAGGCATCTCCGGTCGCCGAAAAGGCTGTACTCCAACGACTCCCCTCTCGTTCTGCAAAGGTGAGCCGAACGGCCGTAAGGCCTCGGGTGGAAACGCCAAACAAGCATCCAAACTCAACACGACCAAAACCCGAGTGCTCACGCACTTCGGCTCACGGATCTGGTTACGTCGGCCATGCTCCGCACGACACCACCGTGCAAATTCCAAAACGTCAGGCATCTCCGGTCGCCGAAAGGCTGTACTCCAACGATTGCCCTCACGGTCTTGGAAAGACCGAACTACGTGGGGCAACACGTAGGCGAGTCTCTCCGAGACTCGCAACTCACACACCTCGCCGGCATCCCCCTTCTCAAAACCCGCCTTCCGTCTTAGCGGCTTTGATCTCTTGGCGTAGGATCGTGGACATGTCGACTCGTGGGAAACGCTTGTCTTCGATCTCGCATCGCTCGGCGAGCAATCGGGCGCGGTCGATCACGTCATCGACTTGCTCGCGTGTCATATTGCTCTTGAGTGAACGACTCCCCGTGGCGTTGTCGATCACCACAACCGGTTCGAGCACATCAACCACATCAAACACGGTGGCTTGGCTCATCTGTACCGCCTTTCGCACTCGCGATAGCTGAGTCAAACCGGTTTCCTTCTCGTCGCCTTCGTAGTTCTTCTCGATGTACGACTGAACCGCGTCGAGTTCGCCCCAGTGCGGGATCGGCAATCGGACCAACCGCTGCATCACGGCGGCGGCTGTGGCGGGCGGGTAGTCCGGCGCGCTCATCTCTTTGATCAACGATTCGAACTGATCGATGACTTCTTCTTTGTCCTCCGGTTCGAGCAAACTCTGCTCGATCATTGGCACAAACCCTTCGAGGGTCCGGACCGCGATTTCCGCTCGCTTGTTGAACAGAATCCAGGTGGTGACGCCGCAGAGGATCGCAGCCACCATGCCCATCAACAGCGTTCCGGCGACGACTGCGGGAAAACAGCCCGGCCCTTCATCCTGATCGCTCGTTGATGTCGCTTCGACCGTTTGATCCGGCGACGTCTCCTCATCGGAAGGTTGAGCTTTGTCAAAATCGTTGGAGTTATCGGACATCGATCAATGTGTGCCAGGAACGGTGGTGTCAGAAGAAATGAAAGCGGATAGCGAGCCAGGAATCCACGTGACGGGGCAACGGCCCATCGGATAACTCCGTCGCCAAGATCATCGGACGGGTTCGCGACTTCTCGCTTGGGACACAGTTTAGCCCTTTGGACAGGATAGCGGCATGCCCACCGTGACCGACAAGTAGTTGCGACGTACGATCGCGGGACCTTTAAATATCGAGCTCGTCGAGCTGGTCGACTAACCGGTCCAACGCGTCACCGCTTTCCTGTGATGAATCACGTGCAACGGGTTTCGACGCCGGGAGCGGTGATGATTTCGCTGGGGGCGCGTCTACTGGCTTGCTGTCCGGCTCCTGTATTGAAACCGGCGATGGCTCGGACGTGTTCGGCGTGGGAGAAGACGCCTCCGGTTTCGCCAAACCCATCGCTCCGCCTGCGATTTGAAACGTCGGGACCTGCAGCGTCTTCAACAGCTTGACGAGCGAATCCAACACCGCGGTTGCGGATGGCTTTTCTCGCATGTCGAAGAAATACATCCTACCGGGAGCTCGATCCCCGTTTGAAAGCGGCCGGTCGGAAGCCCCCGCGGAAGCCCCCGCCGAGCTCGCGTCGGGATCGTCTGCGTGCGGACGCCGCAGCATCGGCCGGCCGGCTCGGTCCAAATCCGCGAGCACTTTTTCCGGCGCGTCCCACGCCAAACAGGCCGCGTGCCCGCCGATCGATTCCAACGCGAGCATCTCGGTCGACTCTTCTCCGGCAACCGGCAAACGTTCGAGCAGCGTCACGTCGAGCCCGGGGCGGCCGAGCACGTGACCGATCAAATCATCGCAGTGACCGTGCCACGCCGAACCGGCACCGGTGGGACGGAGAATGAGAACGTTGAGCCGGACGGCCATACGGGAATCTTTGCAAATGAGGGTCAAACGGGCACGCAAGTCTTGGCGATCCCGGCCCGTGTTTCAAGCGGTCACCCGCCCGCGACCATGATTTGCGTGTTCTCGAGCAACGTCCCGGTTTCGTATTGCACGTTCTTGATCGCGACCATGTACTCGGTCACGGCGAGGTAATACCGCGTCTGCGATTCGCTGAGCCGACGCTGCGAATCGAGCAACTGTTCGAGGCTGATCGGCAGCCCAGCCTCGCGGTTCGCCTCCAACGCGTCGAGCGCGTCTTTGGCGGCGAGGTAGCGATTCAGGCTCGTTTCCGCCAACGCATACGCCCGATCCGCTTCGGCGATGACGGCCAGCAAATCGTGGATGATTTGGCGTTGTTGCTCATCCAACACCGCCCGGTCACGTGCGATTTGAAGCTTCGCGTTTTGAACCGCCGCGTGAGCTTGGCGGAAACCAACCGGCATCCGGAATTCCAACGCAGCTTCGTATTCTTGAAAATCCATATCGGCGATTTCGTCGAACGCCGAATCGGAACCCGTCAGGTCTTTGCCGAGTCCGCGAAGTCGATACGTTGAAATCAGATCGAGCGTCGGCAGCAAAAAGTTCTTCGCGGCGAGCAATTCCATCTCGCGGCGTTTGATCAGCAATCGTTGCTGTTGCAGTTCAGCCCGCATCCGGATCGCTTCGGCGGTCAACGATTCCGTATCAAAAACCATCGGCGCGGTGATCGGTTCGTCGACCGGTCGCAACAGGATGCCTTCGCTGACGGGCATGCCGATCAACAGACGCAACCGTCGCTCGGTCGCCAACACACCGCCGATGCCGGCAAACGTTCCGCCGGAAGACGCGTTGTTGACTTGCGTGCGTCCGACCAACTTGCCTGCCACAGCGTCTTGGTATTCCGATTTGAAACGGTAGTACTGTTCGCGTGCGAGCGCCTCCGCGGAACCGCCGCGCCGGTTGGATGTCTTTTGTGCCTCGTAACTGCGCCATGTCAAACGGCTCCGTTCGAGAGCCTCGGCGCGAGCGTCCGCGTCACGGTAGGCGTACGCGAGATCCCAGTACGCATTGATCACGTTGCTGACATAGTTTCGCGCGTCACGGCGAAACTCGGCTACCGAGATGTCGTTGTTTGTTTTGGCGATCAACACGCCGTTGTAGACACCCGGCAATGCCGCCGGGCCGCCGATGCGGTTGAACGTCAAACCGCCTCCACGCAGCAACGGTTGCCGCAACTCAGCGTGCCACTGCGTTTGCCACGCGCTCGGCGTTTCGTTGCCGGTCGCGTTGTTGGCGTCGTAGTCGGTGATACTGCGGATCGCAAACTCGGCGCCGGTCGCGGTGCGTTTGGTTGTTTGAAAGACGTAATCGTGCAGGTCTTGTTGGAACGAGTTCGCCCCACCACCGAAGAACCGGTTGTTGAACTGGCGATCGTTGTTTTGCCATTTACCCATCGCGTACATTTGGGCATCGAACGCAGACAAGGCCGCCTCGATCCCTGCTTGCGGATCGGTCTGCACGAGTGACAAGGTTTGCTGAGTTGTCAGTTGCTCGGGTGCCCGCAGCACCGTCCCGCCGAGATCGCGCAGTACCTCGGAGTTCGAAAGAGCGATGCGGATCGTATCTGCGAGCGTGAGATCAAAGTACTCTGCGTTCTCGAGCGAATCGGCGTCGCGGATCGTGATCGGCGGCAGCGGCGCGGTTTCGGCTGCCGTGATCTGTTCCATCTCGGACGGCGGCGCTCCGGCGTCGACTTGCTTCATGATGGCGTCGATACGGGTCGTATCGTTGCCGACGGTTTCGGGAATCGCACGGCTCGCGCGACATCCCAACACGCCGGAAAACACCGACAAAATTCCGCCTGTCACCAACGACCACATCACGATCGAAAACAGTCCCCAATGCGCGGTCGAACCGCCCGTCCGTCTTCGCGACTTTTTCGATCGCGAGACCGCACCGCCAGCGATCGCGACCTGCGGTTGCGGCACACTGACATCGCGCAGCGACTCCCCAAACGCTGGAAACGCGTCTGGCGTGGGATCGCGGTCAGTCCTGTTGGGTGTGTTCAATTTTCTGGTGCAGAGCGAGCGCCGGCTTAGCGGAGTAATCCGCATTCTCGTCTCTATTCGACGAATCGACACAATTCGATCCAGTCAAATCGTTACGAAACGTTGTGCGGGCCTGTTTCACACCGTGAAACTGAAATGGACGACGCGAATCGGGAACCTTCCCGGCTAGAATGCGTGCATGGACCGTCCCTCCTCTGCGCCCGATCCACAGCGACAGATCGGTATCTTTGAACTGCAACGTCTCCGGCGAACCGATTTGTTCGCCGATCCGGTCGTGCGCGCCCGAGCGTTGTGCTGCGAAATCGCGGAGTTGGGAAACGTCGATCGCGTCAGCTTTCTGATCACGCAGACCTCTCCCCCACAATTGATCGCGACGTCAACGACCGTCGATCTGGACGAACGGTCACGCGAAGTGATCCGGCTGCGGGAACTCGCCGCTCGCGCAGGAAACGACTCAGAATTGCAACAGTCCGAAAACGATCACGGTTCGCCGCAGTGCGTCGATGAGTTCGTCGCCCCGATTCGCGCCCACGGCAGCGACGATGTGGACGCCGTCGTCGTTCTGCAACGTTTCGCCCCGCAATCCCAATCGCTCTCGGACACCATCACCCCCGTCCTGCCTCAGTTGGAAGCCGCTTCTGCGGAGATCGCGAACGCCTGGGCAGCCTCTCCACATCCTTCGTCGGGATCACTGTCGCGTCGTTGGAAACAACTCGGCCGCGGCAAACGTGTTGCCTTGGCAGCGTTCGTGGCGATCGCCGTCGCTTGCATACTAATGATCCCTGTTCCTTTTCACTTGCCGGTGGAGGGGCGGATCGAACCGGCGATTTCGCGAGGGGTGTTTGCTCCCGTTTCGGGAACGATGATCGAAATGGCGGTCACGGACGGCGAATTGATCCGTGCCGGCGATCTACTCGCGACACTCAGCAGCGCCGACGTGCAACTGCAGTACGAACGGTTGGCCGGGGAACTCGCCTCCGCGGAAACCGAACTCGCCACCCTCCGGCTCAACCAGTCCGACTCGGGAAGCTCAACGGGTTCGGATTTTCGTAACGGGGCCGGCACGCTCGACCCGCGAAATCGATCGGCACGTCAGGTGGTTTTACGAACCCGAATCGAATCGCTCCGGGAACAACACGCGTTGATCAGTGACGTCAAAGAGTCGCTCTCGATACGCTCGCCGATCAATGGGCGGGTAACGATGCGAGATGAACAGGCGGAACTGCAAGGACAGAACGTCCGCCAAGGTCAATGGTTGATGCAGGTCATCGATCTCAACGGCGGCTTTCACGCGGTCATGGACCTGCCGGACGATGACGTCGGCTATCTCGACGCAGCGATATCAAACGACGCCCCGATCCGCGCGTCCTTTCGTTTGCGGTCATCGCCCGAGCGGGAATTTGAGGCAGAGTTCCTCTCCGCGGCCAACACCATTACAACGAACCAACATGGTAACGCTGTTTTGGAGATACGAATGCGAGTTCTCGGCGAATTGACCGACGACGTTCACCTCGGTGCTACCGTCGTCGGAGAACTGCCGGTGGGAAATCGTGCGTTCGGGTTCGTCTTGTTTCGCCCGCTGATCGAATCACTGAGGAGTTACGGATGGTAAGGGGACAGAACATGTTTGTTCGGACGGCGATCACATTTGCTGCGGTCGCAATCTTTGCATGTGCCGGGACGGGGCACGCATTCGCCGCCGAATCCGCGACAACGACGACGATCACCGACCTCGTCGTTGTGTTGATCGATGAAGCCGCCGTGACCGCATCGACCGAGGGAACCGTTCGTGAAGTCTTGGTGGCCGAAGGCGATTCGGTGGAGGCGAACGACCTCATCGTGCACCTCGACGACGCGAGAACCAAACTCGAACGCTCACTCGCTCAACGAGCGCTGCAAATCGCCGAACAACAGCGAGATGCCACCGATGCCCTCGACGCCTCTCAAGCGACCGTTGCCGAACGCGAACAATTGGTCGTCGAACACCAGGTTCGCAGCGAACTGAATCGTGAACGATCCAAAAACGACCTCAAGATTAAGGCCGCCGAGAAAGCCGAATTGGTCGCACAAAACGAATGGGCGAGGGCCAAGGATGCACGGAGCAACTTCTCCGACGCGGTTTCCCAATCGGAAATCGAATCGCTGCGTTTGGCGTTTGAACGGACGAGGTTGGAAACACTCGAAGCCAAATTCCAGCAACGGATGACCGAGATCGAAGTCAAACTCGACACGGCGATCGGAAAGTCGTTGCGGCTGAAAAAGGAGTCCGCTTTGGTTCAGCAACAGGCAGCATTGTCTGCCGAGCAAATCGACAAACTCAAAACCGAAATCGAATCGCTGCACCTCGAACTCGCCAACGAAAAACTCGAATCACATCATCTCCGCACCCCGATCGACGGCACCGTCGTGGCCACCCGTGTTCGCGTGGGAGATTGGGTACGTCCAGGACAAACGGTGGCTCGCGTGATCAACACCAAACGCCTGCGGGTCGAAGGGTTCGCGAAAGCCTCCGATGCCGAACTCATTCGCCGGTGCGATGAAATCCAAATTCTCATTTCTCAACCGGACGGTGGCGTCGCGAACATTCCCGGCGGGCGAAAGTTTGTCAGCCCGGAGATTGACGCGGTCACCGGCGAGGTGCGCTTTTGGGTTGAGTTTCAGAACAACGGCGGGATCCACCCCGGCTCCAACGCGAGGATCGAGGTTCATCGATGAGCCTGCCGCGTTTGCAACTGCGTTCTGACTTAATCACTCAACAGATTTCGCTGGGTAATCGCAGCGTTTGGGTTTTGAAAGATCCGCTATCGCACGCGTTTCATTTCTTCAGCGATTCCGAATTCGGGATCCTGCGTTCGATCCGCAGCGGCCGCTCGTTCGAGGAAATCGAGTCGAAATACCGAGGGCTGGTTGCCCCCGTCCATCTCGCTCAGTTCCTCTCGGCGGCATCTCGCATGGGGCTCGTAGAAACGAAAGACGGCGTGCCGACTTCTCGTGTGTGGAAACCACGTTTGCCATCGCGCCGACATCCGTGGTGGACGCAGCCCCTCGCGATCCGTTTGCCCGGCATCACGCCGGATCGATGGCGAGTCGGCAGAATGATCGAACGTTGGATCGGCCGCGCAGACGCTTCAGAGAAACCGCCACCCCGCGTCACGCCGACTTCCCAATGGGGCAAACTGTTTTTGTCTGCCATCCTCGGTTTGGCGTTTTGTGCTTTGCTCATTGTTGGCATGCGGATGGATGAATTCCTCGCCGATTCAGCGGGTGCGAGTTCGCGGCTCGTGCAGTCGCTCGCGAAGAGAGGCGGATTGGCGGACGGTTTCGCTCCGGGCGGTATCCTGTTGCTGTTTGCTGCCGCGTTGATCATCACCAAAGTCATTCACGAACTCGCGCACGCGGTCGCTTGTACTGCCTTGGGTGGCCGTTGCCGCGAAATCGGCGTCATGCTGTTGCTGGGAATCCCGTGTTTGTACTGTGACGTCAGTGACGTTTGGTTGATGCCCCGCCGACGCGACAGAATCTTGGTCTCGGCCGCGGGCATCCTGGCGGAATGGACCGTCGCTGCGTTGGCAACATTCGTTTGGGCGACGACGCAGCCCGGTACGCTTCACGACCTCTCGGCGTTGATCATGATGGTCGCGTCGATCAGCACGCTGATCATCAACGCCAACCCTTTGCTTCGATACGACGGCTACTACATTCTCTCCGACTTGGTCGGCATCCCCAACCTCTCGTCAGAATCTCGCGAGGCACTGCGAGCGGCAATCTCGCGACGGACACCGCAGACTTCGTCACCGATCGGAAGTACAACACAAGGGTTTCTCGTCGCGTATGCAGTTTGCAGCACAGCGTATCGCCTGTTCGTTTTCACGCTGATCTTTTGGACGTTGTTCACGTTGACGGAATCACGATTCGGCATCGGCATCGCTCTGCCGCTGATCGCCTGGCTCTCGTTCGCGATATTGGGAAATCGCATGAAAAGGCCAACACAGCAACAAACGCAGGCATCCGGCGAAACGACTAAAAGTGTCAGACATCGTCTTACCGTCCTCGCGACCGGGCTGGGTTTGGCGCTGTTTGTGCCGTTGCCACAAAGCGTTCGGGTAGGCGGAATTGTTCGCGCGACGGAGGAACGACCGATCTTCGCAACGACCACGGGACGTCTCATGACAACCGACGAGGGCGATCGTTTCGAAATCGACGATTGGCGTTTGCGTCTGCAACACGGTTCCGCGAAAGGATCGGTCGCGGAAATTCGAGCAGAACTCGCCGCCGCCCGAATCGATCGGCTTGATCGCCCAACACGTGCGTTAGTGCAGCCCATTCTGGAAGAAAAACTCGCAGCCGCCCAAGAGCAACGCGACACGATTGCGCGACGTCTCGAAGAAGCGAATCTTCCGGACGAATCTGAGTTGTCGCGTTTCGATCCGCCACCGCGTCGCATCACCCGGCGAGAACGAGTCGAACAACGTTGGGACTGGACCGGACAACCGCTGCGGATTCACAACGTGGGTGCGACAATCGAAAGTGGCACCTTGCTCGGGTATCTCGGTCACCCGAGCGACCGAGTCATCTCGTTGTACGTCGATCAGGAATCGATCGACCAGGTGCGTGTCGGGCAAACCGTCGCGTTCGGCTACCGAGGGATGCCGGCGGGAACGCTGCGGGGCACGATCGAATCGATTTCGGCCGACCCCGTTGATGATATTCCTGAAGAACTCATATCCGCAGGATGGGGCAGTCGACCAAGTGCGGTGGGGCCAGGTTCCGATCGAGAACCCGTAATGTACGAGGTCACCGCGAGCATTCTCTCTCGCGAAAAGACATCACATCCGCTGCCGCCGCGTCTGATGATACCGGCCCGAATTCATCTCCCGGCGAAATCTCTCGTCTCGAGATGGCAGCGATGGTGGTCCGACAACTTCTAGAACGCATTCAAAAATGACGTAGCTGATGTCGCCAGACTCCAGTCGTCTAAATTCAGTCCCGCTAAACTCGGCGGTCTTGATTCGGTGGTCTGAATGCAGGCAATTCCAGCTACAGGGATGGGGCACGTCATTTCTTAAATCGCTGCGGCCCCCAAATTGCTGCGGTACCGTTCGGACGCGTCGATCCCCAGGCTCCGCAGGAAGAGGTTAAAGTGGTCGCTGTTGCCTGTTCGTTCCGTGCCCCCAAGCGAGACGCATTATGCCTTTTCAAGACTCCACGCCGCATCGTGCCTTCCTAACGTTCGCCGTCATATTGTTCGGTTTGGCGACCGGTCGCTTGAACGCGTTCGATGGTGCCGAGGTGGTCAGTTACTACGGATTCGATGACTGCATCCGGTTGTACAATGACGACATCAACGTCGTGTTGTGTCCTGCAGCGGGCGGTAGAGTGCTCGAATATTCACGTGACGGAAAGAACGTCCTGAGCCTTTCACCTGAGGGCGAGGGATGGTCGTCGAGTGATCCCCAAAACGATGGTTCCGCCGAACGCCCTTTGATGGACGCGGGACGGTTCGACATCGGTCCCGAGAAATTGATCAACCGGGGAGAGGTACTGTGGTCGGGGAAATGGGATGCCGAGATCACGGGCAACCGATCGGCGCGGCTCACCAGTCAATACGATCCAAAGTCCGGCGTTCGGCTCGTCCGCGAGTTTCAGTTGCACGAAACCACTTCACAACTGCGATGCTCGCAGACGACCATCAATGAATCGAAGGAACGTGTGAACGTCTGTCATTGGGGCCGAACGTTTGCGGTCGGTGGCGGGATTGTTGTCGTGCCGCGTACGGCAAACGATCGCTTTCCGAGCGGATACGTGATGTACGAAGGAGGCCGCAACATGCAACTCCATCCCAAAGACTCCAACATCCTGGTCGATCCCAAAACCGTCGTCGTTACGGGCCCGCCGAAACACGCGAAACTCGGTTTCGATTCGCACGCGGGTTGGTTCGCTTATCTCGCGCCGGACGATCACATGTTTGTGAAGCGATTCAAGACCTTTCCGGATCGCCCCTACAACGAGATCGCGGGGCTCACGGTATCGGTGTGGTACCCCCAAAAGGATCGAGTAGAATTGGAACCGATCGGCCCCGCCGAGCTACTCAAACCGGGCAAGCGCGCGACGTTTGTCGAACAATGGTGGCTGCTCCCTTATGAGTTTCCTTCATCGACGACCTCATCATCACCGAACACCTCATCACCCGAAGAAATCAACTTGAGCGACATTCGCAAGATCGTGGCGAGACAGACGAGAGCCGCGGGGAAAGAACCTGGAACGATCATTTCTCCTGAGGTTCATGAAGATCGCCGCGTGACGTTTCGGTTCTCGGGGCTCGAGTCAAAATCGGTAAACGTGATGCTCAACCACCGTCCCACGCCGCTGAAACGGGATGCCGACGGGGTGTGGAAAGTCACCACCAAACCAATGTCGCCAGGGGTCCACGAATATGTTTTCGAGGTGGACGGCGTTCGCGTAACCGATCCTCGAAACCGGTGGTTGAAGAAATGGTTCCAGTGCGCGAGTTTGTTCGAAGTCCCCAGCGATGATCCGCTTCTGACGCAGCAAAGTGATGTGGATCACGGCGTCGTGCATCGGCATGTGTATCAATCGCAAACGACCGGCGGGCAGCGTGCCGCGGTGGTTTACACGCCGCCGAACTACGACATCAACGCGGCCGAGCCTTACCCGTTGATGGTACTCTGCCACGGACACGGCGACGACGAAACCGCGTGGACGGAGGTCGGACGGGCACATTTGATCTTCGACAACCTGATCGCTGCGGGAAAGATTACGCCGATGGTGGTCGTGATGCCCAACGGACACCCCGTCGATCTACAGCAGCACCCGTGGTCGGAAGAGTATCACATCAAAAACGCCAAGACGTTCGTCAAAGATGTCATCGAAGACGTCGTTCCGATGATCGAACGCCAATACCACGTATCCGATGATCCACAACGAAAAGCCATCACCGGTCTATCGATGGGCGGCGGGCATTCGATCATGATGGCAATGGATCATCCCAAAGAGTTCGCGTGGGTCGGTGCGTTCAGCGCCGCGGCACCGGGCGAACCGTTCGCGGAGGATCATCCTGAATGGATCCCGGCATCCGAAGGCGACCGGTCCGCTCGCAAGCTGTTCTGGATCGGATGCGGCGTCGATGACTTTCTGCTCGAACGAAACCATCAGTTCGTTGAGCAGTTGAAGCTTCATTCGATCCCGCACACTTATGTCGAAACCGCCGGCAGCCATTCATGGAACGTCTGGAGAGAGTATCTCCCGACGTTCACACAGTTGCTTTTTCGCTGAACTCCGGTGCAGAGTGTTGGCACCCGGTTTAGATCACCGAAATCTGGCAACATTGGCTACGTCGTTCTGAAAATGCTCTCGAATCGATCCGAAAACCTTGGCGAGCCGACTGACCGGCGGAAGTCCGCGCCGGTCAGTCGTGTGAACCGTGGCTAACGCCGATCGGCGGATGAGTTCACCGATCCGTTCTTAGAACTGGATTGAGAATCCGGGCAGGCTCAACCGAGTCGTTGTTCGACGCGTTGGGTACTTCACGGTGCGACGTGGCTCCACCGGGTAACGGCTCGATGCGTGAACATCGTGACGCGAAGGCTGCACGTCGTGGTGCGTCGATCCATAGAGCGTCAACTCCATCCGTTGCAGCAGCGGCAAGGCTTCGCCGGTGATCACGCGTTGCATGTGTTGGATCGCGACGAGGTCCTGCGGGCAAGCCCCGTGATATCCCTGCCGACTCAATTCGGTGTGCAGCGACAGCATCAACGACCGGGCACTGTTCATGTCCGAGGCGACGTGGGAGACCAGACTGCTCGATGCGTACCGCGAATTAGCGGCGTCGTGCAGCATCCGATGCATGTGTTCCTGCAACCGCTCGAGTTTCGAAACGGTGCCGATGATCGCGTGCGTACGCTCGTATCCGCGGCTCAACTGATAGGCATCGTCATGAAGGTGACGAGCGACATCAGCCAACTGGTCCGCGAGCCGATCGAGCTCCGCGACGCTGCACTGATGGATGGGAGCATCGTGATGCCCGCCCGAGTAACGCACCCGGTATCGGTCGTCGTGCCGGCGATCGTCGCGATGCCGATCATTGCGGTGCCGATCGAAGTCGCTGGTGAAACGCTGGTAGCTATCGAAGCGGTTGAAAACCTGCGCTTCTGCGGACGTGCAACTGAGGGTGACGACGGCGGCAGCGACGAGGGCGAAAACTCGGGTCATAGGAAACTCCGTTTGGAAAAGGTTGGTGAACGCTCTTCCTAAACGCACGAGGTGTGCCAAAACGGCAAACTTCGCAGTTTCCCCGTGTTTCACGGGTTTTATGCAATTTCGATGTGTCGTCAAAAAAGCCACATCAAATCGACACGACAACACCCCTGCGATCACAATGAACACACATGGCGTCTGTAAAACCGACTGGGAGGTGGACTGACGGAGGAGCCTCCGCAGGCGAGCCGACTACCAGGCGTAGAAGGGCCACGGGCCCTCGTGGTGGGCCCCCGGGGGCATTTCGATGAACCCGTCGCTCGCACCGAGCGAAACGAGGTCGCCCGAACCTTTGCCGACGACCAGCTCGGCGGTACCGATTCCGTTCAATCGAACCGCTCGCATCCAGTGCAACTGCAGTGTCTTTGACCCGATATCCGTGAGCGTGACCGACGGCGGGATCGGTTCCCACTGTGACAGCCCGGCGAGTTTGTCGATCAA
>NZ_ANOH01000160.1 GCF_000346505.1 Aporhodopirellula sallentina SM41
CTCGGGTAAAAAACACCAACCAAGCCAGCCAACCCAACACGCGAGTGCTCACGCACTTCGGCTTACGTGCTACTCACTGCTCGAGTAGGTCACGCTTCGCATGACATCACACCGCCCTCGGTCTTGGAAAGACCGAGCTACGTGGGTGAGCCGAACGGCCGTAAGGCCTCGGGTAAAAACGCCAACCAAGCCAGCCAACCCAACACGCCCAATACCCGAGTGCTCACGCACTTCGGCTCACGTGTTACTCACAGCTCGAGCAGGCCACGCTCCGCTCGACATCACACCGCCCTCGGTCTTGGAAAGACCGAGCTACGTGGGACACCGCGACTTAAAGGATCCGATTCAAACCTTCGCTCAGCGGCGTCAGGTCACGGCCCAAGATCTTTCGCATCTTGGTGATATCGGGGCAGCGGCGGGTCATGTCTCCTTCGGGCAGCGGTGGCAGATGCACGATCTTTGACTTGCTGCCGACTTTCTCGATGATCGTCTCGGCCAGTTCCAGCACCGTGATCTCGACGTCGCTTCCGATGTTGATGATCTCGCCGGACCACGATTCATCGTCGAGCACCTTTTCGGTCGTGTCGAGGTTGTCGTCGACGTAACAGAACGTGCGGGTTTGCTTTCCGTCTCCGTAGATCGTGATATCCTTGCCCGCCCGAGCGGCTTCGATGAACTTGGGTACGACGAAGTCCGTCGTTTGCTTCGGCCCGTACGTGTTGAAAAAGCGGAACACGTTGAAATCGAGCCCGAACTCTTGATAGTACGATCGGAAATACGACTCGCCGAGGTTCTTGATAATCGCGTACGGCAACCGTGAGTTCAGCGGCGTCGTCTGTTCGTGCTGGGGTAATTCGACCGGCTCGCCATACACCTCGCTGCTGCTGGCGTAGAAGACGCGCCGCACGCCGGTGTTTTTCGCCAACGACAAAACGTTGCGGATCCCGTCGATGTCACGCAGCACCGCGACCGGATTGGCGAGCGTTCGCTGCACACCCACCAACGCCGCATAGTGAAACACCGCGTCGAATTGGTGCGCCGTCATGATCGGCGTCAAATCTGACAAATCGTTCACGTCCGCTTTGATGAACCGAAACCGCGGATGATCCAACGGCGGAAGCTTATTCACGCTCCCGGTCACCAAATTATCAACCACGACGACTTCGTTGCGCGGACTCTCGACCAACCGGCAGGCCAGCGAACCACCAACGTTCCCCGCCCCACCGGTGATCAAAATTTTTCGCAGGTCCGATCCCGGTCCGGTCGACGAATGAACAGAAGAAGGTTGGCCAGCAGGTGTTCCGGAGGCGGAGTTTGAATTCATCAGGAAGAGACATCTCGAAAAGGATCGGGTCGCGGCAAGACCGTCGGACGACGCCGGTAGAAAACGGCAAATCTACCAAACTTCGCCGTCCCAGGCAGGTCGGTGCGTTTGTGAGACTCGCGAAACACCACGGATCGGAGCGTTTTGCGGGTCAGATCTTGCTGCCGAGCGGTGCGATTTGATATGGGCAGGCAACCCGAGAGAGTAGCCTGTGCCTGATCCCGACCCCGCCACCACCGACGACGCCCAATCCGATTCCGGATCGTCCAAAATATCACTATCCGTCGCGACCGCCGGCACCGCCGTGCTCGCGACGATGACGGGGTTCGCTTACCTATTTTCACTTTGGGCGAGCAGCGGAGAAATCTCGCCAATCCAAACGCTGAAGATCGCCTCGTCGCAGTACGTGGCGGGCAACGCCGTTGTCGCCGGGGAACTCGCCGCGTCGGTCGAACTCGACGAGGAGAGTGAAACGGATCAAGAGTGGATGCCTCTGCACTCGTTTTTCATCGGTGCCGGTCAATTCGAGAAAGCCATGCGGTTGGAATCGCCGCGGGCCCGCCGAAAAGAACTGCAAGAAGCGATCCCGCCGTTGGTCAACGCCGAAACGCTCGGCTTTCCCGAAGGCCGGGCTGCCGACGGACACCGGATGCTCGGTATGGCGTATCACCAAGTCGGCGACTACGAGGCCGCCGCGAAGCACTTGCAAGCCGCCATTGATGTCGACCTGACCCTCCGCGGGGAACTCGTGCCCATACTCGCGATCGCACGAGCACGACGACCGCGTGAAGACCTCGACGAAGCGATCGTTGCGATCGACGAATACCTCAACGGCGAATCGCTCGACGCGGAACATCAAGTCGAAGCCAACCTGATGAAGATCGATTGGTTGATCCAACTCAGACGATTCAAACAAGCACAACAGACCATCGAGAAATCCTACAAGACGATCGCACCGGCGCTGCAGCAACACGCCGGATGGTCGCTCGCCGCGCAAGACGAATTGAAACTCAAAGACGCCGAACTCGTCATCAAGCGAATGCTCGCGTCGGTCAACCGCGCGCACGGGGAACGCCTCATCGCCGACATTCCCGCGCGCGCGAGCAAACAAATTGACGCGGACCAACGCGAGAAACTTTCCGAGGTTCTCAAAGAACTCGCGGTGCTGCAACGCGAAGCCGAACCGTCACTGGCCTCGCGTTCTCGCCTGACCGCCGCTCAAGCGTTCCTGCTTTCCGGGCAACAAGACCTCGCCCTCGCCGAACTGACGCAACTCCGCCAACAACGTCCTTTCCGCGAAGACGGTCTCGAAGGCGGTCTGTCGGAAATGGAACTGCTGGCGAACTTTGGCAAAGGCCCTGAAGCCGTGCAGACGGCGAAATATCTCGTTCGCGAGATGAACCAAAGCCGTCACTTGAACTTCACGCAAAAGAAGGAAGCCGAGTTTCGTGCCCGCGTTACTGAAACACTCGCTGTCCTTCGCGAGTCAGGTGAATACGCGGCGGTCGTCGAGATCGCCGATTCGATTCCATCGCTCTTTGGCGAAGCCCCCGCGTTGATCGAGAAAGCGATCGCCTATCGCGATTGGGGCGACGCCACGCTGTCCGCCGGACGCGGCCGTGGTGACGAGGTTTCCCGGGAAGCCTTCGCGTCCGCGCGGGCCCGGTTCCGGGGAGCGGGCGATGCGTTCGCGAGTGCCGCCGAGATTCAATTCGACACAAAAGAATACGTGCCCACTCTTTGGCAAGCGATCGACTCCTACCAACGCGGACGACACTTTTCCAAGAGCATCCCGTTGCTCGAGAACTTCCTCCGCTACGAAGACCGTCTCAAACAACCCGCTGGCTTGGTCGCTCACGGTCGGGCGTTGCTCGCCGAAGGTCGGCCGGACGAAGCGATGGATTCGCTGCAGACTTGTATCATCGAATTCCCTCGCGACCCGATGCGATACGAAGCCCGCTTGCTCGCCGCTCAGGCCGCTGCGGACTCACGCGACAACGAGGAGGCCAAGCGGTTGCTGAACGAGAATTTGTCCGACGGGCAACTGACTCCGCAAAGCCCGGTGTGGCGAGATTCCTTATTCACGCTCGGTGAATTGCTCTACGCCGAGAGCGATCTGCAAACACTCGCGGCGCTGGCGCTGCCACTCAATGAACGCATCGAGAAGCTACGTGAAATCGAACCGCTACTCAACGACGCCCTCCGCCGACTCAACGAAGCCGTCGATCGTTACTGGCCGCTGCCACGCGCGCAAGCGGCGGCGTATGAATTGGCGCGTGGCCAGCTGCTCGCCTCGCGGCTTCCGGAAGCGGAGCTCGAGAGCCAAGATTTGCTCGACGCGGCACAGCGTGATCTGCGACAGAAAGCCAACCGGTTTCGCCAGTCCGCACTCGATCGATTCACCGCGATGGTCCGGTTCATGGACATGGAAGAACGCGATGATGACCTCAGCGAAAAACAAAACGCGATTTTGCGTAACTCGTTGCTCGGTCAAGCCGACACGCTCAAATCCATGCGCCGCTACGCCGAAGCCGCCGAAGCGTACCGGGACATGTCGCTGCGATACATGAACGAACCACCCGCCCTCGAAGCACTACTGGGCCAATCCAGAATGGTCCGCATCCTCGGCCGCGATCGCGAAGCCGACATGCTGATCAGCCAAGCCGCCGTGGTCTTGGACCGAATCTCCGATCAGTGGGACGACCGCTTCGACGAGATGACACGTTTCAGTCGCGACGACTGGAAGAACTACCTGCAATGGATGATCGGCCGTCTCGACCAAGCCAACCGATTAACAGGAAGCAACCGGCGATAGGTCAGGGTTGAACAGCAGCGAACCGAAGAGCCTCGAGGTCCCGTTGCTCAAGCGTGAGTCGTCTCGCCTAAAGTTCGTTTGGAAACGCGCCACGTAGCTCGGTCTTTCCAAGACCGAGACCGCACAGCAATTCCGCTGAAACAGTGCCAACAAAACGAACAACCCTCAGCGATCGCCTGCAGCCTGGATGTTCCTCTTGGAAAGACGAACCTACGTGGGCAAACGCTCAGCTCGCTGGCGCAGCCGGTGCGGCTTCGTCGGATTTCTCTTCCGCTGGAACTCGCACCACAGCGATCAGCTCGTCGTCCTTGTCGACGTTCATGATCCGCACGCCCTGCGTGTTGCGTCCGATCACGTTGATGTCGGCGGCCGAGATTCGCTGCAACTTGCCTTTGGCGGTCATCATGAACAGCTCGTCTTCATCCGTCACGCGAGCAATCCCGATCACCTTGCCGTTTCGCTCACTCGTCTTGATGTCACGCAAGCCCTTGCCGCCGCGCTTTTGAGTCCGATAGCGGGCCGAGCTGCTGCTCGCCGAAGCCGATTCATCATCGCCCTCGGCGGCGCTCTCGCCAGCGGTCTCGGCACCATTTTCGTCGTCTCCGGCCTCAGCATCGGACGCATTCGGACCAAACGGTGTTCGTTTGCCGTAACCGTTCTTGCAAACGGTAAGCAGCGTCGCATCCGGATCGGTCACAACCATACCGACCAAGCTGTCATCGCCCATCAACGAGATGCCTTTCACACCGGAAGTGTTCCGTCCCATCGGCCGCGAGTCGGATTCCTTGAACCGAATCGCCATCCCGTCAGCGGTCACCAACAACATCTCGTCATTCGGTCCGACCACGGCAGCATCGACGAGTTCATCGCCCTCGCGAAGTTTGATCGCGATAATACCACCACGTTTCGGACGGCTGTACTGTTCCAGCGGCGTCTTCTTCACCAACCCGCTGCGCGTTGCCATCGCGACGTAGTGACCGGGTTGATTGAAATCACGCACGGCCAAGCACTGTGCGATTTGTTCATCCGGTTCCATCTGCAACAGGTTCACGATCGCGCGACCCTTCGCATCACGTGCGAGTTGCGGGATGTCGTAGACCTTCTGCCAACGCACTTTACCCGTCGTTGTCAGGAACAACAGGTACGCGTGGGTACTGGCGACGAACAAGTGTTCGATCGGATCCTCGTCATCGCTCTTGGCACCCTTGAGGCCTTTCCCGCCCCGGCGCTGCGTGTTGTAAACACTCGTCGGGGTTCGTTTGATGTAACCACGGTGGCTGATCGAAACCACCATCGGTTCTTCGGTGATCAGGTCCTCGAGATCAATGTTGCCCAACTCTTCATGGCTGATCTCGGTGCGTCGTTTATCGCCAAAGCGACGCTTCATCTCTTCAAGATCGTCCTTGATGATATCGCTGACACGTTGTGGGTTGGCCAGGATATCGAGGTAGTCGGTGATCTCACGCAGCAACTCGGCGTGCTCGCCCGACAGTTTCTCCTGTTCGAGGTTGACCAACTGGCCCAACCGCATGCGGAGAATCTCGTCGGTTTGAACACTCGTCAGCGTATAGCTCTCGGCCTTACCGCGTTCGGTCTCGAACTGTTTGAACCCGTCATCCCCGAGAGCCCGCTGCAACATTGCGGCCGGGCACTGGATCGCCATCAAACGCTCTTTCGCTTCCGGCTGCGTCCGCGATGTCCGGATCGTTTGGATGATCTCGTCGATGTTCGCCAGAGCGAGCAACAAACCTTCGACGGTGTGTTTGCGACGTCTCGCACGAGCGAGCAGGAACTGCGTCCGTCGACGGATGACCGTTGTGCGGTGCCGAAGAAACTCCGTCAACATTTCCTTCAGAGTCAACTCGCGCGGCTTGCCGTCGACCAACGCGAGGAAGATCAGCGAGAACGTGTCCTGCAGCGGCGAGAATTGATACAACTGGTTTAGGATCACATCCGGATCCTCACCCCGTTTCAACTCCACGACCAGCCGCACGGGCTCCTTCAAATCGCTCTCATCGCGGATCGCCGAGATCCCTTTGATCCGATCGTTGTTCACCAACGATGCGATCTTTTCAATGATCCGGTCGCGATACTGTTGGTAAGGAATCTCGGTGATGACGATGCGACTGCGATTGCCGCGCATCTCTTCAACTTTGCATTTCGCCCGCACCACCATCGTGCTGCGACCGGTCTTGTAACCACGGCGAATGCCGGCGCGGCCACAGATGATTCCGCCTGTTGGGAAGTCAGGCCCTGGGATGATTTCGCAAAGTTCGTCGATCGTTGTGTCGGGTTCGTCCACCAACTTGATCAACGCGTCGCAGACTTCCGACGGGTTGTGTGGCGGAATGCTGGTTGCCATCCCGACCGCGATCCCGCCTGACCCGTTGATCAACAGGTTCGGGAATTTACTCGGCAAGACTGTCGGTTCGGTGCGAGCTTCGTCATACGTCGGAACGAAGTCCACTGTGTCGAGTTTAATGTCCTCGAGCATCTGTGCCGCGACGGCCGACATGCGTGCTTCGGTATACCGCATCGCCGCCGGAGGCAAACCGGCCACGCTGCCGAAGTTCCCCTGTTTGTCGATCAGCAACGACCGCATGTTCCATTCTTGTGCCATCCGGACCAACGTCGGATAGATGACACTTTCCCCGTGCGGGTGATAGTTACCAGAGGTATCACCGGAGATTTTCGCGCATTTGACGCGTTTACTGCCTGGGCCGAGATTGAGGTCGTTCATCGCGACCAAGATCCGCCGCTGCGAAGGCTTCAGACCGTCACGAACGTCCGGCAACGCTCGACTGACGATCACACTCATCGCGTAGGTCAGATAACTCTCGCGAAGTTCGTCTTCGATCGGCAAGTCGACGAACCGCAGCGCACCATGGCCGCCCGGATCGCGGTCACCGTTGCCGCCGTCTTCCGGGGCACCGCCGGTCGGTGGGGCCTCGCCGTTTCCGTTGCCACCGCTACCGCCTGCACCACCCGCGACTGCACCGTCGTCGGGTTGCCCACCGCCAGGCTGCTCATCGCCGGGGCCGTTCGCACCCGCGTTTTCGCCTCCTTCGTTCACCGGGCCGTTGCCGTTGTCGGATTCGTCGGATGGGTTGTCGATGTCGTCTGGGGTATCGCCGTCGTCAGCCAAGTGTCTTCTCGCATTAAATGCGGTAGAAAAGATGTCCAAGTCGCTGCGAAACCGGCCCGCCGCGAAGCGGAGCAGTTTACCCG
The DNA here is from genome assembly GCF_000346505.1 of Aporhodopirellula sallentina SM41. GTDB lineage: Bacteria > Planctomycetota > Planctomycetia > Pirellulales > Pirellulaceae > Rhodopirellula > Rhodopirellula sallentina. The sequence goes on from NZ_ANOH01000160.1 coordinate 7,368, forward strand.
ATGCGAGGTTTTCTCACAACGGCCCGACGGCGCACCGTGATTGACGCAAGGCCTTGATTTCCAAATACTTACGCCCTCACTGTTTACCCACCTTTTCTGCCCGCGTGCGAGTGCATGTTCATGTCTGGTCCCGACGACGACGCAATCCTTCGTTCGATCCGTTTGTTCCGGGAGGCACTCGAACAGACTCAGCAACTCTACGTGGAAGCCGGCGAGATCGCCGAAGGCAGTTACGGTTGGCTGGCGGGCGATCCCAATCTACGCGCTTCCTCGGATAACCCTAGCGAGCCAGCGGGCCTGAGCGGGCACGCTTCCGGAACGAGCATGGCCGAGCAGATGGACGACTTGCATCAAGGCTTCGTCATGAAAGTCTTCGCCGAAACGCTGCCGGACCCTTCGGCGCAAACAATGCAACAACGTCAACTCGGACGCGTCCTGCTCGAACACATCTGGCACCAACCGGTGATGGGAACGGCACTGCACGAGGCGATCGATTGGCTGATCAGCACCGCGCAAGACCTGTCGTGGTACGACGTGACGCGCCCGTTCCTCGAACTGCCGTCGCTGCGTGACATGTGGGGCGACGTCGAAACCATGGCCGCCCGACTGGCGACGATGATCGCAGTCGTCGATGGCTACGAAGATAGCATCGACCGAACCCGCATTCACCACATCCAGGATGAACTCGAATCCGCCAAGGCGTCGGCGAAAGGACTGTCCGTCGGCGGCCCGCCCGCTTCTTCGCCCCGCTCCCCTAACCGAGACGACTCGGCGCCGTTGCCTTCGGAAACCAAAGACCATCAAGCCGACATCGACAACGCTCGCGACGCGATCGCTTGGCTGCGTGGCGAAGCCAAACGGCTACGCGAAGGAACCGAAGAACGTAGTGGCATCGGAAAAGACGCCGCCGTCAAATCCACCCCGACGGTATCCGGCGGACGCACCAAAACACCACCGCCTCAAAACGATTCGGCCCAAACAAGCGAACCACCGGAAGACGACCGAACGCCGGAGGAACGACTCCAAGAGGCACGTGCCAAGTTGGACCGGCTCATCGGACTCGAGGCGATCAAGAATCAAATCCAAACCCTCGCGAACTTCCTCAACATGGAACGCAAACGCGAGGACATGGGGCTGCCCACGACGCGTCCGAGCCTGCACATGGCGTTCGTCGGAAACCCGGGAACAGGAAAGACCACCGTCGCGCGGATCATCGCCGAGATCTACGGCGCCCTGGGCGTGCTATCCAAAGGACACCTCGTTGAAACCGACCGCAGCGGATTGGTGGCGGAGTACGCAGGACAAACAGGCCCCAAGACCAACGCGAAGATCGACGAAGCCCTCGACGGTGTGCTCTTCATCGACGAAGCCTACACGCTCGTCGACGAAGACGGCCAGGACCAGTATGGCCGCGAAGCCGTGCAAACGCTGCTCAAACGCATGGAAGATCAACGCGACCGGCTCGTCGTTATCCTCGCTGGCTACCCTCGCGAAATGACACGCATGATCCGCAGTAACCCGGGACTCAGCTCGCGGGTCGGAACAACGATGCACTTTGACGATTATGCCCCCGAGGCCTTGAGCCGAATCTACGAACTGATCTCGGCCAAAGCCAAGTACGAACTGCCGACCGAAACACGCCGCCGGCTCCTTCGCGGTTTCACTCACCTGTACTTCAACCGCGATCGTCACTTCGGAAATGGCCGAACCGCACGCAACTCATTCGAACGCAGCGTCCGACGACTCGCCAACCGGATCGCCGAGGCCACCGATGTCACTCGCGAATTGCTCGTGACGATGCTGCCCGAAGACATCGAACTGCCCAACCTAACCGACGCAGAACTCGACGCCCTCGTCGAACCCGAAGGCATGATTCGCGTTCTGTGTGCTCAGTGTGAAGCGCCGCAGGTCGTTGACGATCGCATGATGGGCAAAGAGACAACATGTTCTTCTTGCAATTCAACTTTTCAAATCGAATGGGGCAGCCCAGTGATCGATATGAAGCCATCGCCAGACGAGGCGAAACAATCGGACGCGAAACGCGCAGACCAAGCTTCTTTAAGTTCCGGTGAAGATCAGGGGTCGTGATTGTGAAGTCTCGATCTGCTCGTTGAATTGAGATTGCCACCCTAAGTCGATCCGAAACAATCCAGAGGACTTGATTTCGAGCCTCCTCTTATTTTCGGATTCACCCATCGTGAATATCTTCACCATTCGCTCATCGAAGCATCACGTTCGCGGCTTCACGCTGATCGAAATGCTGGTCGTGATTTCGATCATCGGAATTCTCGCCGCGTTGTTGTTGCCGGCGGTTTCCAAAGCCCGCGAGAGCGCCCGAGCGGCGCAGTGCCAAAGCAACCTCAAGCAATTCGGCATTGGCATGATCGGCCGCACCACGAGCGAAGCGAACGGCGAATTCTGCAGCGGCGGGTTCGATCCCGAACGAGACGGCGTGCCGACCGAAGTGGGATGGGTCGCAGACCTCGTCCGGCGCGGAGTCCTGGTCAGCCAAATGCGATGTGCGAGCAACCCGGCGCAGACCAGCAAGGCGATCGAGTTCATGTTGACCGAGAACGCCGCGTCGTTCACGAACGGATGCGTGGATTTGCTCGGCAACGAACCTTACGAAAGCGACACCGGATACACGATCTACAATGTCGCCCGAATGATCGCCGGCAGCAGCGCCCCGTCGCCGCCGGTACCACCGAGCACCGCACCGATCGCCGCGTCCACCGCGGACCGCGCCGAACTGATTCACAAAAAGATGCTCGAGGACGGCTACGACACCAACTACGCCGCCTCGTGGTTCCTCGTTCGTGGCGGCATGACGCTCGACGAGAACGGCAACCCGACGCCGAAAGACCCCAGTTGCAGCCTGAAGATCAAGAGCCGGAACGTCACCCGTGGCCCGCTGACGACGCGTTTCCTAGACAGTTCGCGGGCACCGGCCAACACAGTCCCGCTGTTGTGCGATTCCTCGGCGATCGGTTTTCTCAGCATCGGAACAGGCGACCTGCTCGCGGGCACACCGTACACCACACCTATGGTGGGTGGCCCTATTTTGCACCGGCAAGAGATCGACACCACAGGCGACGGCGCCCCGGACACGCCGATCGCCTCCGCATCTCACCTGGCGTCCCCGGAACTGCTCAAGGCACCTGTATTCCCCGTCCCGACGTCGCGCACCGGCGTCACGGGATGGTTGAAAACCTGGAGCCTGGACACACGCCAAGACTACCGTGGCATGTCTGCTCATCACAACGGAATCTGCCACGTCCTGATGGCCGACGGCAGCGTCCAAGCGATCACGGATTCCAATGACGACGGTTTTATCAACAACGGCTTCCCAATCGCCCCCGGATACTGGACCAGCGCCGAAATCGAAGCCCCCGACCTCGTCCTAGCCAGCTATTACTCGCTCAACAGCAAAGGCGAGTAGCAAGCAACCGGCGTTTGCACACATCGCGATCGCCTGAACGGTATCGAACGCACGACGTGGCGGTGACCAAACGAATCTCTCACGTGCCAGATCTCTCGGCATCCGAAATGCCCCAACCAAGCGAGCCGAATGGCCGTAAGGCCTCGGTTAGAAACGCCAACCACCAAACCAAACCAACACGCCCAATACCCGAGTGCTCACGCACTTCGGCTCACAT
>NZ_ANOH01000161.1 GCF_000346505.1 Aporhodopirellula sallentina SM41
GGACTTCACGCAGCGGAGTGTACTTCGCCGCCGCCTTCGCCTTGCGGGCACGACCGCCTTCGATGAACGTTCGGCCTGCATAACGGTTGCGGATCAAACCCTCGCGGCAAGGGATCGACAATTCATAGGCCATCGAGTCGGCCGCTGCTTTGCTGGTGTCCGGGACCGGCACGATGATGGTATCGGGATCATCCAACGGAACGCGTCCGAAATTCCGTTCCGCCGAGGCGAGTTCCCGACCGAGATTGGTTCGCGACAGGTACACGCTGCGGTCGTCGAGCGTGCTGGCGACGTTGGCGAAATAAACCCATTCGAAAAAGCAGTGCTTCGGTTCCTGCGGAGCGGCAAACTGCTCGATCCGAAAACCATGTTCGGGGTCGATCAGGATCGCATGCCCGGGAGGCAACGATTTGATCTGGTCGGCTTCGAAACCGAGGTTCAACAACGCAACACTCTCGCTCGCCGCGGCGAACAACGGGCCCTCGTGGATGTAACACATCGGTTTGATACCGAGCGGATCGCGGGCGACGATCATCTCGCCTTCACCGGTCAACAACGCGAGCGAATAGGCACCGTCGAAACCGGAGGCGGCTTGGCGAAGGACTTCGATCCAGTCCAAACGACCGTTCGTCGCCGAGAGAATCCGGCCGAACTCGTGAAGAATGATTTCGGTGTCGGTGTCGAGCGTCAGGTGGTGATCGCCGTCGGCGAGCAGACGCTGCTTCAACAGTGTGTAGTTGGCCAATTGCCCGTTGAAGCAGAAACTGAACCACTTGCGTTTATGGATATGGCGGCGCTCAAACGGCTGGGCGTAGTTGCGATCATCTTGCCCGCACGTGGCGTATCGCACGTGGCCGATCGCGGCCCTGCCGGCGAGACTCTGCATCAACGAATCCGCCTTCGCACGATGGTTCAGGCGAAACACCTCAGTCACGGTGCCGACGTCACGTAACGTTTTGATCAGGCCCGGACGGTCGGGGTCGAACGTACTCATTCCCGCAGCGAGTTGCCCGCGGTTTTGGATATCGAGCAACATTCGAGGCAACAAACGCGAGATCTGACGCGGCCCGTCGTCGGTACAAATCGGGCTTCGGCCACGGCCGGACAGGTGATAGATCGCGGCAACGCCACACTCGTGGTTCAATTCGGCCATGAAAATTTTGTTCGCGTGATGAGCGGATGGCAGAGAAAACGTTCCGGGCCGTGAGTTCGCCAAACGTTCGCTTGGTTTCTTCCCGGCAAATTCGAAGCACTGAGTTTACCGGTATGACGAAAGAACGCAATTCAGTGTTCTCACCTAGATTGCCCAATTTCGCCTCAGCGGTTGGAATCCGGGCCGGTTTTTTCGGTTGGGAATCTTTGCCGGGATGTGAGTTTTGCTTTCCACCACCCCCCCATTCCGACGAGAATCGCCAGCACCAACGCCATCGAAACCGCACTCACCGCGATGGGAATCCGCTCGAGCAAGATCAGCGGCAACCCGACCGTGATCATCCCGCCACCGATAAACGGGGCCGACAAGGGAGCCGCAAGGGCATACTGTTCCGCGGCCCGTGTCTTCAGTTCCGGATCGATCACCCGCAGCAACACGAACCCGGTCGCCGTCGTGCCGGTCGACATCCCGAAATTGATCAGCCCGAGTTCAAACCAATGGCTCTCGGGCAGGATTCGACGGCTGAGCACCAAGAGGCAAAACGTCGACCACGCCGCCCCCCCGACGAATAACACCGTTATCGGCACCCACAACGACACGACCACGGCGAGGTTCAACGTCACCACCGCCGCGACAACCAACAGGTCCATGCTCGCACCGATCAGGCGACTGATCATCGCATGATCGATCCACCGCTCGCCCGCGGTACGAACCACGACAAACCTCACGATCGCACCGCCAAAAAGCGTGTAGATAAACAACGGGAACGATCCCACCACACTGGCGATTCGCAACCGGTCACGCAGCACACGTTGCCCCTCGTCGCCGGGATCACCACCGCTGAAGATCCCCGACGCGTCGACGGCGGTGGCGATCCAATCCACCGCCCACTGCATCGCGAGCCCCAATGAGAAGGCGAGCATCAGGAACACCAACTGCAACAACATCGGTTCAATCGCATCGGCAATCGACGCCGGTCCCCGCCCCGCGTTCGCAGTGCCCGAGTCCTTCGCCGAGGCCGAGTCCTTCGCCGAGGCCGCTATCGAGCCTGCTGCCGAGTCCGCTATCGGGGCTGGGCTCCCTTCCGCTGCCGCAGCCAATTCATCCGAATCCGCTGGGTGATCCTTTTTCGCCACCCATCGACGTCGGACACCGATTTCGATCCACAGGATCCCCGAGACCAAACCGTACACGAGCCCGCAGGTCGCCATCAGCACACCGAGATCGAGGCCTTCTTCCAATCCGATCGAAGGGTGGGCGAATACGGTGCCCATGGCCGCCGCGGTACCATGCCCTCCGGCAAACCCTGTTTCAATCAACATGCCAGCAGACGCGGGCAGATCAAAACTAGGCCCGAGCCACCACCACACCAACCACAACCCCACCGTGCTCTGACCGAGCACGATGATCCAAACCATCAACGCCTCTCGCGCGACCGGCGAGAAACCGTGCTGGTCGTGGTCCGCATGCTGATTCGCTAGATGACCGGCCTCGGATCGCTGGCTGCCCCCTTTCTGCGGAGAACGCGACAACAGCATTCCGGCAAAGACAACCGCAATCAGCCATCCCGGCCAACCACGTAAATGAGCGATCGTGGTTTCACTGAACGATTGAACCCACCGCGTCCAAGAATCCGGTTCGGCCGACTCAAGATCAACGCTGAAAAGAATCGCCTGCCAAACCACCAACCCCACCGCCCCAGCGATCAACGACGCCGGAATCCGAGCTACCGCGAGAACGCGAAACCGACCGCGCAGCACCACACCAACGATCAGCAGAACAGCGGTCAGGACAATCGCACCTAGCATGGGCATCAGTCTACCGCGTGCGTCCACACCCGTGACCCACCAACCAAACACCCTGGCTGGATTCGTCGGATTTCAGGCCACCGAAACCGAGCGGCATCGTTGTTCGATCATCGCCAGGTTGGTGAATCAACGCCAGCAGTTTCTGCCAGTCCTCTTTGCTGTAGTGGATCTTGTGAAAGATCCTCATGCGGCAGGATCATTCACAAGCTGTTGATTACCCACACGCCGGTTTGTATCCCGAAGCGATTTCAAGCCATTCGCCCCAGGTCGTGTTAGCGCACCTGGAGAGACCGATCATGCGAAGTTCTGACCGCCCCCGAAGGTGGTCGCTTCGCTCGACCGCCGGCAATTTGCTAAAACGCCTTCAGCATAAAGACGCTTGTGGGTAACAGGATCTTTAACAAGATCCACTACCACACGCGCCGAAAACGGGGCCACACATCGTTTCCACGCGGCTTCCTCGACTCAACCGATCGTGGTCCACGTTCAGTCGGGGCACTCTTCCGAGACGGGAGGACGGGCGTCGTGCGGCGCGCACTCGAGGCATTTCTTGCAGGCGAGGCGAAAACCTAACATCGATCGCCTTCCTTTTTCGCTCAGAACCCACTCGCGGCGAACGAGAGGCGGGTCATGGCGAACATGCTGATTGTGGCCGCACTCCAGTTGAGCGACCCAGTGACCTTCATCGTCCAAGTGATAGCCGGTAATCGGACTCGGAATGGTTCGGTTTTTCGAATAGAGCATGAAGCGCGCTGTGCCTCGCGGAAACAGACGCATCGTCCCCGCACAATCGACGTACGGGCCCACGCGCCTGCGTAGGGGAGAAAGAGTGACGTCGACATGGGTCGACGGTTCGACTCGTACCTGCCCCTGGCACGGAAAGCCTATTGAAGCCAAAAACGGGACACTCCGTCAACACGGCTTTGCGCTAGAAAATACACAGGCCTTCAATTCCCGCACGCCAGAGCATTTTAATATCGGACGCGGACGATCGCTGGGAATCAGCCACCCAATAAACAAGCCACAACGGTGCGTCCGCCCCCGTCGTTTCACTGGGAAGACTTTGCACTCGGCAGACGTTCAGTGCGCAGACTTTTCAGTGCGCAGACTGTGACCGCCCCAAAAAACCTCAACAACTTAATGAACCCCAACAACTCAAGGAGCCGGCGGTAGTGGATCTTGTGAAAGATCCCTCATGCAGCAGGATCTTTCACAAGACCCACTACCCGAACAGCGCTGAAAGAAACGACTAGTAAACCGCGGGCACGAAGACTTCTTTGGGCATCGGGTTGCGTTGATAGTCTTCACTGCGTCGCCGCTCCGGCAGTTCAACGCTTTCCTGCTCCACTTCCTGATAAGGGATCTGCTGCAAGAAGTGATGAATACAGTTCAGGCGAGCGCGTTTCTTGTTGTTTCCGTCAACGATCCACCACGGAGATTCGGGAAGATTCGTTTTTTCCAACATGATCTCTTTCGCGACGGTGTATTGCTCCCACCGACGACGAGATTCGAGATCCATAGGGCTGAGTTTCCACTGCTTCAGAGGATCGTCGATGCGGCACTGAAAACGAAACGCTTGCTCGTCGTCCGAGATCGAGAACCAGTACTTCAGCAGATACGTTCCCGACGAAACGATCATCCGCTCAAAGTCCGGAACGGTACGGAAGAACTCTTGGTATTCTTCCTCGGTGCAGAAGCCCATCACGCGTTCGACACCGGCGCGGTTGTACCAACTGCGATCGAAAAGAACGATCTCGCCGCCCGCGGGAAGGTGTGGCACGTAGCGTTGAAAATACCACTGAGTCTTTTCACGCTCGTTGGGTGCCGGCAACGCGGCGACGCGGCACACCCGTGGGTTGAGCCGTTGAGTGATGCGTTTGATCACGCCACCTTTCCCGGCCGCATCACGGCCCTCGAAGATAACCGCCACTTTCGATTTGGTCTCAATCACCCAATCTTGCAACTTGACGAGTTCGAGTTGCAATCGCAGCAGGTGACGGAAATACTCGGTCCGCGTCAACTTGTGCGGATGACCGTCCCCGTTTCGCTCGTGGTCATTGATGTCGAGCAACAAGTCACGCAGTTCAGATTCGACTTCCTCGTCGATCGAATCCAGGACCTCTTCTCGGATACGTTGATAATCTTGCATTTCGTTGGAACTTTCAAAGCTTGTCAGAAGAACTCGGATGAAGAATGATACGAACGCCCCGCCGATTGGCGTTGGCCGCGGCTAACACAAAACAACCGCGACGAGTGGCTAGAGGGCAGCTAAATTCTTACGTAGCGAAACTCGCCAAGAGTTTCGGCAGGCCTCTGTAAACCACCGAACGTCTTGTCGACTGTCACTACAGCCTCAAGTCTCATTATTAACCGTGCCAATCCAATCGCCCCGACGGAAAATCAATTGCCCAGGGGGTTTTGAAAAAACCTCAGTGTTTTGAACGGTATTCGCCCAACAAGAACGTGAGGAACTCTTTGATCGAGTTGAGCGATAACTCGGCACCTCGCATGTGTTCTTCGAGGTGATCGATTTCAACGTCTTGTGCCTCGGTTTCCCGCCGCTGCAATTCGGCTTCGAGTTCACGAAGAGTGCTTTCGGTATCGGCGATAAGACAGCGAATGCGTTCGGTTGAGATTTTTTTGATGTCGGTCACGGCAACAATTTCCTAGATGATGCTGGAGACGCCGAGGCATATCCCGGGGATGACAAAGAAAACGCCCAGGATATAGGCGAGTGCGATCAGCTTGTTTTCCGCCGCGGTCACGCCGAGCCATTCCGCCGCGCGGACCGGAGTGAATCGCAGGAAAGGAATGCCGTATATCACTATCACGCCCAACACGTTGTACGTCAGATGGATAAACGCGATTTGCAACGCCGCGTTCGCATTCCCGTCCACCGCCGTCGCGGCGAGCAAAGCGGTGATGCACGTCCCAATGTTTGCCCCCAAAGTAAACGGGTAGATCTGTTTCAACCCGAACGCTCCTGATCCCGCGAGAGGCACCATCAGAGACGTCGTTGTCGACGACGACTGAACCAACACCGTCACTATGGTTCCGGAGACGATTCCCGAAACCGGCCCCTTTCCGATCGCCGCGTGCATGATCTCTTTGGCTTTGCCGACCATGAGTTTTTTGAGAAGCTTGCCGACGTAGTGAATGGTGATGAAAATCAGAACAACTCCTCCGATGATCAACAGCCCCCCACCAAGCCCGTCACCCAACTCCAACGCGTAATGCTTTGCCGTGCCGACCACCGGAGCGGTCATTGCTTTGACGAAGTTCAGCCCTCCCATCGAAGCGTCTTCGACAACGAAAAAGCTCGCGAGCGTCTTACCAATCTTTTCGAGCAGCCCGAACGCGATCTCGAGCGGCAGGAAAATGACAACCGACAGCAGGTTGAAGAAATCGTGAACCGTCGCGGCGGAAAACGCTCGTGCGAATTCTTTCTTCTCACGCACATGTCCGAGCGATACGATGGTGTTGGTGATGGACGTTCCAATGTTGGCCCCCATCACCATGGGAACCGCAACGGAAACCGGCAGCCCGCCGGCGACCAACCCGACAATGATCGACGTCACCGTGGAAGATGACTGAATCAACGCCGTGGCGACCGTTCCGACAACCAAACCCGCGAAAGGATTCGTGGCGAAGGCGAACATCTCTTTCGCTTCATCACCCGTTGCCGCTTTGAAGCCCGACCCGATCAGGCCGACGGCACAGATCAATAAATAGACCAGTACCGCAACGGCAATCCACTGCGTCGCGTCTGATTTCGACAATGGCGCGTCCAGCATTTGGGGCGCCGGCTCGAGCAGCGAATCGGCGGTAACCTCGTTCGCGTCAATTTGGGCCGACGCGGTCGCATCACTCATGACTTGTCTCAATGCGGTTGGGGGCGAACGGAACAGCACAACCGCCTTGGCGGGCAACGGCACGTCTTCCGATTCGCCGCTGGGCTGTTGATGCGAGGGCGGCGCAGTTTGAGCAACACCGCGAAACATGGCTAGGCTCAGACACGTCGATTCATCGAATCTTAACGCATTCTTGCTGCCACATTGGAGCGAACGGACGACCGAATACCCAGAGACATTTGGCGTCAAAGGCCGATCGGCATCCGCAATCAGGCCTTCATGTAGCCAGGAGAACCCGCACATTTCGTTTCGTCGGAACCACACGTCGGCGGCACCCTCAATACTCGTCGGAGAGTTCGTAGCGGCACGTCACCGATATCGAACCGTTGGAAAGGACGTCCGAAAACACGAACCATTCGCCTGCACCGGAGTTCATCACGAGCGGCTCAATTCGCCCACTCCGAAACTCGCTGCCCCGAACGCGACACGATGAACGCGACACGATGAACGCGACACGATGAACGCGACACGATGAACACGACACGATAAAGCAGACGCAGCTCCGCCGAGCACGGCGTCTCGATGCACTCGGAACTTTGACGTGCCCGATTCTCGTAGGCGAATCCGCCCAATTCAGACCACCGAAGTTCACGTGACAGCGGCTGCAACATTCATAAACACTCTCGTCGACGCTGCAGTGAGGTCATCGCCTGATTCGCTCCCATGAAAATTCTCAGCCATCAGCACGGCAACCTAGAGAACCCAGGTGCCTTAGTAAAACCGGGGTTCGACTCGATCAGGCCGGCGAACGCCTCCGTGGTCGACGACATCCAAAAAGCGGGGTGTTTTCCTGATCCCAGCGGTCGCGAAGGCGGTGGCTGCAATTGCTAGATATTTTCGCGCCAGCTATCTTCGGGGTGCGAAACGGAACTGGTGTGAGGGTCGAACCCCCGCTTAGTAGTTCCGCTCGACGTTTGCTGCAATGCTGGCGACATCGGCGACGTTTGACCTTCCCGCATCGTTATTTTTCTCTGTTCCGACTAGGCCAATGGCACATCTTGGCAAACTGTTTCTTGCTTTGGCCACCGTGTCGTTGCTCCATGCGCATTTCAATCTGCATCTGTTCGATCGCCCCGACGCAGTAGACTCAGCGGACGGATCCACCACTCGAAAGTCACTTCGCGTCGGCCACCTGCCGGTGACGTGCCACCTGACGTGTCCGGTAACGAGTTGGGTGAGCCAGCATTCGTCTGAACGTTCCGAATTCGTGTCGTGGCGATACACGAGTTGGCCGGCGATGACCGAAGACATCGATGCGGGGAATTTGGATGCCGCGTTCATTCTGGCGCCGTTGGCGATGGTGATGCAGCGACAGGGCACGCCGGTAAAAATTGTGCACCTGGGACACCGCGACGGAACGGCAATCGTGGTGAAGAAGGACTCGCCGTATCAAACATTCGAAGATCTCCGAGGAAAGCGTTTGGCAATCCCTCACCGATATTCGAACCAGCGGATTTTGATCGAAAAGCTGAAGGACGAGTTTCACTTTTCGAATTCGGAGATCACCCTGATCGACTATCCGCCGCCGGAGATGCCCGCGGGGCTCCGCTCGGGACAATTCGAAGCCTACATCGTTGGCGAGCCGTTCGCAGCGAAAGCGGAGGTCGACGGGTTCGGACGCGTTCTCTACTTCACCAAAGATATCTGGCCGAATTTCATTTCATGCGTCCTGGTCGTGACCGAACGTTTGATCGAACGAGACCCTGACATCGTGCGGGAATTGGTGCAGGGTATCTCCGCGTCGGGAAAATGGATCGACGAAGGCGACCAACGATTGATGGCCGGGTTGGTCGAAGAAAATAGCGAAGACGCGGGCCACGCCGGCGCCACCGTCATCCCGGAAGGATTCGGGCGTTCCCCGCGGATGCAGGCGGCATTGATCGCCGCGCGGCAGGAATACTACAACCAAGATCCTGAGTTGTTGAAGTTTGTTTTGACACGGCCGATCGATCGTGTCAGTTACAGCAGCCTCGATTTGGCGGAGCAGGACTTCGCCGAAATCCAAGACTACGCCGAGCGGCTCGGGTTTTTCAGCTTTCGCCCCGTCACCGAAGACGACCCGTTCGGTTTTGATGATTACTGTGACCCATCGTTCGAACGCTCAGGGACGTGGGAATTGCCGCTCGAGAGCGACGGCGATTCGACCGCAGGTGGACCATCGACGGATCGCGCTGAGGCACTGGATTGATGCAAGGACGCAAAATTTTCCTCGGCCTGGTTGGCCTCAGTTTGTTTCTGTTGATTTGGCATCTCGTCACGCTTGGCAACGGTCGTACCGACGTGCCGGGGCCATGGTTGACGCTGGCCGGACTGATTGAATTGGCAACCGGCGGTGTACTGTGGCGATACATCATTGCATCAGTCTTCCGTGTGATGTGGGGATTCACGCTGGCGGTGCTCGTTGGCGTGCCGGTCGGTTTGGCGATCGGTTGGTCGCGTTGGTTTCGTGAATTGGTGAACCCCTTGGTCCAGGGCCTGCGTCCCATTTCCCCGATCGCTTGGTTGCCGATCGCGGTGCTGGTCTTTGGCGGGATGACGTGGTGGGAACCGAGCGATCTGTCTGCGATCTTCCTCATCTTTCTCGCGTCCATCTTTCCGATCATCACCGCCGCAACGTCAGCGGTCGAAGGAATCGACGTCAAATTCCTACGGGTAGCAACGAACTTGGAAGTCAGTGGCGCGAAGGTTCTCTTTCAAGTCATCCTTCCGGCGGCGATGCCGCAGATTTTGACCGGACTGCGTTTGGCCCTCGGGATCGCATGGGTGGTCTTGGTCGCCGCAGAGATGTTAGGCGTTCAATCGGGACTCGGTTTCCAAATCAACGATTCACGCAACAACCTGAGATACGACTTGGTGGTCGCGGCGATGGTGGTCATTTCAGTCATCGGGATGTTCCTGGACGGGGTGATGGCACGAATCGAAAACTCAGCCCTATCGCGTCGAGGAACCGCCAAGCGATGATTGTTGAAACACCTAAAATCGAATTTCGCGACATCGACTTGCATTTCACCGCCGAAGACGGATCGGTCATTCAAGTCCTCGACTCGGTGAACCTGAACATCCGAGAAGGCGAGTTTGTCTGCATCGTCGGCCCATCGGGATGCGGGAAATCGACGTTACTGAACATTGCCTGCGGCTTTCTGAAACCTTCGAGCGGCCAGGTGCTGATCGACGAAGTCCCCGTTGTCCGGCCGAACCGGCGGCGAGTGTTTATCTTCCAAGACAACTCCGTTTTCCCCTGGCTCACCGTTTCGCAGAACATCGGTTTTGGACTGGCCGATGTGTCGCCGATCGAGAAAGAAAAAACCGTTCAACGCTACATCGAAATGATCGGCCTGTCGGGTTTCGAACACGCCTACCCGCGTGAACTGTCCGGCGGAATGAAACAACGAGTGGAGATCGCAAGGGCGCTCGCATCAGGGCCAGACATTCTATTCATGGACGAACCGCTCGGCGCACTCGATTGGTTGACACGTCTTAAGATGCGCGCCGACCTCGTCGATATTTGGCGTCAAGAAAAGAAGACTATTCTGTTTGTCACCCACGACGTCGAAGAATCCGTTCAGTTGGCCGATCGGGTCGTAGTATTGAGTGATCGACCGGCGGCAATTCGAGCGGTCGTGGATGTGAACCTTCCGCGACCTCGCAACCTGGACGATCCGGAGTATCTCCGCATCCGGGACGAGATCTTTGACTGGATGGGACTCGACCACCACGGTATCGCCGCCAAGAGCGTTTAAAGCCCGCGGAGCAGGCGACGCCGCATTTGTTTTTGCACGCTCGCATCGGTTCGCGTCGCTCGCCACGATTGCTGTTTTTGGCCGCGTGCGGGCGGTCTGCTCGGACGTCTAGCTCGCTGTCGTTTCTTCGGCATAAAGGAACCGAGCCAGCAATCCGGCCAAGCCACCGCCGACGATCGGCGCCACCCAAAACAACCACAACTGGCCGATCGCCCATCCGCCAATGAACAAAGCCGGACCGGTACTGCGGGCGGGATTCACGGACAGATTCGTGATCGGAATCCCAACCAACAACAGCACCGTCAGCGTCAAACCGATGGCCAGTCCCGCGAAGCCTGCCGGCGCGCTCGGCGACGTCGCCCCTAGGATCACGGTCAGGAAGATGAACGTGAACAACGCCTCCGATACGAAACCAGACACCATCGAATAGCGTCCCGGCGAGTGTTCCCCGTAACCGTTGGCCACGCCTTCCAACGAAACCGATGCCGCGTCGGGATGTCCCTGCAGAATCAACAACAAACAGCCCGCTCCGGCGATCGCCCCGATGACTTGTGCGATCACGTAACCGGGAACCTTCGATGATGCAAAGCGTCCTGCCGCAAACAGCCCCGCCGTCACCGCAGGGTTCAAATGGCATCCGCTGATTCCGCCGAAGGCATAGACGCATCCCACGATGACTAGACCGAACGCAAACGAAACACCGTGCAACCCGATTCCCAAATCGCCTACCCCTTCGACCGGGAATGACGCGGCAAAGGCGGCGGCACCGCAGCCGCAAACGACGAGAATGAACGTACCTAAAGCTTCAGCGACCAGGGCTTTCATAAGAGACTCTTTCAAAAAACGAATTTGGTGGGGAAAAGAGATCCGTAAGCCTACCGTAACCAAGCGCACAGATGTTACCCACCCAAAGATTATCGTCAGCGCCCCCTGCTCCACCAAACAAGCGACCAACTCGGCCCGGACGCGCCGTTCGTCTACAAATCCAAAACAACTCGCCATCGACAAACCCGCCACCGCAGCTCAGCGAGACCGAGCGTTGACCAAACCCACAGCCACGTCGCCTTACCGCGTTTTGTCACGTGCGCCAGTTGCCTGTGACTATCAGTTGCCTGTGGTTATCTGTTGCTTTGGTTATCTGTTGCTTTGGTTATCAGTTGCATGTGATTAATCGCGTGGTCGCGCCATTAGCTGATTGCGTCTCCATGCGATGTGCGATTGACACTCACCTGTTTCCACACGCATGCCTCCACGATGGAGATACATCCCCGCCTTGGCCGACGGATACATCGCTCGCGGGCTCTCCGTTGCCGACCAAACCTTCCCCACCTTTCGGTTTGTCCAGTCATGAAACGCCCCGTGATCTGCGCGGCCCTGTTGGCGTCGTTGTTAGCGTCTGCATTCGCCGTGACTTCTGCCGCGACTGCCGAAAACACTCGATCATTCGAGCAGGTGGTTTTGCCTTTCATTCAGGAACACTGCCTCGACTGCCATGACGCGAGTACTCAACAGGGCGACTTTCGACTCGACACTCTGCCCACTGTTTTCAACTCGGCCCACATCGCCGAACGATGGGATGAAGTCATCGGCCGAATCAACGCCGGCGAAATGCCGCCTCCCAATAACGACCAACCAACCGCTGAGGAAATCGAAACGGTTGCCGAATGGATCAGCGGCAAAATCAAAGAGGGCGAGCACGCGAGAATGGCTCGCCGCGCCTCCGTTGCGTTCTACCGTTTGAGCCGCGAAGAATACGCGAACACCATCGAGGACCTGCTCGGTGTGCACTACGACGCGGCCGCCCCAGGACGCATGAATGCGGACCCGCAGTGGAAGGGTTTTGAACGAATCGGTTCCGAACTGTCGTTGTCGCCGTCGCATGTCGAAAAGTATCTCGCGGCTTCGCGGTCGATCCTCGACACGGCATATCCCGCGTCCGTTCCTCAATCTCAAACATGGACCAAAGACGCACTCGATATCGATTGGCCCAATCGAGGAAAACGTGACGTCCTGCAGGAACAGGGCATCCTCGATGATGTTCGCACACTGATTTGGCCCGGTCACCGTTTGTCCTACGTCGAACCGGCTCATCAAAACTATTCCATGCCGCCCGGCATCTATCGAGCCAAACTCACCATCAGCGGCCTTCCATCGAAAGAAGGCAGAGCACCTCACGTGACGATCTACAGTCCACAACTGGATCGCATCATTTTCGAACACGACGTCATCGCGCCGGAAAACGCCCCCGCCGTCTTCGAGTTCATGACCTACCTGGAAGGCAAGGTCTCGATGAAAATCAACAACGAAGTGCCTGGGCCATCCAACTCCGGCATCGCGGGCCGCCCGACCGGACAGCGTGTGTTCACAACCTTCGACAACCCTCTCTCGCGGTCACCTTGGCAACGAAAGATGACCGATGAAGAAGGCAACGCCCTGTACCCCGTTTTGATCTTCGACTCGATTCAATGGGAAGGCCCGATCGTCGAAGCCGAGTCGATGGCAAAGCGAAAACGTTTTGCACCACCCGCGCAACCTACACTGGCGAGTGTTCGCGACCTCGTGAGACGGTTCGCTCGCGCAGCATGGCGACGGCCTCCCACGAAGCAAGAAGTCGATCGCTATCTCTACCTGATCGGGACCGAACTGAAGAAAGGAGCGTCGACCCAAGAAGCCTGCAAGTTGGGAATGCTAGGAATCCTCGCGTCGCAAAACTTCTACTACCTCCGTGAAGGTGATGCCGGTCAAAACCGCGCCGTCATCAATGATTGGGAATTGGCATCACGGCTGTCGTATTTCCTATGGAGTTCAGCGCCCGACGAAACTCTTTTCAAAGCCGCCGAAGACGGCACACTGCATCAACCGGCAACCCTGAAAACGCAGCTCGCCCGCATGTTCGCCGACCCCAAGATCGCGCGGTTCGAGGAATCGTTCCCGAAGCAATGGTTGCAACTGCAAAAGGTCGGCATGTTCCCACCGGACCAAAAACTCTACCCCGACTACGACCCGTGGTTGGAAAAAAGCATGGTCCTGGAAACGACTTCCTTCTTTGCCGAAGTCTTTAAGAACAACCTCCCGATCACCGAGTTTCTCGACTCCGATTGGACGATGCTCAACCCGCGACTGGCGGCCCACTACGGACTGCCAATCCCCGCGTCGACGGGATTTCATAGAGTGTCGTTGCCGCCTGACAGTCATCGAGGTGGCTTGTTGACTCAGGCTTCTATTCTGTCGATGACCTCCGACGGCACCCGCCACCGTCCCGTTCATCGAGGGATCTGGGTTTCGGATGTGATCCTTGGCAAAACACCGAGCCCACCCCCGGCAAACATTGACGCGATCGAGCCCAATCCGGTTGACGAACCTCGAGCAACGATTCGCATGAAACTCGCCGCTCATACCATCCACGCTCAGTGCGCCGCCTGCCACCGCAAAATCGACCCGCTCGGTTTTGCCTTCGACAACTACGACGCCGTCGGACGTTGGCGGACCGAAGAGTTTGTCCAACATGGAATTGGCGAAAATCCACCGGTCGATGCCAGCGGCGAGCTGCCTGACGGGCGACCCTTCCAAGGCCCTGAAGACTTCAAGGCGTTGATGCTCGACGATGCGCAGCCGTTCGCCAACGCCTTCGTCGAAAAACTCGCCACCTACGCTCTTCGCAGGCCGATGACGATCGATGATCGCGATGCCATCACCGCAATTGCCCGGCGCAGCGAACCGGGAGGATACCAATTGCAGGACATCATTCGCCACTTCGTCGAGTCGGATTTGTTCTTGAAACGCTGATCATTGTCACATTTGCCCCCAACGCAACACTCCCGCCTGCCGCTCTTCCGCAAAGCACTCTCACCGAGAAAACGATGGCACACTACCATTCACAACAGAAAAGAGTTTCGCGTCGTCGGTTGCTCCGCGGTTCGGGCGTTGCACTGGCCCTGCCACTCTTGGATTGCATGCGTCCGGTAAGCGCCGCTGCGGTTGAGGGCTCCACCATGCGTGGCACCTCGACGCCGCGCCGCAGCATTTTCATCTACCTTCCCAACGGCGTGAACACGCTCGACTATCAAATCCTGCAGTCCGGAAACGGCTATCAATTCAGCCGCTCACTTCAACCGCTGGCAAGACATCGCAACAAC
>NZ_ANOH01000162.1 GCF_000346505.1 Aporhodopirellula sallentina SM41
TTTTCCGCGCGAATGTGGAGACCGTCGGCGAGGATTTGCTGTGGGATTCGTTCTGGGTCTGCGATCCTGATTTCGTTGACCAACCGCCGGCCGATCGGATTGACAAGGTCTGCCGTGTGATTCGCAAGGCCATCGATGAACCGGACACGAGTCTTCCGGCGGCGCGACGGGTTTGGAAGACCAAGGGCACTGACGAACCGGAAACGGTGCATCTGCTGCCAACGAAGATCATTTTTGACAACGACACGTTTGACCATCAAACGATTCTTTCGCTCTTTACCTACGATCGGTTAGGACTGTTGTCCGAGATCGCGAAAGTATTGTTTGCCAATGACGTATCGATTCAGTTTGCAAAGATCGATACGCACCTGGATCAAATCGCCGACGTGTTCTACATCACGGATGCCGAGGGGCAGCCGATTGTGGATTCGGATCATCAAACGCAAATTCGCGATGCGATGTTGCAGGTTATCAATCGAGATATCAAGGCCTAAGGCTGATGACGGTTCGCAGCGAGCGGTTGATGCCTTTCGCGGATGGTGACTCGAGGCGAAGGGGCCGGCGCAACCGTGGGCGGAGTTCGTCTATGATGAGAGCGTTTTGAAATGGACGAATCTGGTTCCTGTAGCTGAGTTGGCCAGAATTCAGGCCCCCGAAGTCTGGTGATATCGGCGATATCTTCCGACGCAGTTTGGATTTCGAATTGGCGGTAGTGGATCTTGTTAAAGGTCCTCATGCTGCAGGATCTTTGACAAGATCCACTACTGGAAAAAGGAACTGGCATAAACTACTCGTGACGGCTTCAGATTGATTTCTTTTTGGAAGGTGAAAGTGAATACAAGTGATTGGCGATGTGTGGTTCGGTTCGTCGTGCTCGTTGTTTCAGTGCTGTGGATTGGAGTTAGCACGGCCGCGTTTGCCGAGGACGAGGCATCGGTAAAACGATGGCAGCCCTTGGTCACCGAAGGGGCTCCGCACAAACGCCATGAGGCGGCGTTCATCGAATGTGATGGGCGTTTCTATTTGCTCGGTGGGCGTCGCATTCAACCGGTTGATATCTTTGACCCGAAAACCAAAACGTGGACACAGGGGGCGCAGCCGCCTATCGAGATTCATCACTTCCAGCCCGTCGTCATGGGGCATCAGATCTGGTTAGCCGGAGCGATGACGGGGCGTTATCCGCGTGAGAAAGCAGTGGAGCGTGTCATGGTTTACGATACGCGTGCGGATGAATGGTCATGGGGACACACAATTCCTGAAGAACGTCGGCGGGGTGGTGCCGGAGCGGTGATTCATGATGGCGGGTTGTACTTGGTGTGCGGGATTCGCAACGGTCACTGGGACGGTTGGGTCAGTTGGCTTGATCGGTTGGACCTCGCGACCGGGCAATGGGAACAGTTGCCCGACGCACCTCACGTTCGGGATCACTTTCAGACTGCGGTGGTTGGGAACAAACTTTATGCCGCGGGCGGTCGAAAGACGTCGGGTGTTACCAAAGAAGTGTTCTCGTTGACGATTCCGGAGGTCGATGTGTATGACATCGATCGGGGAGAGTGGTCGACGCTTCCCGAGGAAAGTAACCTGCCAACGCCGCGAGCGGGCTGTTTTGCGATCTCGCTCGATGGCAGGCTGCTGATTGCGGGCGGAGAGAGCAGCGGGCAGAAGACGGCTCACAACGAGATCGAATCGCTCGATCCTGAAACCAATCAATGGGAAACGATGTCGACGTTTTCAACCGGGCGTCATGGCACGGGGGTGATCTACTACGAAGGCTCGCTCTACACCGCAGCCGGCAGTGGTGGACGCGGGGGCGGCCCGGAATTGAATACGACCGAAAGGCTGCCGTTAGACCGGTGATCGAGCGAACACACGGTGTATCAAAAAAACGGGCTTTGAATTCGGTTGAATTCAAAGCCCGTTGATGGTCGGTTGCCTCTGGACCATGGTCCAGGGAGGCTTGCCTGCGAATCGGAGAGGTCGTTTAGGTTTTCACCGAAACGGTTCGCAGTTGCAATTCGTTCAGTTGGGCCGCGTCGACTTCGCCGGGTGCTTGGGTCATCAGGTCGGTTGCCTTTTGCGTTTTCGGGAAGGCGATTACTTCGCGGATGTTTTCCAATCCGGCGAACAGCATCACCCAGCGGTCGACTCCGAGGGCGATGCCGCCGTGAGGAGGAGCACCGAATCGCAGTGCGTCGAGCAGGAAGCCGAACCGGTCTTTGGCGGTTTCCTCGTCCATGCCGAGCAGTTCGAAGACTTGCGACTGGACCTCGCTGTCGTGGATACGGATCGTGCCGCCGCCTGCTTCGCTGCCGTTGATGACCAAGTCGTACGCCTGGGCGCGGCATTTCTCCGGCGATTCTTTCAGGTGAGGAAGGTCCTCAGCCAAAGGAGCCGTGAAGGGGTGGTGCATGGCGACGTAGCGGCCGCTCTCTTCGTCACGTTCAAACATCGGGAACTCGGTCACCCAACTGCAGTTCAGGTCATCGGGTGAGTAGAGTTTCATTTCCGTGGCGAGTCGTTTGCGAAGACCCGCAAGGCCTTTGCAAGTGACTTCCCATGTGTCGGCCAAGAACATCAGCAGGTCACCCGGTTCGCCACCGAGCAGTTCGCGAATCTCGGCGAGATGTTCGGGATCGAAGTTCTTCGCGATTGGGCTCCACAACGTTTGGTCGTCTTCCACGCGGAACCATGCGAGGCCTTTGGCGCCGAAGTCTTGCTGGACGTAGGCGGTGAGTTCGTCGATTTGGCGACGGGAGTAAAGCGTTGCTGCACCGGGGACGCGGATGCCACGGACGAAGTTTCCTGCGTCGGCGGTTCCTCGGAAGACGCGGAACTCGGTTTTCTTAGCGACCGAGGTGACGTCGACGATCTCCAAACCGAATCGGAGGTCAGGGGCGTCGCTGCCAAAACGCCGCATGGCTTCTTCGTACGTCATACGTGGCAGCGGCAGTGAGATCTCTTTGCCGAGCACTTGCTTTGCGGTTGTTGCCACGAGGCCATCGATCAGGCTCATGATGTCGTCCGCATCAATGAACGACATCTCGAGGTCGAGTTGCGTGAATTCGGGTTGGCGGTCGGCACGCAGGTCTTCATCGCGGAAGCACTTGGCGACCTGCACGTAGCGGTCGAATCCGGCGACCATCAGGATCTGCTTGTAGAGCTGAGGCGATTGCGGGAGCGCGTAGAAGTTGCCTGGATGCACACGACTCGGAACGAGATAGTCACGAGCTCCTTCGGGCGTGCTGCGGCCGAGGATCGGCGTTTCGACGTCGATGAAATCGTGCTCGGCGAAGTAATCTCGCATGCACTTGATGATTTCGCTGCGGCGGATCAGAGCGTCCTGCATTTCTTTGCGACGCAGGTCGAGGAAGCGGTATTTCAGCCGCAGGTCTTCACCGGGGAGGTCGGATTGTCCCGGGGTGAACGGTGGTGTTTGTGCGGTCGAAAGGATCTCGAAGTGCTCGCTGCGAACTTCGATCTCGCCGGTCGCGAGTTTTTCGTTGACCTTTCCTTCGAGTCGGTCGGCAACCTTTCCTCGGATCAGGATCACGCTCTCGTTGGGCACGTGGCCCGCCGCGTCGATCAGTTCGGAGTTTGCTTCCGGAGGACCGACAACGACCTGGGTCAAGCCATACCGGTCGCGAAGGTCGATGAAGACGGCTCCGCCGTGGTCGCGTTTGTTTTCTACCCAGCCGCAAAGGGTGACAGGCGAACCGACATCGGATTTACGGAGTTGACCGCAGGTGTGGGTACGGAGCACAGGAGGGGAACCAAAGACGTTGAGAAATGGAACAGAAAATTGGGAAGCGTAAGATAAACGCTCGCGTGCAAACCGCAACGGGCGGCAGTTTTCGGCGGTTGAACGCCTCCGGCGGGCTGGCCTCGCGGGGTTGGCGGGCCATGGGCGGCGGATTTGGCGGAACCGGTGTCCAACCAAAGCAACGCGAATCAACCCGGATCGGGCGTGTGTCCGGCCGGTCAGAGGGGGTCGGCCGGTCCAACGCGTGGTTGCCTCGGTCGACCCAGGCGACGCTTAGTTGCGTTTTTTATTGGGCTTGGGGCGTTTGCGGTCGCGCGGCAGCGGTGCGGCCGGCTCCTCCGGATTCATCTTTTGGCGGAGGCGATCGGCCCAGGTGTTGCCGCCTCCGGTTGGTGAATCGGACGGCTTGCGAGGCGTAACGACGTTTCCGCCGGAGTCTTGGTCACCGCCATTTTGGCCGCGATGGTTTACTTTGCCTTCCAAGACAGATTTGTCGAAGTGAGGTGTTTTCGGCAGCGTTTTCTTGACCAGAATTCGTTCGCCGATTCCCCACAGGCTGCTGGTGATGAAGTAAATGCAGAGTCCGGCGGGGACACGGAAGAAGAACAGGCCCATGACCAACGTCATGTAACTCATCATCTTCTGCGTCATCGCGGTCTGTTCGTCCGTTGCCGGGGGCATGAACAGTTTCTGCTGAGCCAGGAACAGCCCCATCACGATTACCGGCAGGATGTTGAAATAGGGACCGAGCCAACCGGTTCCGCGGCCGGACATGTAATCCCACATCCAGTCGCCCCAGTAATACAGCATGTCGGGGGCGGCCAAGTTCGATGCCCAGGAGGTCCAAGAGGCGAACGCGGCTTGACGCAGTTCAATGTCGACCGAGAGGGTGCGGTAGAGTCCGATGAAGATCGGCAGTTGCAAGAACATCGGCAGGCAGCCCGACATCGGATTGAATCCGACACGTTGTTGCAGTTCGCGTTGTGCTCGAACGCGGCCCTCCATGTCGTCTTTGTATTTCTCGGAGATCTTCTTGAGTTCCGGAGCGAGTTCCTGCATCCGCTGTGCGTTGACGGCGGCCTTGCGTGAGAGCGGGAACATCGCACCGCGAACGATGACGGTTAGCAAGAAAATCGCCAACGCATAGTTGCCGACACCTGAGAGCAAGTGCAGCAGTTTGCCGAGGACCTTCGCCGGCCAGGAGAACCAGCCGTAGTAGATGCAGTCGTCCAGGCCGTACTGGGTGAACAGTTCCGGTTGTTTGGGACCAGCAAACAGACGCAGGCTTTGTTTGAGACTCGATCCGGCGGGGACATCCGCGACGCCACTGTCGAGATAGAACGTTGTGTTGACGGCGCGTTCCTTGTTCTTCGGGATTTCCGATGGAGAGGCGGCCAAGGAAGCGATCGCCCGTCGGAACGTGTTGAGGCTTTCTTCGCCTTCCTTGGGGAGGTATGCGACGGTGAAGTACTGCGCGTCGACGCCGATGTAGGACAGGTCTCTCTCGGGAGCCTGGGAATCGGGGGCGAAGAGGTTTTGGTCGTTGGGCACCGATTCGTTGCGTGCTCGTTTGAGCAAACCGTAGCCGGAAACGAGTTCGTGACCTTCCGCCTTGGTGCGGTAGACCACATCCCGGGCTGCGGAACCGCCCCAGTTCGGGCTGATCTTGTTGCTGTACCACCATCCCTCGAGAGTGACGCCGTTGATCCCTTCGAGTCGGTAGGCGAGTTGTTGTGTTTCGTCAGAGCGATTGTCGATCTGCACGTCCATGTCCAGCACGAAACTGCCGGGATGGAGTGTGTAGGAGCGTCGCAACGCGATCGCGTGCCCGCCAGCGGCCTGCATTTCGTTTTCGCTCAGTTCGACGTTGAACGAGGCGGTTTGTGAACCATCGTCCGCCGCGTCCGATGCCGGAGCGCCGTCCACGTTCCAAACCAGTCCGGTGGGATCATTCAAGGCGTCGATGGTTCGTTGGCCAGGTGAGATCTCTCGGCGGCCAACTTTTCCAACCGTCAGCAGAGATGAAAGACGCGACAGGTTGCCGGGGATTTGGTCTTCGCCTGCAGTGTCGGCGAGCCGAACGAGGTCGAGCGGGTGTTCGGTCAGTGTGGCGTCGAATTGGATCTGTTTGTCTTCGCCACGGACGACATCGAGGGTGACCACATCGTCCGGTTTGGTTTCTTCCAACGCGTCTTGCAGTCCGGCGAGATTGCTGACTGTGACTCCGTCGATGGCAACGATCTCATCTCCAGGTTGGAGGCCATTGGCGACGCCGCCCGACTTTGCGATGGCGTTGGCGGCAGGCGTTCCTGGGCCGACAACGTTGACGACCACTCCGGTTGATGTTGCCGTGGGATCGGCGGCGAGGTAGCCGAGGTATCCGCTGCGGACATCGACGCGGCGATATTTCAGGCGGCCGTTTTCCTTCCGTTTGGTCACTTCAATCCGCTCGATGCCGGCACCGCGGCTGTTGAGCGTGACGAGCAGGACGTGCCCGCTGGTCGGATCCATCGAACCGAGCGTTACCCACTGCGGCTCTTCGGGACGAACGACCGGTTCGTCAGTGCCCTCGGCCGTTGAGTCCGGATTTTCGGTGGCCTCCGGCGTCGATTTCGCGACGTCGGACGGTTCCACGGATCCTGCTGCGACGTCCGCCTCAGGTGGAGGCACGACCGGTTGCGGCGGAACAAACATCGTCCGCAACGACATGTAGATCAGGAAGAACGCGGTGGAGGCGAGAAGAAAAGAAGTGAAGCGACGATCCACGAAATTATTGGCCGATCGAGATGGGCGGAGGGTGGACGCCAATCGGCCAAGATGAGGCACGGTCGGCGAAACCCGCATTCTTGCCGCTGAAAAGATTTTTGAAAAGGCAAACCGGCCGAAGAACCTCAGGAAGAACCCAAGAATGCTGCCGATTACGCGGTCAGCGGCAACGGCGTGCTGCACAATTCATCGCAGTAGCGTGAAATCTCCTCCGGCGATACGCCGTCGACGGTGCGGTCGAAAATGATCCAAGGCCGGGTCTTGCGGATGACGCCTTTCTCGAGAAATTCGCCAAAGATGCGCAGGTCCAGCCGATTTCCGCTCGAGCGGTGTTTCGTGAACGGGGCATCAAGGGGGCCGAGCAAGACTAGCAGTTGCCCATTTCCGTCGGCCGGACGGATGGATGAGACCGAGACGTCGGCGGGCAGTTCGGGGGGAAGCTCCTGGTCGAAGCGGCCCACGGCGGTCAGCTCGAGCGACGGGTCGGTGTCCAAAAGCGATGTTTGGAGCGAAAACGTCGGCTCCCAAACGGTTCGTGTCGGCGAGGTGTGGACCGCACGTACCGATAACCGCAGTCGATACTCGCCGGTTTTTTGCGGGTAATCGATCTTCCACGAATCGCCGCAGACGTACTGTTCGTCGGACGTGGGAAGCGGGTCGCTGCCGACGTTGTCGACGCAGAGTGTCAGGCCGGTCTCGGGATCTTCAAACGCGATCCCTGATTTGCCTCCGGTTGCACGGCAGGTCCATCCCGCACTTTCGGAGTCCCCCTGTCCGATCAGTTGGCCCCACTGTCCGATCAATTGGCTTTTCTCGGCGGATTGACCGGATGCGGGCGATTCTTTCGGATCGACGGTTGGTGTTTGAATCTGCCACATCGTGCGTCGGCTCGTGCAAGGGGATTGAGGAGGTTCGCGGGGGGACGAACCCGGTGAACGAACCTCTGATGATAGCCTTAACGAACCGAGGTGAGAAACTAGGGAGCCAGCCGCAGGCCGCTCTCTTCGATCACATAGGGAACGATCGATTCGTCGCACGCACTGCCACGGTGTTTGGCGATGTAGATCGCACGCCCCATTCGATTGCCCTCACGGACTTTGCCCATCAGGATGATCGTGTTGGCGTTGGACAGCACGTCGCCACTTTCGATCGGTCGAGTGATGAGATCGTCGAGCATGACCTCGTGGCTAGTGGCCAGCAACATCCCGCCGATTGATTCGTGATCGTACGCGGTCTCGGCAACCTTGTCGGCGTTCTCGCGGTAGTGAACACGGAACAGATCGCGAGCCAACCAGTCATGCTCTTTGCGAATGATCTGCTGGTAGACGTATTCAAACAACTCGAACTGAATCGACTCGGCGGCGCGGTCGACCGGTTCGATGCCGTCGATCACGGCGCGTCGCACTCCGTGAACGAAGTTGCCGTAGAAGAACGCAATCGCTTGATCGAGTTTTTTGATCTGTTCGCTCTTCCACAACCGCCACTCGTCGGCATCCATGTCCGCCGAAGTGACCCGGCGTCCCGCGTCACGGAACAGGTGCATCACGTCGCGACGTGTCTGAGATCGGTCCCAAATCGTGTCGGTAGGGACGTGTCCGTTGACTTCCGCCGCGGCCAGTTCCCAATCGAAGAGTCGTCGAGCGTAGTCCAGATGGTTTTGCGAATCGCCTCGAGAAGTGAGGTCGAAAAAGATGCCGCGTTCGCCTTCTTGAGCGGCGCCTTTGTTGGCGAAACTGACACCGAGTTGCGTCTTACCTATCCCCGTCGCACCGAGGACCACGGTCAGTTTACCAGGCAGCAAACCACCGCCCAACATTTCGTCGAGCGGTGGGATTCCTGTTTGCAGACGGTCAGACATTCCGTTTAGCTGGCCGAGTACTCGGCGCCGAAGAACTCTTTGCTGCCGTCGACGTCCGCTTTGATCGTGCGCGATCCTTCTTTCCAGTTCGCTGGGCAGACTTCGCCGTTGGCTTCGAAGTATTGCAGGGCTTGGACCATGCGAAGGGCTTCGTCAACGCTGCGTCCGAGTGGCAAGTCATTGACGACTTGGTGACGAACGACGCCTTCTTTGTCGATCAAGAACAATCCACGCAGGGCAACACCGCCGTCGAGGAGGACGTCGTAGTCTCGCGAAATTTGTTTGTTCAGGTCCGAAACCAATGGGTAATCGGTTTTGCCGATACCGCCTTCGTTGCGCGGCGTGTTGGTCCACGCGAGGTGCGAGAAGTGGCTGTCGACGGAAACGCCGATGATGTTCACGCCGAGTGCTTCGAACTCTTTCGCACGGTCACTGAAAGCGATGATTTCAGTCGGGCAAACGAAGGTGAAGTCCAATGGCCAGAAGAACAACAGGACGTATTTCCCTTTGTAATCGCTCAGCGAGAAATCGTCTTTGAAGGTACCGTCGGGCATGACGGCGGTTGCGGTGAATTCAGGGGCTTTCTGCGTGACTAAAACGCTCATTGTGTCTCTCTCTCGAAAGTCTAAAAGAAGTGGATTTCAGGGCGACGGCCGGTTTGGCGAACCAATCAATCTCGCAGATTGGTATCGAAGACCTGGACCGAATCCCAGTTGTCTTTTTGTTGTTCGATGAATTTCAGGTGACGTTCGGCAACCTGATAACGGTCATGTGCGGCTTGATCTTCAAATACGACGTGCAGGGCGACGTCGTAGTCCGCGTTGACCGGGCGGTCGTAGCGCGGTTCACGCTGCCCGACGGCGAAGTCAACACTACCATCGTGATTGGTCAAGTATTCTTCGCACGCGTCAAGCAGTTGTTTGACGGATGCTTCGTCGCGGTTTTTTAGTTTGAAGAAGACTTGGTGGGCGAGGCGTGGCATGGGGAAATCGGTTCAGTGGAGTCGGGTGGGGAGGTGAAGGTTCGGCGTGATCGCGGGGCTGAGCTAATCTGAGTTATGAGCTAATCTGAGTTATTCGAAATGCTCGGGCATTGGCTGTGCTCGGGCATCCCAGGTCCTGAGGCAAACGTTCGAACCGGGCCGAAATAATCGAGGCCCCGGTGAGGGCAACGGCGAGGTCGAAGCGGGCGGACGTTTACCGGTCGATCACGTCCGTCGATCACGATTCGGTGTCGCACAAACTTTAACTCGTCGGGCGTCCCGCCCCAACCGGGGACGATGGGCGGCCCGCAGACGCCGGGCGACGCGGCGTGTAGGTGCAGCAATCTTGGGGGCAGACGTCGTGCCAGGGGCCGAGGTCTCCGACGGCGGGTTTCTCTGACGTCAGCCCGAGTCGTTCGGAAACCAGACCGCGAATCATGGACACAAATTCGGGGTGAGTTCCGGCACTCGCGGCACGAGCAATTTTGATGTCCCGTTCCCGGCACAGATCGGCGGCCTCTTCGTCGAGATCAAACAGCACTTCCATGTGATCGCTGACAAACCCGATCGGTAGGATGATCAGTGAAGAGAGCTTCTTTTCGTCGTCAAGGCGAACGATCGCGTCGAGGACATCGGGTTCGAGCCACGGTTGGCTCGGAGGGCCTGATCGACTTTGGTAGACCAGATCCCAATCGGTCGCTCCGCAGGCGGCGGCAACGAGTTTGCTTGCCTCACGAAGTTGTTTTTCGTAGTCGCAGTTATCCGCCATGCTCATCGGGATGCTGTGTGCGGTGAACAGGACTTTAGTGTCGCCGGGCGCGACGCCGATGGATTCTGCGGCGGTTTGGATGTTGTCTGCCATCGTGGCGACGAAGCCCGGATGGTTGAAACCCATGCGGACTTTCTCCACGATCGGAGCGTCTTCACCGACCTCTTCACGGGCTCGGATGATGTCCTCACGGTACTGCCGACAACCGCTGTAGCAACTGAACATGCTCGTGAAGAACGCGAGCGATCGTTGGCATCCGTCGTCCCGCATCTGGCGCAGTGTGTCGGTAAAGTACGGCGTCCAGTTTCGGTTTCCCCAATAAACGGGCAAGTCGATCCCGTGCGATTCGAACTCCGCTTTGATTGCCGTGAGCAGTTCGCGATTTTGTTGGTTGATGGGGCTGACGCCGCCGAAGTGCGCGTAGTGTTCGGCGACTTCTAGCATCCGCTCTCGCGGAACGTTTTTCCCTCGCAGCACGTTTTCGAGAAACGGCATGACGTCGTCGGGGCCTTCCGGGCCGCCAAAGGAAACCAACATGAACGAATCGTAGGGGGGCACATCGGTCATCGCTAAACTCCTCCCCCGTTGGGGTCGTCGCCTTCGAGGTCTGCCTCGGTGATGATCCGGAAACCTTTTTCGTGCAGAGTTTTCATCGCCTCATCAATTCCCTCGACCATGATCGCCACGGCGGGTTTGCCATGCGGGCGGACGATCAGTGGGTAGGCTTGAATGATATTCAGTTCGGCCTGCAACAATGCCGTGCACACACGCAGCAGCGGTTGTGGGCCCTCGGGGAGTTCGACCCCGATCAAGTCAGTTTCGATGATTGCCAACCCCGAGCGTTCCAGGATTTCTCGCCCGCGGTCTGCGTCGCTGATCAGGAAACGCACGAACGCACATTCGGCGGCATCGTTGATCGAGAGGGCCACGATGCGGATGCCGGTTCCGTCGAATCGCCGAACGACTTCGAGGAGTTGACCCACCCGATTCTCGAGGAAAATGGTGAATTGACGGATCGCGGGAAATTCTCGGCCCCTCATCGTCTCGTAAGGGGTGTTCACTTCGGATCCAAAGCTCATGCGTCCGGTCTCTCAAGGTGGGCGGCGGGCAAAATCTGTACGGGAGTGTAGCGATCGGCCGATTTCTCGGCAAACTGGCAGGTTTTTTAGGGAAATCTGCCGTCAAAGGCGAGTTGGGTTTTGAGCAGGTTCGAACCGGTGTGCTCGTCTCGCGGCGGGCGGTGCGCGCCGGCCAGGCCGCCGTTTCTGACGCGATTTCGTTTCGCAGTCTTGTCAGGAATCGGTTTCGTATCTTTCGCGGAATTCTGCTTCGGTGAGAACCTCGACGCCGAGGCTCTCGGCTTTGGTGAGTTTGCTGCCCGCTTTGGCACCGGCGATGAGGAAGTCGGTCTTCTTGCTGACGCTGCCTGCCGCCCTGCCGCCGAGGGCTTCGATGCGGGCTTTGATCTCGTCGCGCGTGTAGTGTTCGAGCGTTCCGGTGGCGACGATGTTCTTTCCCGCGAGAGGTAACTCTTCGGTGTCTGGGTCGGGTTCTTGGGGCTCCGGTTCGGATAAGACAACGTTGACCGAAGCGAGGTCATCGAGCGTTGCCGAGCCGGTTTCACTTTGCACGAAGCCGACGATGCTCTCGGCAATGCGGTCGCCGATTTCGTGGATCGCGGCGACTTCTTCGGTGGTCGCCTTTTTGAGAAGGTCAAGGTTCCAAAATTTGGCAGTAATCAGTTTTGCAACCCGCGGTCCGACGTGTCGAATACTGATGGAGGAAAGCAGTCGTGCGAGCCCGCGTGTGCGACTCTCTTCGATGCCGGCGATCAGGTTCTCGGCGTTCTTGCGGCCGAACTGCACGTCGATCATTTCGTCGCCTTTGCCTTTTCGCTGCCGCGGCCACGTCAGATCGGCGAGCGTGTCGACGTCGAGGCGGTAGAGGTCGGCGAAGGAACGAACGAGGTTCTTTTGCAACAACAGGTCAACGACCTCTTCGCCGAGTCCGTCGATATCCATTCCCGCTCGGCTGCCGAAGTACACGAGTCGTTGGCGAAGCTGCGCGGGGCACTGCGGGTTGGTGCAGCGGATGTAAACGCCACCCTCGTCTCGAGAGAGAGGTTCGCCACACTCGGGGCAATCGGTCGGGAACTCGTATTGGGGGAGGTCTTCGGTTCGTGCGTGTTTTTCAACTCGGACGACTTTCGGGATGATTTTGCCTGCCTTCTCGACGACCACGATATCGCCCACCCGCGCGTCGAGACGTTCGATCTCATCGACGTTGTGCAAGGAAGCACGGGAGACCGTCGTCCCGGCAATGTCGACCGGCGTGAGGTAGGCAACCGGGGTAATCGTGCCCGCTTTGCCAACCTGCACTTCGATGGCTTCGAGTCGTGTGGTCGCCTCGTAACGTTCGAACTTGTAGGCGATCACCCAGCGAGGGCTTTTGCTGCGGATGCCGAGTTCATCACGTTGCGAAAACGAATCGACCTTGAAAACAATGCCGTCGACTTCGAACGGGAGGTCGGGCATTTCCACCTCGAGTTTCGCAACCGTGTCCAGCGCCTCATCGATCGAACGTAGAGGCGTTGCGTTGGGCGTGCAGGGAACACCAACGCTTTGAACCCATTTCAAGAAGCCCATGTGATCATGCACATCGAGGCCGTCGATTTGGCCGTTGCCGTGGCAGAAGAATCGCAACTTTCGTTCGGCGGCGATTTTGGGATCGAGCAATCGGATCGTGCCGGCGGTCACGTTGCGTGTGTTCTTGAACGGCTCGCCACCGGCTTCGGTTTGGCGCACGTTGAGGTCGGCGAGATCGGACTCCGTCATGTAAATCTCGCCGCGAAGTTCAACGACGTTGGGAGGGTTGTCGCACTGTAGCGTCAGCGGCAGGTCTCGGATCGTTCGGACGTTGTGGGTGATGTCATCGCCGACGACCCCGTTGCCCCGCGTGAGGGCGAGTGCGAGCTTTCCGTTTTCGTAGCGAATCGACCCGGCGACTCCGTCGATTTTGTATTCCATGACCCATGCGACGGTCTCTCCATCTTGGAGCGAGCCGTCGAGCGATTTTTCAATCCGCTGCATCGCGGCTTTGAGTTCTTCGCGACTGTAGGTGTTGTCGATCGACAGCATCGGGACTTGGTGGGGCACCTGCACCAGGTGTTCGACAACGTCGCCGCCGACTCGCTGCGTGGGGGAATCGTCGTCGGCGAGTTCCGGATGCTTTTTCTCGAGGTCGATCAGTTCGGCCATCAACTGGTCGTACTGCAAGTCGGTGATCTCGGGCGCCGCGTCCTGGTAGTAGAGTCGGTCGTGATGCCGAATCTGCTGGGTGAGTTCGCTGATGCGTTCTTGTGGGGTTGGGGCCGCCATCGCCACTCCGGTGCTCGGTATGCGTCTTCGAGGTGCAGTTTAGAAAAGTCGGCGGGCGCGACTCAGCGGGCCGGTGCCGAGCGTCTGATTCTATGCGAGTCATCGCTTGACGACGTCCCCCAGGACCGGTCAAACGCGAGGCGAAGAAGCCCGGCGTGCACGGGGCGCGGACGTGTGGACGTGGCTGAGTCGGTGATGTCGCCGCTAGATGCTTCTTTAGGGGGGTGAACGCGTTTCACCTAAGCGACAATTCGTTTCGCTGCCTGTCGCAGGGGGCGGTCACGCTAGTATGATGCGGCTTACGACGTTTCACTTCCTACAAAGGAGATCATTTCTGAGTCTATTGAGGCGACATTTGTTGCCTGATTGAGTTTCGGACTCGTCCGTAGCCAAGGTTTGCCGGCACCCTTCGATTGGGTGTGAAGGCAGGCATTCCCCCGCAGTTTTGGCAGGAGCGATTTATTCGTAATCGTTCTCACGCCTTGCCTGGAAGGAACCGATTGCCCCATTAGCACGCAGTTGCCTGCTTGGCGGGGATTTCAGAATCTGGTTTTGGGATTTGGCGGCGCGACGCAAGGCTTGGTGGTAGGGTTGGACTGACAACTGGAACCCACCGGGTTACGGCATGTGAGATGCAGATGGTGAGGGAATTTCCTCCGTTTGCAGATAAATGCCGTGGTCCCGAATGAATGACTCAAGGAGCGATCTTTCAATGCTGATGCGACAACCGTGCCCCGACCTGCAATTTGCCTACGCACCTCCGTTCGGCGCGACGCCTTCGGCTACCGGGACGCAATTCTCGGTCTTTAGCCGTTCGGCTACTGAGATGCGACTGTTGCTGTACAACAAAGCGAACGACCGGGAGCCGGCTCAGGTTATCGATTTCGATCGGGGTACCGATCGTCGGGGCGATGTTTGGAGTTTGAATGTACCGGGCGTGGAAGCGGGGCAGCTTTATCACTTCCAGGCTTCAGGGCCTTGGGAGCCGGAGAACGGACATCGGTTTGATGCGTCTGCTCGACTGATCGACCCCTACGCTCAGGCACTCGCCGGAACGTACCAACGTGGAAAAGACGGATTGGTGCGACCGCCCAAGTGTGTCGTCGTTGATCATTCGTTCGATTGGGAAGGCGACCGCCACCTCAAGCGTGACATGAGCGAGACGGTCATCTATGAGATGCACGTTCGTGGTTTCACCAAGAGTCGTACCGCCAAGGTGAAGGCGTCGGGCAGTTATCTCGGTGTGATTGAGAAGATTCCGTATCTCAAGTCGCTCGGGATCACGGCTGTTGAATTGATGCCTGTTCACGAATTCCCGATTCGTGACCCTCATGGCAAGAAGCTCTCTCGCCCGAACTACTGGGGCTACGACCCGATGGCGTTCTTCGCGCCGCATCGTGGGTACGCACACAACAGCGCGCCGGGAGCTCAGGTTGTCGAGTTCAAACAGATGGTGAAGGCGTTGCACGCAGCCGGCATCGAGGTCATTCTCGACGTTGTCTTCAACCACACGTGCGAAGGCAATGAACACGGCCCGACGCTTTCGTTCAAGGGCCTCGAAAACCAGGTCTACTACATCCTTAGCGAAGGCCAGCATTACTGTAACTACAGCGGTTGTGGTAACACGATCAACAGTAATCACCCTGTCGTTCGCGAGATGATTTTTCACTGTTTGCGGCACTGGGTCCACAACTATCACATCGACGGGTTCCGTTTCGACCTGGCGAGTATCCTGAGCCGTGACCGGTCCGGAAACTTGGTGCCAAACGCACCGATGGTGGAACTGATCGCCGAAGACCCATTGCTCGCCGATACCAAGATTATCGCGGAAGCCTGGGACGCCGCGGGGGCATATCAAGTCGGCAGTTTCGGCAACCAACGTTGGGCAGAATGGAACGGTCGATACCGTGACGACGCGCGAGGGTTCTGGCGTGGTGATGGCGGTGCGCTTGGGCCTTTGGCAACTCGTTTGGCCGGCAGCAGTGACTTGTACGAACACGCAGGGCGTCCGCCGTTTTGCAGTGTGAACTTCATCACCAGTCACGATGGCTTCACGATGAATGACTTGGTTTCGTACAAAGACAAGCACAACGAAGCCAACGGCGAAGACAACAACGACGGTGACAACCACAACATCAGTGACAACTATGGTGTGGAAGGCCCGACGCGTAAGAAGGCTATCACGACCATCCGTAGTCAGCAGGTTCGAAACATGTTGGCCACGTTGTTGGTCAGTCAGGGCGTGCCCATGATCGTCAGCGGTGACGAAATCCGTCGCACGCAAAAAGGGAACAACAACGCTTATTGCCAAGACAACGACATCTCTTGGTTTGATTGGCGTTTGGTCGAAAAGAACGCTGACCTGATGCGTTTTGTCAGTGCGATGATCGAGTTTCGAAAGAACCAACCGACAATCCGTCGGAAAGAGTACCTCACCGGTCGTCCGGTCGACGGACGCAAGGTTCCTGACGTCTCGTGGTATGGCGCCGACGGCAACCCGCTGCACTGGGACCAAGGGGCACTTGCCATGACTGCCTACATTGCCGCCCCGAGTCGTTTGGATGATCCGGAAGGTCTCGGTCGTGATCTGGTGATGATGTTCAACAGCACCGGTGACAATCTCGAATTCGAGTTGCCGTCGATCGGACGTGGTGCGATTTGGAACTTGTTCGTCGACACCGCCGCTCCTTCGCCAAACGACATCTATCCCGATGTCGACGGTCCGGTGGCTCCGAGTAATCGGATCATCGAGATGGGGCGACACTCGATGAAGATCTTCGTCTGCAACGCGCCACTGACATAGCACGTCGCTCCGCTAGAGCATGTCTAAACGCTCTTGTGTTCCGGCACAGTTTCCATCTCGGGTAGGCGGTAGTGGATCTTGTTAAAGGTCCTGCTGCGGAAGGATCTTTCACAAGATCCACTGCCCGAAATAAGAGTTGGCATTGATGCTCGCCGTCTACTGATGTCGGTTTCCGTTGGCCGTTGATCGAATTAATGATTGGAAACGCAATAGGTCAGGCATTGTCTGGCCTATTGTCGTAGAACACTGCAATCCAAATGGTCGTCGACTGCGGATCGGTCCAATCGACGCGGTGTTGGCGATGAGCTTCGATCAGCAAATGATCACCCGCCTGCAGGTGAATGACCGATTCGCCGCTGTCGTCTTTGAATCGCAGTTTTGCGTGGCCAGAAAGAACCGTGACCCACTCATCTTCTTCTTGGTCATACCAGAACTCCGGTGGGCTGCATTGTCCGGTTGAAACGATGCGCTCGATGCGGGTGTGTTTGCGGTCGTAGATGGTCTGCGTGAGTTCGTTCACGGCCGGACTATCGGGCGGCGTCAGGAGATTCTCGCGGAAGAAGTCGGTCATGTTGAAAGGCGTTTTGTGTCCAATAAAAAAGCCCGGACCGCCGGAGAGGCGATCAGGGCTTTGATGTGTTGTCTCTGAGTTAACTGGCTTTAGACAGTTTCAGGGATCTTTGCGGTGCGGACCGTTGCGATGATCGCGCTGGCGACCATGTATGGGTCAGCGTTGGAAGCTGGGCGACGATCTTCGAGCCATCCCTTCCAGCCGTGCTCGACGGTGAAGATTGGAATGCGGATCGAAGCACCACGGTCCGAGATGCCGTAGCTGAACTTGTCGATCGACTGCGTTTCGTGAAGACCGGTCAAGCGCTGATCGTTGTCGGCACCGTAAACGTCGATGTGTTCGCTGATGCGTGGTTCGAACGCTTGGCAAACTGCTTCGTAAACTTCTTTGCTGCCGCAGGTACGCAGGAGCGTGTTGGAGAAGTTGGCGTGCATACCGCTGCCGTTCCAGTCGCCCTTGACCGGTTTGCAGTGGTAGTTGATGACCATGCCGTATTTCTCAGCGGTACGGTCGAGCAGGTAACGGGCAACCCAGATTTCGTCACCGGCGCGGGCTGCACCCTTGGCGAAGATTTGAAATTCCCACTGGCCCATCATCACTTCGGCGTTGATGCCTTCGACGTTGAGTCCAGCGTTGAGGCAGAGCTCGAGGTGCTCTTCGACGATTTCGCGGCCGACTGCTTTGCCAGCACCGACGCTGCAGTAGTAAGGACCCTGTGGTGCAGGGAAGCCTTCAGCGGGGAAGCCGATTGGGCGGTTGGTTTCAGGGTCGAAGATCGTGTATTCCTGCTCGAAGCCGAACCAGAAATCTTCGTCTTGGTCTTTGATCGTCGCACGACCGTTGCTGCGGTGTGGTGTGCCGTCTGCGTTGAGCACTTCGCACATGACGAGGAAGCCGGTGCCGAGACGATCGGGATCGGGGACACAGAAAACGGGCTTCAGCAAGCAGTCACTGGCACCGCCTGGGGCTTGTTCGGTCGACGAACCGTCGAACGACCATTGGGGAGCGTCTTCCACGTTACCGCTGAAATCTTCAACGATCTTGGTCTTGCTACGCATGCTCTGGGTCGGCTGGTAGCCGTCGAGCCAGATGTACTCCAACTTGCACTTAGTCATCTACAGGAGTCTCCTCAGACTAGTTGGGCCAGCGAAACGTGTATGT
>NZ_ANOH01000163.1 GCF_000346505.1 Aporhodopirellula sallentina SM41
GGGGGCATTAGCGAAAGGTTTTTTCCGATTTTGTCGGTAAAACTACGCAAATGGTGCTCAACCGGCGGAGAAGAATCGCGTTCCCTGGCCTCCGGGCCCGATCGGGACGCTGACGCGGGCACCACAGCGGGGGCATCCGCCGGAATAACGCATGCCGCTGGGGTCGCGGTAAATTCGGCCGTACGTGCGACAACACCGAAACTGGATACCGAGGAAGGGGCGGCTTTCGCGATCGTTTGCGGTGTTTTCGGATGCGGGAACGCCCGGTTCGCTCGAGGCGTCGAAGAATTCGCCGTGGCGGGCATGGTTGGGTGAGTTCATCAGACTCAGTTCTCGGCTTCGGAATTCCTGGTCGCTGTATTGCTGCTCGCGGCATCCCTGCTCGCGGCGGGATCTCCCGAAGGAGATTCCACAGTGGCATCTTCTGTTTGGAGTTCCTCGATCGTGATCCGCAGTTGCTTGCGTGCTCGGTTGAGTCGACTGCGAACCGTCCCGATGGACAATTCCAAAATCTCAGAGATTTCCTCGTAGGAAGCTTCGTTCATTTCCCGCAAGACCAGAATCGCGCGATGTTGCTCGCTCAGTTGGTCCATCGCGTTCTGCACCAGGCTGACTTGGTCCTGGCGGATCATCCCGGCATCGACGGCTTCCCCGTGGTCGATCACGTCGTTGCCGATGTCTTCGCGTTGTTGATCGAGCGAGATTTTGGCCCGTTTTCGGCGTTTTCGCGACAAAGCGATGTTGAACGCGACGCGGTACAGCCACGTGAAGAATTGGCTGTTTTGCTGGAAAGTATCCAGTTTCAGGAACGCCCGGATGAAGGCCTCCTGCGTCACCTCTTCGGCATCGTGGACTGAACCGGTGACCTGGATCATCGCGCTGTAGAGACGATCCTGGTGTTCGATGACCAAGGACTCGAACGCCGGTTCGTCACCCGCCAAGGCTCGGCGAATCAGTTCGACTTCGTCGCTCTCGGTCAATTCGTTGCTCGGAACCAGAGGTGGGGTTTTTCAATGGGACGCCGAAAACCGGCCGAGTGTTCATTCAGCGGACCCCGAGTTTAATTCCTCGGGCAGATCTTCTGACGAAAATTCGGGGCGGCTCAGCGGTGGCGGTTCGCGAAGCCACAACGCAATGAAGAGCGTCCCTAAGGCATAGCCTAGTAGAACCCCGCGCGGTGCCTGCTCGCTCGGCCACCAACCCGATTCCGCGAGAGGTTTCCAAAACAACACCTGTATCAACAGTGCAATCGGCAACAGCAACGCAAACCGACCCAACGCGTCTGTGCGAGCGGAAACGAATCCCGTCGATGACTCGGACGCAGGAGTTTCCGGCAACGCGGCGGGCTCGGTTGCGGTCGCCTCGTGTTCGTTTTGGCTCGGATTGAGTTCGTCTGAGGAATTGGGTTCTTCTGGGGATTCGTTTGCGGGATCGGATGTGGCTATCGCGTCGGATGTGTCTATTGGGTCGGGTGTGTCTATTGGGTCGGGTGTGTCTATCGAAAGTGACGTGGAGGATGCCGTTTTATTAGGCGTGTTTTTGAAGAAAACTCTCGAAACGCTTGCCAGCACCGATCCGAGAATCAGGACGCCCGCGGTCGCCTGCCATCCGACGACGATGGAAACGACCGAAATCAACAGCACCAAATCGATTAGCCTCGACGTTTGATCACCAAGCGGATCGAGTTTCAGGTCCGCTCGCGGGCAGAACGCTCGAGCGAGTACTCGCCCATAGAAACCGGCGGCGACCAATGCTGTCAAAATACGCATGAACGACTGGACCAAGGTCGTCGCATCAAAGGCGGTGTGCCGGGCGAGGATCCAGTCCTTCGGTGGCCAGGGGACAGGTGTATCGAGTTGCCAAGGCACGACGGCGGCGGACGGGAGCACCATGATGCCGCCAAACAACCAGATCGCCGCGAAGACCACCAATCGACCCGGAATCCGGTTGCGGTCATATCGGATCAACGCCATCGCCCACAGCACCGCGAACGCGACGAGGTGATACAGGACGATCAGCAGTTGCACCGCATCGACGCGGGGTGTCGCCATGGTCAATTGAAAACCGTAGGAGCGGTACGGCAGGTTCCACGCATACAGTTCCGTCGTTCCCACGGTTGCGAACGTCAGTGCGACCGCCGCTTCGACGATCGGATAACGTGGGGAAATCGGTAGGCGGCAGTCGCGGCAACGACCACCGAGCATCAACCATCCGAAAACCGGAACGTTGTCTCTCGAGCGAAGCGTATTACGGCATCGTGGGCAGAACGAATGGC
Source organism: Aporhodopirellula sallentina SM41 (assembly GCF_000346505.1). Taxonomy (GTDB): domain Bacteria; phylum Planctomycetota; class Planctomycetia; order Pirellulales; family Pirellulaceae; genus Rhodopirellula; species Rhodopirellula sallentina. The sequence goes on from NZ_ANOH01000163.1 coordinate 2,276, forward strand.
CATTTACACTGAGGCCCTGCGGCATCCGCCAAACGACCACATTCAGAAAACTGCCGACGCTGGCGCCACACACGAAGAAGAACGTGAACACGATCACGTCGTTGATCCGCGGCAGCAGCGACTGGCCAAAGGTGCCGTGCCAGTGCCCGGTGGCTCGCAGGTGACCATTGGCAACGGCCCATGTCGCAACGAGGACGTAGGTCGTCGCGACCGCGATATACCCCAGCAGCACTAGGAATGCGATCGAGCGGTAGGGGCGACGCGGTCGGGACAATGGAGGCGAGTTCCCTCGGAGCAGTGCGGGCGAGGACGTGAGCGATGCGACGCGTTGCAAATGAGGGAGACCCTCATCGACGCTGAGCACCGTCGTACGATGCAATTCTCGCTGCGGTTCTCTCGGCGAGAGGACGCTCACGCGGTCGACATACTTTATCTGCTCGCGTGTCCGATGGCGATGAGGTTGCCGGGCGAGGTTCTCACGTGAGGTCGCCGGGCGTGTTCTCGCCAACGCTTATGATATCGCCAACTCGCTTGATTTAAGCGGCGCTGCTGGTGCGGGTTTGCTGAGACGCTGTGGTGGGGTTCGACGCGACCGGCGTCGGGTTGGCGAGTTCATTTTCGAACCGATCGACCAGCAATCCGTCCTGCATCCGGTAGCACCGGTCGGCTCGCTCAGCGATCGCGTCGTCGTGAGTAATCATGACAATCGTGAGGTCGTCTTCGGTGTTGAGTTGACGCAGCAGCTGAAGAATCGACTCGCCCGTTTCGGTATCCAGGTTCCCCGTCGGTTCGTCGGCGAGCAGCAGTTGCGGTTCGCTCATCAGCGACCGCGCGATGGCGACCCGCTGCATTTCACCGCCAGACATTTCGCACGGTTTGTGCGTCTTGCGATCGAGGAGTCCGACGCGATCGAGCATGGCTTCGGCGCGCGCGGTGAGGGATTTGCGTTGGCGAAAGTACCCCAGAACGCTGCGCGAAATCATTGCCGGCGTCAGCACGTTTTCCAGTGCAGTCAACTCCGGCAGGAGGTGATAGAACTGGAAAATGATTCCGATTTCGTGATTGCGGTATCGGTCACGTCCACGGCGGTGCAGGTTATCGACACGCTCGCCGTTGAACCAAACTTCGCCCTGATCGGGTTGATCGAGCGTTGCCAGAAGGTGCATCAGGGTGCTCTTGCCGCTGCCGCTGCGACCGACCAACGCGGATAACTCGCCACGCGCGAACGCAACGTCGACGCCACGCAGGACGGGCAATTCGATCTGGTTTTTGTAGTAGCTCTTTCGGATCCCGCGGGCCTGCAGGATCGGGGTATCGGAGGAGTGGTTCATGGTGGGCTACTCGAATCGGAGGGCGGTGACGGGATGCATGCGGGCCGCTCGCATCGCCGGCAGAACGGAAGCGGCGGTGGCAATGGCGACAGCCCCGGCCATCACCCACACGAGTGTGAACGGGTTCAAAATGGTTGGGATTTCGGTGAAGTAATAAACGGTCGGGTCGAAGACTTCTTGTCCGGTCAATCGCTCGATCACACCAGCGATCGCGTTGATGTTGTCGACAAAGAGAATGCCGCCGAGCAGACCGACGCCGCTGCCGACGATGCCCAGCAGGAGGCCGTAACTGAGGAAGATGCTCATCACGCCGCTGCCGCTGGCACCGAGTGCTTTGAGCGTGCCGATGTCGCGTGTCTTTTCAACCACGATCATGAAGAACGTGGCCAAGATCCCGAATCCGGCGACGGCGATAATTAGGAACAACAATATGTTTAGGATGGTGGTTTCTAACCGCACGGCGGCCAACAACGGGCCCTGCATGTCACGCCAGGTTTGAATGCTGTAGGCGAATTGATCCGGCGGGAATCGCTTTCGCAGGGCGTCGCGCACCGCGTTGAGGTCGGCGCCTTCGATGAGTTTGAGCTGAATCGTGGTGACGCTTTTGACACCGGAGATCGGGTCGATCATCCCACGGAATTCCTGCAACTGATCGAGTCGGACGAACGCAAAGGTGCTGTCGTATTCGCTCATCCCGGATTCGTACAGGTCGACGACGGTGAACTTCTGGTTGAGGACCTTGGGGTTTTCCGAGGCACTCGGGAACATCATCCGGATATCGTCCCCGGGACGGCAGTAGTAGTGATCGCGAACGTTGCCCGCTTCGTCGCGCAGTTTGTTGCTGCAGGTGGAGATGCCTAGGATGATTCCCGGGTACTGTTCGGTTGCCGGATCAAAGGTCGCCGCCACGCCATCGGTGGCGCCTCCGTTGAGTTCCGGTGGCAGCAGAGGCCCGAGCGAAGGTCCCGCCGCGGCGAGATTCTCCGGGGCGTCGCTGTCCAGTGTTTCACCATGGAGAGATTCATCTTCGATCAACCCGTCGTCGGTCTTCGCCGCTTCGTTCGTTCCGTGCGGCAGCGTATTGCTCAGCCTCGCGACTTCGCGGTTCATCGCTTCCACGCGGGCCCGCTCTTCATCGAGGGCACGTTCGTAGGCGACCCGGGCCCGTCGATAGTGCCAACCCGACGCGGGGAAGTTCTCGCGGTTTTCGGCAAAGCCAGATTCCCGCAGGTTGAAATCGACTTGCTTCTGGTTTTCAGGATGGATCAGGTACCGGCCGAACTGGCTGACGGTGTCGTACGTGGCCGCGTCGATACCGACGAGATTCACGTGCCGGGTGATCAGTTGTCCGTTGAAATCGATGCCGAGCATGCTGGGGACGTGAACGCTGACTGACGCGCCTTCAATATCGTCTCCAACGATTCGGCGTATTTCCTCGAGGTGCGCGTCCGGGTCGGGCATCCCGCCGCTGGCGTGACACTCAATCAGAACATCCGATGCCAATCCGTGAAGACGTTCGTGCATTTCAGCCGAAAATCCAGCCATCACGCTGTTGACCACAATGAGTGTGGCGACGCCGAGCGTGACGCTGATAATCGACGCAAGCGCGATGTAGCGAGTGCGTAGATAGCGGAAGCAAAGCAGCAAGCGGTACATCCATGTCCCTTGTTACGACGGTAAACGGCTCTAGCGAGACCGAAATTTTGGTCTTTGCGGGAGTCTACGCGTCAGGCGTCGCTTGCAACAACGTCAATCTCAGTTCATGATCGGGTGTGAAATGTATACACTTTGCATTGGCGAATTGGGTTCGACGCTCCCTTGTTCGCCGATCACGGTCAGTTTCCCGTCAGAATCCGATTCGCCAACGCGAGTTTGGGTTCGGATGCGAGGAAGGCTCTCGTGATGACCCGTTTCGGCTGCGTCCGCGTAATTGTTGATCGTCACGATGAATGTCGCTCTTTTTGTTCCCTGCTATATCGACCAGTTCTTCCCCGACGTCGCGATCGCCACGTTGGAACTGTTGGAATCCCAGGGGGTTAATGTCAGCTTCCCGGAGAACCAAACGTGCTGTGGCCAGCCGATGGCGAATACCGGATGCACGGCCGACGCGGCCCCGGTAGCGAGGAAATTTGTCGAGATTTTCTCGGGATACGATGCCGTCGTTTGCCCTTCGGGCAGTTGCACGTCAATGATCCGAAACCACTACGGCGATTACTTCGCGGCCGATGACGAGCGATTTTTGAAACTTCGCGATAATACATTTGAGTTGTGCGAATTCCTGGTCGATCAACTCGGCGTTCGCCAGATCGAAGGGCGATTCCCGCACCGTGTGAGTATTCATTCGAGTTGCCACGGTTTGCGAGAACTCAGGCTCGCCGGCAGCAGCGAGCAGATGATCCCGCGTGAAAACAAACTGCGTTTGCTCGTTGAATCGCTCGACGGGGTCGAGATCATGCCGATCACCCGTCAGGACGAATGCTGTGGTTTCGGCGGCACGTTTGCGGTTACTGAACGCGAGACCAGCGTCGCGATGGGGCTCGACCGGGTGCAAGACCACGTCGGGTCGGGCAGCGAGGTGATGATTGCCGGAGATATGAGTTGTCTGATGCATATGCAGGGGCTGATCCGGCGTCGGGACATGCCGATGCGAGTCATGCACGTCGCGGAGGTTCTCGCCGGGAGAGCGTTGCCGCAAAAGAAAGCCGTCTCGGCCGGATACTAACCGCAATTCCTATTCAAACAAATCGAACCTACGAACAGTTGTCTCGACGATTTGCCGGGCATTCTCGGTACCCCCTGAATTTCTGATTTTCGAGATCGCCATTCATCTGTCCGCCTCTTTCAACGACACAACCCATGTCTACCGCATTGCCGATCGTCGACCATCCCCAGGCGGCGAAAGAATTCGTGACCAATGTGCCTCGGTCTCACTGGCACGACGATTCCCTATGGTTCGTGCGTACCAAGCGTGATCGTCAGGCTCAGTCGTTGCCCGAGTGGGAGTACCTGAGGGAGTCCGCATCGGCGATCAAGCGTCATACGATCGCGAATCTGCCCGATTATTTGCAGGAATTCGAGGCCAATGCGACACGCATGGGGGCGGTGGTGCACTGGGCAGCGGACGCGGACGAGCACAATGAAATCGTGCTCGAGCTGCTGCAGAAAAACCACACGCAGCGGATCATCAAGAGCAAATCGATGCTCACCGAAGAGTGCGGCCTCAACGAGTTTTTGATCGAAAACGGCATCGACGTTGTCGACACCGACCTGGGTGAGAGAATCGTCCAGTTGCGAGGCGAAACCCCCAGCCACATCGTTCTGCCGGCGATCCACATCAAGAAAGAAGAAGTCGGCGAGACCTTTCACCGGCATTTGGGGACCCGAAAAGGGGAGGCCGATCCGCAGGTTCTGACCGAGGCCGCACGTGGCCACCTGCGAGGGAAATTTCTCGAAGGAGAAGTCGGCATCACCGGGGTGAACTTCGGAATCGCGGAAACCGGCGGGATCGTGGTCTGCACGAACGAGGGGAATGCTGATTTGGGAGTTTCACTCCCGCGGATTCACATCGCCTGCATGGGGATCGAAAAGCTCATCCCCCGGTTTGAAAATCTAGGGGTGTTCACGCGTTTGCTCGCCCGTAGCGCGACGGGCCAGCCGATTACCAGTTACACGTCGCATTTTCACGGGCCTCGCGACGAGAACAGCGAACTGCATATCGTGTTGGTCGACAACGGTCGTTCGCGGATCCGAGACAGCGACACGTTCCGGGACGCGTTGAATTGCATCCGCTGTGGTGCCTGCATGAACACGTGCCCGGTGTATCGTCGCAGCGGTGGGCACAGCTACCAGGCGACCGTTCCAGGGCCAATTGGCAGCGTCCTGGGGCCGACAAAGGACATGAAGGCGCACAAGAGTCTGCCCTACGCCTGCAGTTTATGTGGGTCTTGTACGGACGTCTGTCCGGTGAAGATACCGCTGCATCATCAACTGCTCGCTTGGCGAGGGGTGCTCGTCGGCAAGCGATTGTTAGCGTGGAACAAGCGAATCGGGATGAAGGCCGCCTCGTGGCTGTTCCGTCATCCGCGGCTGTTCTTCGCCGCTGGTTACATGGCCCGCACCGCGCTGCGTTACCTGCCTCATTCTCTCACCCACAACCGGCTCAACGAATGGGCCATTGATCGCGAACTCCCCGAGCCTCCTAAGCAGAGTTTTCGGGCGTGGTATGCGAAAAACCGCAGCGAGAAGCAACCGGAGGAATCCCGATGATCGCCGAAGCATTTGATCGACAACCGCAGCGGAGCAAGCAATTGATTTTGGACCGCCTCCGTGGACGTGCGGTGAAGTCGAAAGGCTTGCCTGAGATCGACCGCTCACGCCTGGTGCGATTCGATGACCCACTTGCCCAATTTCGCGAGACGCTCGGGTTTGTCGGCGGAGAGAGCCATTTGGTGGACTCTCCCGAACAGGTTCGCGAGATCCTGATGGGGATCGAAGTTTTTGCCAACGCCGAGCGAATCGCGTCAACTTATCCGGAGGCGATTGAGCCCACGGTGCAGCTAGACCGGACCGGTGATCCGCATTTGCTGTCATCGTTGGACTGGACCGTCGTTCGCGGCGAATTTGCAATCGCCGAGAACGGTGCGATTTGGATCGATGGCGGTACATTGCCGCATCGAGTGATGATCTTCATCGCGCAGTACTTAGCGATCGTTGTTTCGCGCAGCCAGATCGTTGATCACATGCATGATGCGTATGCGCGGATTGGGACGCCTGAACCGGGGTTCGGTGTTTTCGTATCGGGGCCCAGCAAAACCGCCGATATCGAGCAATCTCTGGTGTTAGGAGCACACGGTTGCCGCAAGTTGCAAGTCTTCTTGACACCTTGAACAACGGTTTTCGGGACAATTTTTTCATCAAATGTTCAAAAGCCGTTGACGCTTCCGCGAGTCGCCCCTACATTCTCGCCTCCCCACAACAAAAGGTTTGTGACGTGGGGTCTCCGTCCGTCGTCATTGAAGTTAGGTTTCGATCGTGTCAACTGGTGCCAGCGAAGTCATCCGCATTCGTATGGAAGCATACGACCATGCTGTTCTGGATCAGAGCGCACGCGATATCGTTGATACCGTCAAGGCGACTGCGAGTATTGTTCACGGCCCGATTCCATTGCCGACCCGCGTAGAGCGGTACACGGTTCTGTCGAGTCCGTTTGTGAATAAGAAAGCACGGCAGCAGTTTGAAATCCGAACGCACAAGCGTTTGGTAGATATCGTCCAGGCCTCGGCCAAGACCATTGAAGCATTGAATAAGCTCAGTCTGCCGGCTGGGGTTGACATTAAGATCAAGGCTTCCGCCCGCTGATCTGGTCCTCGCGGCGAAGGTGGTTCGTGCGGCGTGTTTCGCTGTTCGGGTTTTCTCTCAGTCGCCATTCGGCTCGCCTGGTTAGGTGGGAGTTTTTTAGCCGGTTCTCCGTTGCTGTTGTTTAGGCGGCGTGAGGTTGTTTGAGTTGGTCCCGTTGTCGCGTGATGGCGGCGGGTTTGTTCGTTAACTTTTGTAGTCACGGTTTTCCGTATGGTCGGAAGCTGCGGCGATACCTTCCGGAGTGTTCGCAGGGCGAACGGGTTCGGTTGAATCGTCGGGCAGTCCCGGAATCCCTAACGAAATCGCAGGTAGCTCGCCGCTGAAACGGCGGGCGGGAATTGTTATGTTACCATCAATCTTGGGCCGAAAGGTGGGGATGACTCAGGTCTTCCTCGAGGACGGAACTGCCGTCCCGGTCACTGTTGTTCAGGCCGGTCCCTGTCATGTGTTGCAGGTTCGCAGTGTCGAGCGAGACGGCTATGAGGCGGTTCAGTTAGGATTCGAGGACAAACCTCGTCGTTTGGCTTCGCGAAGTGAGCGTGGCCAAGTTGCGGCGATCGAAAGCAAGCGGTCCAAGGCTCGTGCTGCTGCTGGTGTTGAGTTGGCTCCGAAAGCCGATTGTGAACCGCAGCGTTTCGTTCGCGAGTTCCGCGGTTCAGCCGACGTGAGTGTCGGTGACGCGTTGACTGTTGATCAGTTTGCTGATGTTAAGAAGGTTGATGTTACTGGCACCAGCAAAGGTCGTGGCTTCTCGGGTGTTATGAAGCGGCATAACTTCGCCGGCCAGCGTGCGTCGCACGGTGTTAAGAAGTGTCACCGTCATGCCGGGGGTACCGGAATGAGTGCCTCGCCAAGTCGCGTGTTCAAAGGCAAGAAGATGCCTGGGCAGTACGGCAATGCTCGTGTGACGACCCGGAATCTCGAGGTCGTGAGCGTCGACACCGAAAATAATCTGCTGCTCCTTCGCGGAGCTGTTCCCGGCCCTAATGGCGGGTTCGTTTCTATCCGTCAAACCAACAAAGTCTGAGGGCGGAGATTATGGCAACTATCCCAGTGATGAATGCGTCCGGCAAAGAAGTCGGTTCGTACGAAATTGATACCGCTCAGATCGCGGATCGCGTCAGCAAGCAGTTGTTGCATGACGTTGTTGTGATGTACCAGGCTAATAAGCGTCAGGGTTCGCACAATACCCGGACTCGTGGTCAGGTTAGCGGCACGAACAAGAAGATGTACCGCCAGAAAGGTACCGGTAACGCACGTGCAGGTTCGAAGCGAACCAATGTTCGTCGCGGTGGTGGTGTTGCGAGAACGGTTAAGCCTCGTGACTACAGTTATCGTCACCCGAAGAAGGCGATCAAGCTCGCGACTCGCATGGCGATTCGTTCGCGTATCGATGATGGTGAAGTCGTGGCGATCGACGACTTCGGTATCGAGTCGCCGAAAACCAGTCAAATGGCTACTGTGCTCCGGAGCCTGGGGCTCGAGGGCGTTAGCACGCTGATCGCGACTTCGAGCGATGACGCTGCGGTGTACAAGAGCGGTCGCAATATTGAAGGCGTCTGTGTGGAGCCGGTTCGTCAACTCAACGCTCTGTCGTTGCTGACGCCGAAGAAGGTGCTCATCACGACTGCTGCTTTGGACAAGATCAAAGATGGCACCTTCGCGAGTGCTCCAGTTTCCGAATCCAGCGAACAGGAGGCCGTGGCCTAGTCGGGGTTGAGCGGGTAGTCGCTCAAAGTCTCAGATTCCAAGCCAGGAAGTAACCATGTCAGCTATTAAGCCTCCACAGCCTGTCGAACGTAAGGTCAAGCTCGAGCCGCATCAGGTTTTGTTGCGTCCGCTCGTGACCGAAAAAGGTGTTCACCGTGCGACGCGCAATAACCAGTACGCGTTTCAAATTCACCGTGACGCCACCAAGCTCGACGTGCGAGCAGCCGTCGAAAGCCTGTTCGATGTCAAGGTGACCGCGGTGCGAACTCAAACCCGCAAGGGTAAGTTCCGTCGCTTCCGCAATAAGATGGGTCGCACGAGCGACTGGAAGAAAGCCATCGTTCAGTTGCACGAAGATCATCGGATCGACTTCTTCTAGTCGGTGCGGTGACGCGGGAAAGGTGCTGTGACTGCAGGCCTGGCTCGGATCGTCGTGAAAAGCATTTGCAGTCAAGCACTAACACTTAAAACTCAGATCTCAGAACTGTCTCATGGGCATCCGAATCTACAAGCCGACCAGCGCCGGCCGACGTAACGCGTCGGTTAGCGACTTCAAGGAGTTGACGAAGGGCTATACGCCTGAGCGATCCTTGTTGCGTCCGAAGAAAAAGACGGGCGGTCGAAACAACCAAGGCAAGATTACCGCCCGGCATCGTGGTGGTGGTCACAAGCAAAAATATCGCGTGATCGATTTTCGACGCGTAAAAGATGGTGCCGCAGGTGTCGTCGAGTCGGTTCAGTATGACCCGAATCGCTCCGCACGTATCGCACTTTTGAAATACAACGATGGTGAGAAGGTTTATGTGATCGCTGCCGCGGGTGTGAAAGCCGGCGACCGGTTGCAAAACGGTCCTGATGCGACGCCGACGGTTGGTAACTGCTTGCCGCTGAAGAACATCCCTTTGGGTACCGCGGTTTGCTGCATTGAAATGCGAGCCGGGCGTGGTGCAGTGATGTGCCGTTCAGCTGGAACGCAAGCAACCTTGCAAGCACGCGAAGCGGACTGGGCGCAGTTGTTGTTGCCTAGTGGCGAAGTTCGTCGTGTGCCGAGTGCCTGCCGTGCCACCATTGGCCAGGTTGGTAACAGTGACCACATGAACGTTCGGCTCGGCAAAGCCGGTCGTGCTCGTTGGTTGGGTCGTCGTCCGCATGTTCGCGGTACTGCGATGAACCCGATCGATCACCCACACGGTGGTGGTGAAGGTCGTACCAAGGGCGGTCGTCACCCAGTCAGTCCTTCCGGTAAGAGTGCCAAGGGCGGTGCAACGCGTCAGAAGCGTAAGCCAAGTAACTCATCGATCGTTCGTCGACGTAAGAGTCGTCGTTACGGTCAATTGAAACTTCACAAGTAGGCCGGCCAGGAAACGTCTGAGAATCAAACATGAGTCGAAGTAGTAAAAAGGGTCCTTTCGTCGACCCGAAATTGTTCTTCAAGGTCCAAAAGGCTGCTGAGTCCGGATCGAGTGAACCCATTAAGACTTGGGCGCGTTCGTGCACCATCGTGCCCGAATTCGTCAACGTGACTTTTATGGTTCACAACGGACGTCAGCACGTCAAAGTGCTGGTCACTGAAGATATGGTTGGACACAAGCTCGGCGAGTTTTCACCGACGCGGACTTTCCGCGGGCACGGTGGTAAAGGCAAGCGATAAGGTAGGAATCGGGAATCATGTCACAGTTCAACGCATATCACAAAAATGCCCGTATCAGCGCACAGAAAGTGCGTTTGGTCGCCAATATGGTTCGTGGCATGTATGCCGACGAGGCACTCGATACTCTCAAGTATCAGCCTCAACGCGGTGCTCGGATGCTCGAGAAGGTCATCAAGAGTGCTGTCGGCAACGCCCAGGACCCTGACCAGAACAACGGTCGCGGCTACAAGATTGAAGACTTGGTGGTCACCGACGTGCGAGTCGACGGCGGGCCGATGTTCAAACGGATTCGTCCGCGAGCTCGCGGCATGGCGTTCATGATCAAGAAACGCTCGAGTCACATCCGCGTGGGTCTGACTCACGTCGACGAGATATAGCCAGTCGCTCGGGGCAGCGGCTCAACGCCACCGGCTCCTGAGTTCACGCAGTTCAAACGCATTTCATTTACACAGTCCTTAGCCCACAGAACTTTCACCATGGGTCAAAAAGTCAACCCGATCGCATTTCGAACCGGCGTTACACGCGGTTGGGGCAGTCGCTGGTACGCGTCCAAGCAGGACTATGCGGCTTTGCTGGTCGAAGACAAAAAGATTCGTGACTTCATTACGAAGCACCCTAAGAAAACACAATATAAAGCAGCGGGTATCGATCGGATTGAGATCGAACGTACCCGTGACGAAGTCCGCGTGATGATGTTTGTCGCTCGGCCAGGTTTGATCATCGGTAAGAAGGGTCAAGAAATTGAGATCCTTCAGGCTGAGTTGCAAAACCTTGTCGGACGCCGGATCAATCTGAAGGTGGAAGAAGTCGGCCGTCCCGAGTTGCAGGCGCAGCTCGTCGCCGAAGACATCGCTCAACAACTGGCGAAGCGATCGAGCTTCCGTCGGACGATGAAACGCTCTTTGGAGCAAACGATGGATGCCGGTGCCAAAGGCATCAAAATCCAAATGGCGGGTCGGCTCGGTGGAGCTGAAATGGCCCGACGTGAAAAGCAAA
>NZ_ANOH01000164.1 GCF_000346505.1 Aporhodopirellula sallentina SM41
GGCTCACGAGCTGGGATGGATAATCAGGGAGAGAATCGCCGGGGCAAGCCCGGACGGAAAGGCCCCACCGAATTGAACCGAATGGCGGTGATGAAACACTCGCTTCAGCTGTCCTTCTCGCACATCGCGACAGCTTCCTTGAGGCTCGCGTCCGGATCACCAACGGGCCAGTACTCCAGGCCGACATAGCCGCGGTAGTTTGTCTTTCGGATTGCGGCAAAGATCTCGTGGTAGTTCAGCTCGCCGCGGGTTAACTCATTTCGCCCGGGGTTTCCTGCCGCGTGAAAGTGAGCGATGTCGTTGACGTTTCGCGTCAAGCGATCGATCACGTGCCCTTCACTGATTTGCTGGTGATAGATGTCAAAGACGACCTTCACGTTCTCACTGCCAACTTTACCGACAATCTCAAACGCCTCATCGCTGCGAACGAGATAATAGCCGACGTGATCGACGAGTTCGTTGAGTGGCTCGATCACTAACGTGATCCCCGCTTGCTCGAGCATCGGTGCGGCTTGCCGAAGGCCATCGACGAGTGACTGGTGCTGTTCTTCTCGCGGTACCCCCGGACGAAAGTCCCCGACTTGCGAAATCAGTGTTTTGCAATCGATCCGCTGGGCCGCGTCGATCGACTCATTGAGCCCCTGCAGATACTCATCACGTTTGGTGGGATCCACCAGCGACACGAACTTGGTACAGCACGACGCGATCGTCAGCCCGTTGTCATCGCGAGCCTTCACGATTCGGTCGAGATTCTTTTCCCACCAACACCAAAACTCAAACGCCCCAACCCCGCACTGGGCGACACGAGAAATGGCCTCGACCTCGTCCACACCTTCGTAGACCGCGTCGATGCAAACCGAGAGTTGAGGATTCAGTGACACGAGAAAGTCCAACGAAAGAGGGCAAGGTCTGGGCAAGAAACAGCGGTCAAAATAGACGCCTTCGCACCCGTTTGAAAGCCCGTTTGATTGCGGCGGTTTCGAAAGGTCGCCTGCCCCAACCGAGCACTGAGTGTCCGTCCATAATCCACGCAACACAAAACCACCGAGGACATCTGTTCTATACACCCGAGCATCCCATCCTGGTTACAATCGGCCGCATAACTCGCTCGCCGGTCGTCACGCCGCGACGCTTCCCCCACACCATCGACACCCACCATGCCCTCCCACCTCAATCAAGCATCACGCTTCACCGCTCTTCTAATTACTTGTTTCGCTGCGTGCCTTCACCTGACCATCTGCGATGCCGCCGACAGCGGAACGCAACCTCCCCGGCCGAACATCCTTTGGCTCACCAGCGAAGACAACGGCCCCGAACTGGGTTGCTACGGCGACGAGTACGCCGACACTCCCAACATCGACCAACTCGCCTCACGGTCGCTTCGCTATCGCACCTGCTGGTCCAACGCACCGGTTTGCGCACCGGCCCGGACGACCATCATTTCAGGCATGCACGCAACCAGCCTCGGGGGCCAACACATGCGCAGCTCCGTCGGATTGCCCGATGATATGAAACTGTATCCTCAGGTGCTCCGCGAGGCCGGATACTACTGCACCAATCACACCAAAACCGACTACAACTTTGCCCCGAGCGACCAGGACGCTGGTTGGCACGAAAGCGGCAAGAAAGCTCACTGGCGGAACCGCCCGAGCGAAGACACACCATTCTTTAGCGTGTTCAACTACACGATCAGCCACGAGAGCAAGATCCGCAACAAACCACACACCCTCGTTCACGATCCGGCGAAAGCCAACTTGCCGGAGTACCATCCTGATACACCGGAGGTTCGACGCGACTGGGCCCAGTACTACGACCGCCTGACCGAGATGGACGCGATGGTCGGCAAAGCGATTGAAGAAATCAACCAAGCAGGGCTGGCCGATTCGACCATCATTTTCTACTACGGCGATCACGGCAGCGGGATGCCACGGAGCAAACGATGGCCATTCAACTCCGGGCTCCAAGTTCCTCTCGTGGTACACGTGCCGGACGCGTACCGTGACCTCGCACCATCGGACTACATGCCCGGCGGAGTTTCCGATCGCCTCGTCAGCTTCGTCGACCTGGGCCCGACCGCGATCAGCCTCGCCGGCACCCAACCTCCCGCGAACATGCAGGGTGCCCCCTTTATGGGCAAATACGCCGGTGAACCGAAAGAGTACCTGTTCGGTTACCGCGGACGAATGGACGAACGCATCGACCTGGTTCGTTCGTGCACCGACGGACGTTTCGTTTACATGCGGCACTTCTACCCCGACCGCCCCTACCTCAAACACGTCGGTTTCATGTTCCAAACACCGACGACGCGGATTTGGAAACAAATGTACGAGGCCGGTGAACTCAACGACGCGCAATCGAAATTTTGGCAGGTCAAACCGACCGAAGAACTGTTTGACCTGCAGAACGATCCGGACGAAGTCGACAACGTCGCGTCACTGCCGCAGCACGCTGAAAAGCTGTCTGAGATGAGAGAGGCGACCAAGGATTGGATGCGTTCGACCCGCGACCTTGGTTTGCTGACCGAAGCCGAAATTCATCGCCTCGCCCAAAACGAATCCCCGCGCACGATCGGGCTGTCTGACCGGTTCAACGCCGCCGCCTTGGTCGACGCCGCTTGGGCTGCCGGAGACGCGTGGCAGGCGTGCGACGCCCACACCATCGAAGCGATGCAGGCTCTTTTCGGCACCTCCGATCCCGGAATCCGGTACTGGGGATGCCGTGGGCTCGCGCTGGGATTGGCCTCCCACGGGACGGTACTCTCGGACGACGAGACCTCCGCCGCAGTGGGAACCCTGATGCAGGCGTTGGAAGACGAAAACCCGAGCGTCCGGGTCGCCGCGGCTGATATCCTGATCCGGGTCGACGAACCGTCGGTGCAAAAGGCCGCCGCGGATGAGTTGATCCGTTTGGCTCAATTGCCCGAGGAAGGCTACTACGTCGCGATCGCGGCACTCAACGTGATCGACATGCACCGCGAATCCGTCGTCCGGCATTCCGAAGAAGCGCTCGATTCGATCCGGGACAATCACCCGAACGCCCCTCGGCGGGGCGGCGACTACGTCAAACGGTTGCTGACGACACCCGGTCAATCGCAGGACTAACGCCACCGGTTGAAAACGACGTCGACCTTCGCCCCGCAAGGGTCTGCCCTCTTCCCCGATGAGGTCGGGGTGGCTAGGCTTTTGCGGGCCCAAAGCGGAAACCAAATGGGCATTTTGCGCAATTGCGCGGCCAATTCATCATATCCCAATACCACCCTCTGACCCCTCGGCACGGTTCATGACAGCGACTTCGACAGATCTACAGACACTGGCGATTGACACCATCCGCACGCTCAGCATGGATGCGGTTCAGACGGCCAACAGCGGACACCCTGGCACGCCGATGGCTCTCGCGCCGATCGCGTACCAACTGTTCCAGAACACAATGGATTACGATCCGGCACGCCCTCACTGGCCCGGCCGCGATCGCTTCATCCTGTCCTGCGGTCACGCATCGATGTTGCTCTACAGCACGTTGCACCTGATCGGCACCAAGGCAACCGACAAACACGGCAACCCGACCGGCGGCGAGTCGATCAAGCTCGAAGACATCAAGAACTTCCGTCAACTCGGCTCCGTCTGTGCGGGTCACCCGGAATACGCCGAAGCCGCCGGGATCGAAACGACCACCGGCCCACTGGGAGCCGGCGTCAGCAACAGCGTCGGAATGGCGATGGCCGAAAAATGGCTGGCCGCCAACTACAACACCGACGACATCACGTTGTTCAACTACAACGTCTACACGCTTTGCAGCGACGGCGACCTGATGGAAGGTATCGCGAGCGAAGCCGCTTCGGTTGCCGGCCACTTGAAACTGGACAACCTGTGCTGGCTCTATGACGACAACCACATCACGATCGAAGGCGACACCGACCTCGCGTTCAGCGAAGACGTGGGCAAGAAATTCGAAGGTCTCGGATGGAACGTCCTGCACGTCGACGACGCCAACGACATCGATGCACTTGGCAAAGCCCTCGCTGCGTTTGAAGCTTGCCACGACAAACCGACCCTGATCGTCGTCAAGAGTATCATCGGCTACGGTGCCCCTAACAAGCAGAACACCCACGGCGCCCACGGTGCTCCACTGGGTTGGGACGAAGTCGCGTTGGCCAAGAAAGCCTACGGCCTGCCCGAAGACGAGAAGTTCTTCGTTCCCGATGGAGTCAAGCAGCACTTCGCCGACGGCATCGGCAAACGAGGTGCAGACGCCTCGGCTGCGTGGGATCAACAGTGGGAAAAGTACCAATCCGCTGAACCGAAAAAGGCCGCCGAATTGCAAGCGATCTTCGACGGCAAACTGCCCGAAGGTTGGGACAAAGACATTCCCGTCTTCGAACCGAGCGAAAAGGGCGACGCAACCCGCAACAGCTCCGGCAAAGTGCTCAACGCGATCGCCGCGAACCTGCCGTTCATGATCGGCGGATCGGCTGACCTCGCACCGAGCAACAAGTCCGATCTGAAATTCGACGGCGCCGGCGATTTCCTTCCCGCGCAGTACAGCGGTCGCAACCTGCACTTCGGCATTCGCGAACACGCGATGGCCGGTATCGTCAACGGGTTGTGCCTGTCCGGCCTCCGCGGTTACGCGGCAACATTCTTTGTCTTCACCGACTACATGCGTGGCGGGATGCGACTGAGCAGCATCATGCACCTGCCAACGCTGTACATCCTGACGCACGATTCGATCGGCGTCGGCGAAGATGGACCAACCCACCAACCCGTCGAACACCTGACCGCCTGCCGTGCGATCCCGGGCCTGAACGTATTCCGCCCAGGCGATGCGAACGAAGTCGCCGAATGCTATCGCGCCGCGATGCTCGACAGCGAACATCCTGCGGCCATGGTTCTCTCGCGTCAAAACATGCCAACCTTCGACCGCACGGTCTACGCACCGGCATCGGGTTGCAGCCGCGGCGGTTACATCCTCAGCGACTGCGAAGGCACGCCGGATGTGATCCTGATGGCCAGCGGCAGCGAACTGTACATGGCGGTCGACGCCGGCAAGACTCTTACCGAATCAGGTAAAAAAGTCCGCGTCGTCAGCATGCCGTGCATGGACCTGTTCGCTCAACAGGATCAATCCTACATCGATGAAGTCCTGCCGCCGTCGGTTACCAACCGCGTCGCGATCGAAGCCGGTATCCGCATGTCGTGGGACCGCTGGATCGGATCGGGTGGCACATTCGTTGGCATGAGCGGATTTGGCGCGAGTGCACCGTTTGATGAAGTCTACAAACACTTCCACATCAACGCGGATTCTGTCGTCAAAGCGGCACTGGGCAGCTAGGTCTGCTTGAAAATCGCCAGGTAATTTTAACCTGGCGGCGAGAACAACGGCGTCGCGATTGGGCGACGCCTCGTCCATCTAATCAGCCCATCGCGGGCATCTGCACCCGGGTCACGACGAAAACGTCGTTGACCCGTTATTTGTTAAGTCTTTATTTTTTCGAAGGAAGTTCTCTTGTCCGGTACATGTGTCATTGGTTTGCAGTGGGGTGACGAGGCAAAAGGTAAACTCGTCGACCTTCTGGCACCTCGATTTGATTGTGTGATCCGTTATCAAGGCGGTGCCAACGCCGGGCACACCGTCGTCGCGGGAGATGAGGTTTACAAACTCCATCACATCCCATCGGGGATCCTTCACAGCGACGTTCAGAACTTCATCACACCAGGCGTCGTGATCAACCCGACCACGATGCTCCAAGAGATCGACGGTTTGGCACCTCGCGGCATCAACGTCGTCGACAACCTGAAGGTCAGCGAACGTGCTCACCTGGTCATGCCGTGGCACATGATCGAAGACGCCACGATCAACAAAGTCAGCGTCCGTGGCGAATCCATCGGCACCACCAACCGAGGCATCGGCCCGTGCTATCGCGATAAAGTCGGTCGCACCCACGCCGTCCGGATGGTCGATCTGATCGAAGCCTCCCGCGATGAACGCATCGCAACGGTCGCCGAACAGAAGACCACGCTCCTGCAACAACTCGGCGCGACCGATGAGGAACTCGCGTCGATCGCTCCCGACAAGATGGTGGCACTGGCCGCATCATGGGCCGAACGTTTGGCACCGATGATCGCCGACACAACCGACCTGATCCTCGACGCGGCCGAAGCCAACCAAACGATGTTGTTTGAAGGGGCACAGGGCGCCCTGCTCGACATCGACCACGGCACCTATCCGTTCGTCACCAGCAGCAACAGCAGTGGCGTCGGCGTTTGTGCCGGTGCGGGCGTCCCGCCGAAATGGATCGACCATGTACTCGGCGTTTGCAAAGCCTACAGCACTCGCGTTGGCGGGGGACCTTTCCCGAGCGAACTCGACGACGAAACCGGTGACAAGATCCGCAAACTCGGCAACGAGTTTGGCACAACCACCGGTCGCCCGCGACGATGTGGGTGGTTCGACGCCGTGGCCGTCCGCTACACCGCACGGTTGTCCGGAGTCAGCCGATTGGCGTTGATGATGATGGACGTGCTCGCTCACTTTGAGGAACTCAAGGTCTGCGTCGCCTACGAACTCGACGGCAAAGAAATCCATCACGTTCCCAGCCACCCGGACCAACTGCGTCGTTGCAAACCGGTTCTCGAAACCATCCCTGGCTGGAACAGCCCCGTCGATCACGCCCGCAGCATGTCGGACTTCCCCGAAGGCGCACTGTCCTACGTCAAACGTATCGAAGAACTCGTCGGCGTGCCGGTCGGAATCCTCTCGGTCGGTCCCGATCGGGCGCAAACGATCTTTACCGAAGAAGCCGCGGGCATGGGCTTGGCATAAAACGACGCCCCGACCTCAAGCCCCCGACCCCGCGTCCCACCGCACGAAACGATCTGACACGAAACGATCTGACACCGAGCGATTGCCCAACCGGGCAGTCGCTTTTTTTGTGCCCTCGCCTCGAACCGATGCAGCCGCAGTCTCCAAAGTTCGCTCCGCCCGCGACAAACAATACCCCCTCGTCGTCGCAAATCCTTTAGACTGGTTGGGCTGGCGAGGCTCGCCGGCGCTCAGAAAATCGTGTCGCTCGCGTCGATCCCGTATCGGCGTTCAACGACGCCTCGCCCGCGAGGAAATTCGCCGTGCTCTTCTTCCCCTACTCGACCGACGCCCCGGTCTATCACTACCCGATCGCGACGGGAACGATTGCGGTGTTGAACGTGGCTGCCTACGTCGCGACGACAATCCAAGTCGCGACCGGCAATCTTGCGCTCGAAGACGTCCGTTGGCTGGCGTTGACGTTCGACGGGATTCATCCGCTGCAGTGGATCACGCATTGTTTCTTGCACATCCACCCGTTCCAACTGATCGTCAACGTTCTCTTCCTGTGGAGTTTCGGGTTGGTGATCGAGGGGAAAATCGGCAGCTTTCTCTTCACCGTGTTCTATTTCGGCATCCATATTTTCTGTGCGGCGCTCGCGCAAAGCATGTTCTACGCGCTGTCGTTTGCCGTTCCGGAGGTGAGCGAAATGTTTGCGGTCGGGGCCGACAACGGGATCTACATCCTGATGGCGATGGCGTTGATCTGGGCTCCGGAAAACGAGATGAACTGTGTGTTCCTTTTGCTCGTTCCCCGGCTTGGCAAGATGGGCGGCGGGATCATGACCGAGCTCCGAATCTCGACGTTGGCGACCGCATACATCTTCATCGAACTGATCATGTTCTTCTTCCTGGGATTGCTCGTTTGGCAAGCAGGCTTTCATTTGCTCTCGCTGCTGATCGGTGTCGTGCTGGCCTTTGTCATGCTGCGGATGGAATGGGTCGACTGTGAGGACTGGGACATCATCTCACGAAACGAATGGCTGCACGGCTATCCGTTTTTATGCAGCGAAGAGCGACGGCAGCGGCTATCCGAAACAGTCGACCTGCGGCACGACGCGGTATCGATGGCCTTGGCGACCTCCACCACCGCATCGACCAGCAACGCGTCCTACATGGCCGCGCGATCTTCGACGATGGCACGCTCGGCAAAAGGGGACACCACAACGATCGCGCCGCGTCAGGGGCAGACGCATGCCGCGTCCACCCCATCCTCCGGTTCCCAAGCCCCAATCAGTCAGCCACCGAAGAAATCCAAACGACGTGGCCTGCTCGGCACGAAAGGTCGCTCCGCCGAGCCACCTCCACCAACCCCACAGCAAATCGCCGCGTCTCACCCGGACTTCAACCGAATCACGATGTTGATGCGTCAAGCGGTCACGAACAAAAGTCTGATGCTCGCCGAACAGCATTTCGCGAAACTGCAAGAACTCGGCCTCGCGATCGGGCTGAGCGACAAAACGCTGTTTGGTTTTGCATCGCTGCTCGGAACACACAAGAAATTCTTGCCCGCGCTGGCACCGCTGCAACTGATCGTTGAGCACAACGGGCCGATGGCCCCTGACGCATTGCTGCGGATTGCTCAGATCCAACTCAAAGTCATGCGGTTGCCGGGCGAAGCGGTTAAAACACTGCGGCGGATTCAATTTCCCGCCGAGTCGGCGAACTCGCCCGAGACACTCAGCGAACCTCAACAGAAAATCGTGACCCGCCGAAACGGGCTGCTGCAACAATGCGGCGTCGCTCCGCCTCCGCTTGTCGCAAAACCCGACGGGGCAAAGTAGAATCACGTGTCCCGATTCCCTTCCCCTCCTTTCCCCCCTCCCTACCGAGCCTCCGAACATGACGACTCCCGATTTGCCCCGCCGAAATTTCCTTCAAGCGTTCGCCGCAACCGCTGCCGCCGGGGCAGTCACCTCGCGTTGGGCACTCGCCCATGAAGGTGAGCACAGCCACTCGACCGGCGAGGTCCCTTTTCAGATCTCATTGGCCGAATGGTCGCTGCACCGCACGCTGCGAGATCCTTCGAAAGAACTGACCAACCTCGACTTCCCTCGGCTCGCCAAAGAAGAGTTCGGCATCGACGGGATTGAGTACGTCAACCAATTCTTTAAAGACAAGGCTCGCGACGAAGCTTACCTGACCGAGTTGAAGAAACGCTGCGAAGACCAAGGGGTCAAGAGTCTTCTGATCATGGTCGACGGCGAAGGCCAACTCGGCAACGCAGACACCGCCGGCCGCAAAAAAGCCGTCGAGAATCATCACCAGTGGGTCGACGCGGCCAAGTTCCTCGGTTGCCACTCGATCCGAGTCAACGCGGCGAGCAGCGGGTCCTACGTTGAGCAACTCGATTACGCCGCCGACGGCCTGCGGCAGGTATGCGAATACGCGGCCCCCCACGGCATCAACGTGATCGTCGAAAACCACGGCGGGCTGAGCAGCAACGGTGCGTGGCTCGCGGTTGTGATGGAACGCGTCGGCATGGACAACTGTGGCACCCTGCCTGACTTTGGAAACTTCCACATTCGCCGCGGCAAAGATCCGCTGTCGTTCGACCGTTACTTTGGCGTCCAAGCCTTGATGCCGTACGCAAAGGCCGTCAGTGCGAAGACACATGACTTTGACGAAAAAGGCAACGAGATTAACACGGACTACTTCAAGATGATGAAAATCGTGCTGGAGTTCGGTTACAGCGGCTACGTCGGTATCGAATACGAAGGCCGCGAACTCGATGAATTCGCCGGCATCCGTGCCACCAAAGCGTTGCTCGAACGGGTCCAAGCGGAACTCGCATGAGCACCGAACCAGCGAAACGGATTTTACTGGGCATTGCCGGCGGCATTGCTGCGTACAAAGCCGCCGACCTTTGCAGCAAACTCGCCCAAGCCGGTCATCACGTTCAAGTCGTGATGACCTCCGGGGCGAAGAACTTCATCGGCGAAACAACCCTGTCCGCGCTGTCGGGCAGGCCCGTCGCCACCGAATCGTTCGACCCGCGGTACCCGCTCGGACCTCATATCGAATTGGCGGTTAACCTCGATTTGATGGTCATCGCGCCGGCGACCGCGTCGATTTTGGCAAAATTGGCTCACGGTCACGCCGACGATTTGCTAAGTACGCTGTATCTGCAAAATACAGCCCCGGTCTTGCTCGCGCCGGCCATGAGCGATCCGATGTGGAACCAACCGGCCGTTCAACGTAACATCGAAACGCTCCGCAATGATGGCTGCCAAATCGTCGGCCCTGAAAAAGGCTGGCTGAGTTGTCGTGTACAGGGTGTTGGACGCATGAGCGAACCGACTAAGATTGCAGGCGAAATCCATACACTTTTTTCCGCAACTACGAAACGCTCATGACCGTCCATGTTTTCGGACACCGCAACCCAGATACCGACGCCATCTGTAGTGCTCTCGCTTACGCCGACTATCTAAGAAGAACGACCCGCCCCGACGCTGTCGCCGCATGTTGCGGGGCCCCGAATGAGCGGACCGAGTTCGCCCTCCGGCAAGCGAAACTTCCACTGCCGCGGATCATCATGGATGTCCGTCCGGAACTCGACGACATTTGCAACCGCGAGGTGATTTTCGCCCGTCCCAACGACGTGTTTTACGACGTCTACAAATTGATGAACGCGCACGGACTGCGTTCCATTCCAATTCTCGATGAAGACGATTCGCTCATCGGGCTCGCAACTCTGCTCGAATTGCTCGAACTCGTTTTCAAAGGCGGCGTCGACGGCGGACAATCTCGTGGCGTCCGCTCGACGCTGCGGAGCATCGTGTCGGTCCTCGGCGGAGACTTTCAGCATGCGGTCAATCCGGACGAGACCGAAGACCTGATCGTCACCGTCGGCGCGATGAGCGCCGGGGGCTTCACCGATCGACTTAGCCAATACCCTGTCGATCGATTGCTCGTCGTCAGCGGCGACCGTCCGACGATTCAACTGCCCGCCCTCGAAATGGGCGTGCGAGCATTGGTCGTCACTGGTGGCTTTGAACTGTCCAGCGGCCTGATCGAACTCGCCCGGAACCGCGGCGTCGCGGTGATCACTAGCGAACTCGATACCGCCACCACCACCATGCGGATCAAAGCCGCCCAGGTGATCGCTGACGTGATCGATCGCGATTTCGACTCGCTGCCCGCGAAAATGCCGGTCACGACCGCCAAACAGCAAATTTTTCGTTCATCTCAACCGGTCTTCCCGGTCACCGAAGGCAAGAAGTTAGTCGGTGTCCTGAGCAAGAGCGACCTGGTCACACCTCCGCGGCCGCAACTGGTCCTCGTCGACCACAATGAAATCGGACAAGCCGTCGAAGGAGCCGACGAAGCCGACATCATCGAAGTCCTCGACCACCACCGCCTCGGCGGTTCGCTGAAGTCCACCGGCCCGATCAAATTCACAATGGATCCGGTCGGGTCCACGTGCACCCTCGTGGCGAGAATGTTTCGCCAATCCGAAATCACGCCGGAACCGGGGATCGCGTTGTGCATGGCATCGGGCATCATCAGCGACACCCTGTACCTGCGCTCGCCGACGACGACGGATGTGGATCGAGACATCCTCGAATGGTTGCAGCAATTCTGCAACGTTTCACTCGAACAGTTTGCGACCGATTTCTTCCAGGTCGGGTCGGCCCTCCGATCGTGCACCCCCGAAAAAGTGGTGCGAGAGGACTGCAAACAATTCGAAGAAGGCGGCAAGCGATTCTCGATCTCCCAAATCGAGGAAATCGGTTTCGACCTGTTCTGGCAACGACAGAACGAACTCGCCAAGGCCCTCAACGGACTCGCCGTGGAACACCACCTCGAGTTCTCGGCGCTCTTGGTCACGGACATTTCGAGCAACGGCAGCCTGCTGTTAATGAGCCGCGAGCCTGACGGTTGGGACGAAATCAACTACCCCCAACTCGAAGAGAACCTTTACAAACTCGACAACGTCGTCAGCCGCAAGAAACAATTGCTGCCCCTGATCAGCAGCCTGCTCGAGTCCGCGACAATGCCTTCCTAGAGGCCGTCACAAAGCGGCTTGTTGATTTAGGCGAATTTGACTACTGCGGTGCCTCTACTACTAGCCCGAAGCGCAACGGTTTGTCGATTTAATCAAGAGTCAACCTGCTTTCGTTTAAACGGTAGCCGTAGGCGATGTGGCAGTGACAAGTAGGTCGCCTTTGGCTGCCAGTTAAACGCAATACCGTTCAATTTTCGTTTAACCCGTGCCCGAAGGGTAGGTTGTGTTCCGTCAAGCGTCGCCTACGGCTACCGGTTAAACGAAAACGCCACAACCCGGTGCTTCATTGAACGGTATTGCCGTTGAACGAATAAATCAACAGCCCGGCAAGCGAGTGGATTAACTGAATCCCTTGCTTACGCTGCGGGCTAGTAAATCAACAGCCCGAAAGGCTTCGCCACTGCGTATCGGAGCCCCTGCGGACTTTCGAATCGAAGGTCGGTGTTTCTACCTCGATCGGAGAATGGGGGGCTTCCTGAGCGGATATAGTGGCGGTGTCTACGAAGGATGATGACCATCCCTACCCCTCTCACCATGATTTTGAGAACCGGTGCGAACACCATGAAGACATCTTACGACTGCGTGGTCGTCGGCGCAGGCCCGGCCGGAGGAACCGCCGCGGCAATCGTCGCTTCTGCTGGGCACGAGACTTTGTTGCTCGAACGCGAAGCCGTTCCCCGCTTTCACGTGGGCGAGTCGCTGATGCCGGAGGCCTACTGGCCGCTCGAGCGACTCGGCCTGATCGACCGCATGAAACAATCCGGTTGGCAACAAAAGAAAAGCGTCCAATTTGTGACGCACACCGGAAAAGAATCCGAACCGTTTTTTTTTCGCGAGCACGACGAACGCGAGTGCAGCACGACGTGGCAAGTCGAACGCAGCGAATTCGACAAGATGCTCTTTGACCGGGCCGCGGAACTCGGCGCAGAATGTCGCGACCGGATGCGAGTCACCGACATCCTGTTTGACTCGGCAGAGACCCCGGACCAACCCCCGCGGGCCACCGGTGTCGTTGTCCGCGACCCCGACGGAAAGGAACACACAATCAATGCCCGGGTTGTGGTCGACGCCACCGGCCAACAAAGTTTCATCGCCGGCCGACTCGGACTCAAAGAGGTCAACCCGAACCTCAAAAAGGCCGCCATTTGGACCTACTACAAAGACGCCGTCCGCGGCGATGGTGACAACGAGGGTGCCACCATCATTCTCAACACCGAGAACAAAAACACGTGGTTCTGGTTCATCCCCCAATCACGCGGGATCACCAGCATCGGGTGCGTGGCCGACCATGAATATTTGTTGAAAGGTCGTGGAACTCCCGAAGAAATCTTCGGCGAAGAACTGGCCTACTGCCCCGGTTTGGCCCCGCGACTCGAGAACGCAACTCGGGTTGGCAAGTTCACTACCGCAAAAGAGTTTTCGTACATGACGCGGCAACACGCGGGCCCCGGTTGGGTGCTCGTCGGTGACGCGTTCGGATTCATCGATCCGGTGTATTCCTCCGGCGTTTACTTTGCATTGGAGATGGGAGTCCGTGCGGGCGACGCGATCATCGAAGGCCTGCAGAGCGACGACCTGTCGGGCGAACAACTCGGAAAATGGTCCGGCGAATTCAAAGCCGGTGCCGAACGCATCCGCAAACTCGTCCATGCGTTCTACGACAAAGATTTCAGTATCGGGCGTTTCATGCGTGAGTTCCCCCAGTACCGCGGCAACGTTACCGACCTTTTAATCGGACGCGTCTTCACCGATGATGCCGGCCGCATGTTTCCTGACATGCAACAAAGCATCGAAAACACCCGCCAACAAAAACTCGCTGCCGCGAAAGAGATGAACGCGTGAACGAATTCAACGAACTCATTTGGACACAGGACGATCTTTCGAATCGCTTCGACGGTTTAATCTTCGACTGCGACGGAACGCTAACCGATTCCATGCCGCTGCACTTCCAGGCATGGGGGGAAGCGTTGTCGGCCAGGGGCGTGGAGTTTACCGAGACTCGGTTTTATTCGATGGCCGGAATGCCAACGGACAAAATCATCTCGATCTTGAGTGACGAACAAAACGTCACCGTCGACGTTGAATCAACCGCTGACGCGAAAGAGGAAGCGTTCGAAAGTTTGATGGGAGACCTGCAACCGCTGCAGGTCGTTTGCGACTGCGCCGCCCGGCATCGCGGGCAAATCCCGATGGCGGTCGCGAGCGGCGGGATCCGTCCGATCGTCGAGCAACAACTCAAACACATCGGCATCTTCGACTGGTTCGACACGATCGTGACGAGCGAAGACACGGAACTGCACAAACCCGAACCCGACGCATTCTTGCTCGCCGCGAAACAACTCGGGGTCGATCCGAAGCGATGCCTCGTCTTCGAAGATTCCCCGCTCGGTTTTGACGCCGCCTGCCGAGCCGGAATGGAATTCATCGACGTCCGCCCCACCGCCGCCGCCAACGGCTAACGGTCGATAGAAACGAGCTCCAACGTAGCCCGATCTCTCCGAGATCGGGAACCCAGCACCTACGAGTCTTGGAAAGACTCGCCTACGTGGTTTGGCAGCCGCAAACTTACGGCGCTAAGATCTCGTTGGTTTTCTGAATGCCGGTATCATCCTGCTGGAAGATCGATGGCAGGTTATTCGGCAAACGGCCTGGAGCATCGGACGGCTCCGGAGCGAAGTCCCGACCTCGAACGGCGGAGCCCAGTGGCGTCGTCAACGAATCGTCGATCGTTCTCAGGTAAGCCTGCAGCTTCCAAGCCGGAATCACCGTCACGCCGAGTTCCTTCGCCATCGTCTTGGCACGACCGAGCGCGACGACTTCCCGAGCGTCTGCTTCCCCATCGGCCTCAGGCGGTTCGCCCAGAACCAGGAATCGAACGCTGCTGTCGAATTCGCCATCGGTACTCAGGTCGGGCTGCAGGATCGCAGCCACCTCGGCTCCAGCGGCACGGACCATCGACGCGACCCCTTCGGTATCGGGACGTTCGTCGCCATCGAGGTCGATGTTCCATCCCAACGCGATCTTCACGCGTCGACCCGGAGCCCAGAACGGCGAGTAGATTTTGTCACCGGAAATGATCGGGTAGCGGAACTCAGGGCGAGCAACGACGCGAGCTTCCGCACGGTGTTCGCCGAGGATCTTCGTAACCTGGATCGTTGCTTTCACCTTCGCATCCTGAAGGCGGGTTTCGTCTCCATCGATCACACCAAACGTCACACCGGGACGAAGAGCGTCCGACGATCCCAAATCAATGTTGACCACGTTTCCGTCACGAACGACGTAGGTGATGACACCCTGCGTGCTCTCGAAATTGTCGCTGCGGAGTTTTGTCAGTTCGATCAACTGGGTGTTGATCGTCGACAGAAGTTTGTCTTCACGTTTTTGGAAGTTCGCCAACTCGGTTTGCAGTTTCTTGCTCAGTGCGTTGAGTTTTTGCGAGGTTTGCAGGAGCGTGTCTTTGTTCTTCTCGCCGGTCTCCTTCATCTTCTCGCGGTCTTCCGCATACTTCGACATTTCCTCTTCGAGCTTCTTGTTCGCCCGGTCCTTATCCGCTTCGGCTTGTTCCTGAGCCTTTCGGGCGAGGTCCACTTCCGACGCCGATTGCACGCGGATCTTGGTCGCTTCGTCGCGAGCCTGGCCGTACTGCACGTTTCGCGAGCGGATCGCGTTGACGAGCACCTCTGGCAGGTTCGGATAATTGCGGTTCTGCGGATCGACTTCGGGGCCGAAGTACGACATGTCACGAGCAAACTGCCGCTCGATCGTTTCCATCTCGGGATCGCCACCGGTGCTCGACGTCAATTGATCGAATTGGGCCTTGGTCAGGCCGCCAACGCCGAGCATCGCCTTCATCAGCGTCGCCTGACTCTGAAGAGTTTGCAGCTCGGACTGCGCCGACGTGAGCCGGTCCTTCGACGCGGTGGCGGTCAGCGACTCGACGCTGCCCCAGCGATACAGGAAGAAATTCAAGGCCAGGGAGAGGACCAAGAAAATCAGGCAAGCGATCAAGCTGCCACGGATGACGGAATCGTCGCGTGCGGCCATGATGGGCGTTCGTTTTTTGGGAAAGGAAGGTCAATAGTCAGACGAGAAGAACCGCCAATTGTATTCGCTCGATATACGAATCACATGCTTGGAGGCGGATTTTCTTTACGATTCGCCGCTCCGGCAGGTTCAGACTTTGCCGATTCCAACGGTTTTCGCGGCCACCAATCACCGCCCTCCGACGCGGGCCAATCGATGGTGCGGAAAACCAATCGAAAGCACGAAAACCGCCCGCGGCCTCGCATGTGCTCCCAACGAGTCAAAGCCCCCACTCACGGCGGCGGGCATTAGTCCTGTAGTTCGCGGCGTAGATTCCGCACGCGATCCTGGATCAGGATAGGCAGTTTGCTCCGCAACAGGTTCCGCCCAGAGAACCAATCGTGGGGTTCGTGGATCACGAACCGCATTTCCACCATGGACGCTTGTTCCTCACCGGGCACCGGCGTGATCGCGACGTAGCCGCCCATTCCGGCATAGGAATGAGGCGGCCCGAGTTGTTTCTCACCCACGCTGTTTCGCTCAATCGCCCGCCACTGATTCGAAATCGAATCCGGCTCGGGATCGTCAGCCGCAAACCGCGAATCGAGCAACCACGTCAAAATAATCGGCGCCGATTCGTCGTCCGCGGACCAAATCGACCGGCGAGCACGAGCGACACCTCGAACGACCACCTTCCCCAACAATGGCAACTGCAAGTGGCCGAGCGTCTCGTATTTCCCATCCAGTTCAACGCCCGCTGCGGCGAGTTCCTCGTCGGTCAATTGCCGGGTCT
The DNA here is from genome assembly GCF_000346505.1 of Aporhodopirellula sallentina SM41. Taxonomy (GTDB): domain Bacteria; phylum Planctomycetota; class Planctomycetia; order Pirellulales; family Pirellulaceae; genus Rhodopirellula; species Rhodopirellula sallentina. Next base: position 16,683 of record NZ_ANOH01000164.1, read on the forward strand.
TGTTTTTGTCCAATTCGTCGGCACTGTCTGAATCAGCGACCTCCACGGTCTGCTCCGGTGAATCGGGGTCGGACTTAAAATCATCGAGCGCGTCCGACTTGCGGATTTGTTCGATCGATTGATAGACCACGAACGCGACATCGATAAAGTGCCCGATCCGTTCGCCCGCGTCGTTCTTGATCGAATCCGTGTTAACCGAAATCGGTGCCACCACCGAATCTCGCACGAATCGCTTCACCCCGTGACGGCCGGCGATTTTTTCGAGTGCCCGCTTGGCGTCTTCTTCCGCAACGGGTTCGCCATCGATCGAAACGAACGTCGGCTCAGGCAATGGAAACGACAAGTCGTCAGTCAATTCGATTCCGTCGGTAGTCATCCGACGCAGAAGATTGTCCTTCGACGACCGTTCATCGAGTTCGCCCGACGCTACGGCCTCCGGCGCATCGATTGGTTCCGCACGAACGATCAGTCCCGAGGCGGGAATACCGATCCCGAACACCAGCAAGGCTGCCACGCGAGTCAACCGCAATCGAGAAGTCGTGCGGGCGTTAAATCGTATGAGAGACATCGTTACCTAATGCGTTGGGGTGAATCGAGCCGGGACGGCCGACATTGCCGGTGATTAAATCGCGTGCCGCCACCGGTGTGCTTCAGTGGTGCACACGCTCGGGTGCGCGTCAAGCAAAACGAGGTTCAAAAAAACACTAATTCGTGTTGTGCGCTCGCCGATACCGATCGATCTCGCGAAACGTTGCGAACACTACAGCCGGCATGGCCTTGAGGCATTCTCATGAGAATTCGCAAAGTCGAGAGGGCGTCATCCGCCTCGCCGTCCGATACCTCATTGTGCAACGGTATCTTGCTTTCAATTTACCGAGAACGCAAATCACACCACGTCATCGTTGACCCTCCCAATCGAAACGATCTGCGTCGTGTGGCGATCGAAACCTTCCTCTCAAAAAAATTCCATGGAGACCTGTACGATGCGTCGTATTCTTGTACCAGCTGTTTTGGCCGTTGCTCTGCTCGCCGGAAACGCGTCCAACGCCAGCGCCTTTGGCCACCTGAAATCCCTGTTCGGCGGTTGCGGATCAGCTTGTGACACGGCTTGCTGTGAGCCTGTTTGTGAGCCCGTCTGTGGCTGTGAGCCTGTTTGCGGTTGCGAACCAGTGTGCTGCGAGCCAGTTTGCGGAGCAGAGCCTTGCTGTGCACCAAAAATGGGTTTGCTCCAACGCCTCTTCCACAAGAAGAGCTGCTGCGACACCGGTTGCTGCGAACCAGTTTGCGAGCCAGTTTGCGGATGTGAGCCTGTTTGCGAGCCTGTTTGCGGTTGCGAGCCAATCTGCGAACCAGTTTGCGGTTGCGAGCCAGCTTGCTGCGACTCGGCACCTTGCCGTCCCTTCGGCGGTTTCTTCGCTCGCATGTTCAGCAAAAAGAGCGCATGCGACGCCGGTTGCTGCGAAATCATCGAGCCAGCATGCGGCTGCGAGCCAACCTGCGGTTGCGAGCCAGTTTGCGGTTGCGAAGCTCCTTGCGGATGCCACTAAATGAATTCGTTCGCTGAAGCGACTTCCCCGAGATCATTACTCAAACGGAATTCGCACTAAGCGAAACGAACACCACACAAAGCCCCGTGCCGGAAATATTCCGTCGCGGGGTTTTTTCGTTGCTTTTTCCCTTCTCAGCAATGACGCCCGGTCGCCACATTCGAATGCTCGCAACGGAGGCTCCTCCGCGTAGAGCCCCATCTCTTCCGTTTTCATTTTCAGCCGCGACCGTCATTTCGTTGTAGCGGGGTCTCGCGGTTGTTAAGCTAGGCGAGGCTGAAAAACCACGCCCGCGACGCAGGCAGACGTTTTCACCGTCCCAACACCGGCACACTCTATTGATTCGCGTCCGCTAGCTCCCACCGTCGGCGTTGGCGACCGGCTCATACGTGAGCACCGAACGAGAGCACCGAAAACTTCGCTTCTGAAAACCTACCTCCAGGAAGATCTGCTCGTTTGCCCCGTTGGGACTGTCCCACCTCCACCTTCCCTCCTTGTTCGCCCATTGGAAAATTCTCGAATGACAAACCGACCGAATCGTCGTCGTTTCCTGAGCCAAACCGCTGCCGTGACCGCCGGCGTTGGCTACTTTGCCGGCACCTCACTGGCCACTGACGCCAAACCCGAATCCGCTTTGAATGCGCTAGCCGCCGGTTGTATCGGTGTTGGCGGAAAAGGGGGCAGTGACACCAGTCACATCGGCAACCAGGGCGTTCGAGTGGCGGGACTTTGCGACGTCGACCGTGACACGCTGAAGAAAAAGGGACGCGAATTCCCCGACGCCGAAAAGTTCGACGATTTCCGCGAGATGCTCGACAAACTCGGCGACAAGATCGACATCGTCACCTGCAGCACGCCCGACCACACCCACGCCGCCGCGTGTGTGCAAGCGATGAACATGGGCAAACACATCTACTGCCAAAAACCACTGACGTGGTCCATCAGCGAAGCCCGCCTGATGCGTGAAACCGCCGAGAAGACCGGCGTCGTGACTCAAATGGGCAATCAAGGCACCAGCGAAGACGGACTACGCGAAGCCGTCGAGATCATCCGTAGCGGCGCGATCGGTGACGTTAGCGAAGTCCACATTTTCTCCAACCGACCTGTTTGGCCGCAGGGCGGAGGACGTCCCGACAAAGTCGACCCGGTTCCGGAATCATTGAACTGGGAAGCCTGGATCGGTCCGGCTCCGATGCGACCGTATGTTTCCGGTGCGTACCATTCGTTCAATTGGCGCGGTTGGGTCGACTTCGGCACCGGCGCCCTCGGTGACATGGCATGCCACACCACCAACATGCCCGTCATGGCATTGAAACTGTGGGATCCGGTGGCCGTGACCGCGGTGAAGAACCCCGGCATCGTGGACGGAGAACAATTCCCCGCCAGCAGCGAATTGATGTTCGAGTTCCCCGAACGCGAAGGGCTGCCGCCATGCAACTTCCACTGGTACGACGGAGGCAACCTGCCATCGAATGAAATCATCTCGATGCTGCCCGAGTCGTTCCAAAAGCGAATCGCAAAACAACGCGAAGGCGGACGCAAGATGTCCGGCGCGGTCGTCGTCGGCAGCAAAGGGATTGTCTTCTCGCCCGATGATTACGGTGCGAAATACTATCTACTGCCGAAAGATCAATACGAAGACTACCAACTCCCCGAGCAATCGTTGCCACGGATCCCGTTCAAAGCCTCCGCCGACGAACGTCAAAAGTGGGAATTCGTCAGCACGATCAAAGGCGAATACGAACCCGGCACCACGTCCAACTTCGGCTACGCAGGCCGCCTGACCGAAACCATCCTGGTCGGCAACTTGGCCATGCGAGCAGGCGAAGGCCAACGAATCGAATGGAACGCCAAAGAACTAAAGAGCCCGAACGTAGAGTCGGTGAACCAATTCGTCCAACGTGACTACCGCGAAGGTTGGAAACTCGGCTAGCGAGCAACCGCCTCGCAGACAAACTCTCTATGAACACATTGAACGGGATCGGCACTATCGCCGGTCCCGTTTTTTCGTATCGCCCCCCACATAATCAAATCGGACAGAATCAAATCCCACCCGATCAATCCCCATCGGCCTGTCCCGCAGCGGTATCATGAGCAGGACGGGGCATGGCTCTTCCCCGATGGTTGCTTCTCTTCTCTTTTTCGGGGAAACGGATGATGTGCTTCTCGTCTCAATTCACCAACAGCTTCATGGCATTGCTCACGATCACCGCATTGTTGCTCGGCGCAACGCCGGCGTTTGGACAGATCGGAGACGCGGCGCCAATCATTGCCCCCAATTCCCCTTTTGATCCTCCGAGCGGAACCGCGAACCCCGCATCAGTACCATCGCATGCGCCGGAGATTCGAACCCGAGTTGCCGAACGAGCGAACGAAGTTCTCGACGACGTTGTCAGCATCCAAGGACAGGTCCAACTGCGAGAACTGGATCAGTTTCTGGCCGAGAGGCTCGATATCGGTGTCCTGTTGGACCACAGAGGCATCGAGATCGCAGGACTGAACCCCGAAACGGTATCGATGGTGATCGACCAATCCGAACAACCGCTGCGAACAATTCTACGCAAAACTCTGCAACCTCTCGGTCTGCGAGCGGTCGTCCAAGACGAAGGACTCGTCATTACCGCCGATTTCGCAGAACTCGCACGACGCGGAATCTCGACGGACAAATGGATCGGGATAAAAGATGAAGTCGCTGAGCGAGTTAACGCCGCACTCGACACTCAGCTCAACCTGGAATTCGTCGACACACCGCTCGTGGAAGCGATTGTAATTCTGTCGCGCGAAACCGGTTTCCCCATTCGGATTGACCGGATGTCGCTGGAAGAATTAGGTCTAACCGATGACGTGCCCGTTAGCTTCTATTGTGCGATCGCACCGACCGCAAAACCATCGGTGTTTAACGACATTTCCGCTGATCCGTTTGCACCTGCCTTTGAAGCGCCATCGCAATCGGTGTCTGCAACCCCGACCACCGATCCGAGTCATGAACCAAACAGTGCACCGGAAGAAGAAAACGCCAGCAAACCACAATCCCCGTCGGAGCCAGAGAAAACCTTCGCATTGCGTGTGATTCTGGCTTCCATCTGCCGACCGCTTGATTTGACGTATACGATTCGTGATGAAACGATCGTGATCACGTCGATAGAACACGCGCATTCCGATTTGCTATCGAAAATCTACTTCCTCGAAGGCACGGGTTTACCGGTTGGAGACTACAGCGTTGTGCTGGATTTGATCCAAGCATCTCTCGACCCTGAAAACTGGGAGAACCTCGGCGGCACAGGCACAATCATGCCGGTCGGCACGGGAACCGAAAACCGACCGGCGATCCTGGTCAGCACAACCGCCACAACGCACGAGATGATTCAATCCTTGATGCGATCCCTCCGTGACACGCACGTCGGCCCCGATCCGATTGTCACACCGAAACCATCCGAAGAGATCCAAAAGCCAAACGTTGTCACCAACGGTGGAATGTTTTGATGCATCCTGTAATTTGACGTGCCCGATCCCGGTCGCGGAATTCTACGAAGATGCTCTCGTATTCCGATGCAGCTTGGTCTTCCGGTAGGCGGTAGTGGATCTTGTTAAAGATCCTCATGCAGCAGGATCTTTGACAAGATTCACTACCCGAATAAAGAGCTAACAGAAACTACGAGAGCATCCGAAAGCGTCCCACCAGAGACGCCTGCGATGCGTTACCCGCGAGAGCCGCCGACCTGCAGCAACAGGTTGCTGGATTGGGGAAGGATGTCGATCGACGCACCGGCTTCGAGCAGTTTGTCGATTTCCATCACTTCGAGAACCGTGTCGAGCACCTCGGGATCTTTCTTCGCGATTTCGTTCAGCTTTTGACCGACGATCTCGGGACGTGCAGCGGCGGCCTCTGCCATCTTTTGACTGACCTTGAACGCCGTTTCACTCTTGATCAGACCGACGCGGTTTTCGCCGTCTTGCTTCATCGCGCTGGTCACCTGCACGAGCCGCTTGACGACTTTCTCGGTGATATTGTGCACCATCTGCATGTCGGTGAATTCGACTTTACGGATGTAAACCGAACCGAGACGGTAACCCCACTTTTCCGATAGCGGCGAGACCGCTTGCCGTACCGTTCGGCTTAGGCTGTGCCGATCCTCGAGCATCGTTTCCATTTCCAGGTTACTGAGCGTCGAGATCGTTGAACTGGTCACGTTGGCTTGCAACGAACCATCCGGGTTGGCGTTGATAAAGAGGTAAGCGACCGGGTCGGCGACCTGCATTTCGTACCAAATCCCGACGCCCATCGGAGTGCCCTCTTCCGAGTTCACCATTTGGCTGCGGAGATAGTGTTGACGCAGCGCGGTGCTGACGACGTAACGCTTTCCAAAAAATGGGATCAACATCGCACGCAGCCCGAAGTGCGAGATCGGAAAGTGCAGTCCGGATTTATTCAGTGTGCCGATCACTTTGCCAAAGAGCGTGAACACCTGAGCTTCGCATTCGTTGACGCACGTGTAAATGCCGAACGCCCGGGCGATCGTGAGGATGATCGGTATCGTCGAGAACCCGAGAATCAATAAGAAGATTTGCATGGGAATAGCCTTGTATGAAAGAGTGAATTATTTGGAACGCGAATTATTGAGGACCACACGTGAGGCGAGCCCATAGAGTGGGACCCTCGCGTTTCGCAAATAGGCATTCAGGCATTCCGAGCCACCTTCGTTTTTGATCGTCCCGAGCGTGCCGGCGAGTTCCTGCAACGGAGCGACTTCGGCTTGAGCATTGTTGGTCGCAATCTCGACCGCCCGGGCACTCATCGTGATCTGTTGTTCGGCATCGGCCCGCGCGGTGCTGATGTCAGCGGCGACTTGGTTGCGGGTGCTGTTGATCGCCGACAGGGCACGGTCAACTTCCGGTGGCGGGTCGATCTCGGTGATCAACGCGGCGTCGAGTTCAATGCCGTAACGTCCGGTCGTCGATCGACACTGCTCTTCCATGTATTGGTTCAGCAGTGGCAGGTTCTTTCGAAGGTCGTTGATCGAGACGCCTTCGGACAACTCGACCGCGCTGTC
>NZ_ANOH01000165.1 GCF_000346505.1 Aporhodopirellula sallentina SM41
CCGCTGCCGCACTTTCCTCTCTCGACGGTCGAGCGACCGGACGCACGACCAACTCGATGAAGCGTTACCCGCGGTCCAATCTCGCACCGATGTCGAACGCATTCTCTCACTCGATGAACAGATCAGTGACGCACTCGGTCGGTTGCCGGACAACCAGCGACGCGCTTTTGAATTGATTCACCGCAAAGAGTTGTCTTATCCGGAGGCCGCTTCGGTGATGGGGCGATCGACCGGGACGATCAAAACTTGGGTACGCCGCGCGAAATTAACGATGCAAAACGTGCTCGCCGGCGAATTGAATACAGCGTCCTCTCCAACGACACCCGCCAGCCACCGATCACCCACCAAGGTGGCCGCCACGTCGGTTGCAATGGTGCTGGTAATTGGTGGGCTCTGGATGGGCTCCGCCGCACAAAAGGACCACCCATCGTTTGCCGCGAACCAACCGTCCGACACAACACCTCCAACGCACAATCATCTGGCTTTTGATACTCGAGTCGATGACGCCGAGCAAGCGACCTCGCCAGAGGTACCAAGACTTACACCGGAGTCGGCGAACAACGTCGATTGGCAGTTCGTCTCATTGCGATCATTTTCGCAGGCACGATTCGCTGTCGACGACATCCAGGCGTTACCGGTTGCCGAGTGGGTGGAAGGAACGACACCGACAATCATCCATCTGAAATCGGGGATCGAACCTCTTGGGAAGACACTTCGCCGGGTCGCTTATCTGTTTCAATGCGATCTTGCTGCCTCCGGACCTTCGCCGGCTGCGATCAATCTGCCGACCCCGGTCCCCTCCTTCGAAAGCCTTGATGCCAACGAATCGGGACTGGGTGGCGAAATGCCTTTGGACACTTCGCTGACGCGACCAACCTTGGCAGGCTCGGTGTCATGAGCAGAAAGAACATGTTGACGAGAGAAGGCAGTGTTGGTGAGTCGAGAAAGACACAGTTCACCACATGGCTGTCGCTCCTCGGAATACTCGCCGTGGGATGGGCCGGTTCGACCAGCGCCGAGCAACTGATCACGCTGCGGAACGGTTTGACGATTCGCGGTGTCTACATCGAGCGTTCGACTCTCAATGAAAACTCGTTTTCGGTCGGTGCCGATGGCGGGATCCAAACGCCAAAGATTTGGATGGTCGATGACGGACTGCGACGCACCTACATTCACCGACGTGGAATGGTGAATAACGAACCTGTCGATATCCCCGACCTGGGACTGCGAATCGAATTCCCACAACCGGTTGCCGAAGGGGGCGACGAGGTCGGATCGATCGGTCGAATCCTCGGCGTGTCACCGCTCAATGAATACGGTCGCCGGCAACTGACCGTGCGGGGAACCGATGGGTCACCGACTATCCTGCATCAAGGTTTGACGGAACTGACCTCGCGTTATGCGAAACTCGATGGGCTGAAAGCTGAGAAGTCGATCCGGTTGGACATGCGGGTCGCCACCGAATCGATCGACACGCCATCGCTGCAGCGGATTTTTCGCAGACGCATGAACCAAGAGGATCCGAACGAGCGATTAGAAGCCGTTCGTTTCTTCATGGAAGCGGAACGTTTCGGCGATGCTCGACGAGAGTTGCAGGTCATCTTGAAGCAATTCCCCGAACAGGAAGAATTGCGACCGCAACTGACGGCGTTGGTGGAACGGCAAGCGATGCAGTTGATCGAGCAAGCGGAACTCCGCCGCGAATCCGGCCAACCCCAACTCGCCGAAGCGATCCTAAAACAGTTCCCGCTCGGTCGCGTCGGACGGGTCACTCGTTTGCGTGTTCAAGACGCACTCGCGGAAATTGCCCAACTCAAAACACAGCGAGACGAAACCGTTGCGAAGCTACGAAAGCTCGTTGCCGGGTTGCCGGGGGCGGACCAAACCGCACTGGCTCCGATCGTCGATGAAATCGATCAACATCTCTCCGCCAACACGCTCAACCGGTTAAGCGACTTCATACGTTTGGGTGACATTGAGACAACGCCGGCGCGGCAGCGGGTGGCACTCGCGATCGCAGGTTGGATCCTCGGAAGCGGTTCGGGGGAGCAAAACTTGATGCTGACGGTCTCGTTGATCGAAGTACGGGATCTCGTACAGCAGTACCTCGCTCACCCCGACAAAGCAGCCAGAGCGAAAATTCTCGAACGGCTCAAACGACTCGAAGCCACCCGCGCCGACTACATCGCGAAACTGCTCCCGTTGATTCCGCCCCCCTTGGCGAGCAAGCAGGCCGCCGTCATTCATGGCGTCGAAACGACAGACGAATCCGACCGCTCTTTCATCGTGCCCGTCGGTGCCGTTGCTGACCCGCAGGTGCAAGGCATGTACCACGTCGGGCTCGACCAAGCCGAGTTCGACGCCGCCACAATC
>NZ_ANOH01000166.1 GCF_000346505.1 Aporhodopirellula sallentina SM41
AACGACCGGCGTCACCGAGCACGGCCAATGTGGTTTCCATTTGTAAATATCTTATGCCGTGCTTCGTGTGCACGCCATGGTTACCCGATGTTTACAGGTCAGTCTCGTTTATCCGCTGTAACATTCGGATCGCCTCAACGGGGTCATTCAAGTAAACCACTCCGATCACACCCGTGTCGTGCGGCAATGTCGCAATCCGTTTCTCGGTTAGCAGGTCTTCAAGCGACACTCGGGCTGCTGGGACGCGATTATCGTAGAGGAAAACCCACGAGTCTCGAAATTCGTGGTCGGGATCAAAGTATATTCCAGCACGCCCACTGTCTGGGTCATGTTCGTCACGGATTGAAATCGGGAATCGAGATTCGTACCACGCATCCACATCGGTAAGGGGCTTATCGACGTGATAAACGATTGCGTTGCTGGATTCCTCCAGCAGCTCGGCGACTGTAAGTCTCGCTTTAACAGTTGCGTCAGGATGTACGTGCCTGTCCAGTATCTGCCAGTTCAACTCGTTGCGCTGTGGCTGGGGTTTCGCGCAGCCGACAGTCACAAAAGCCATAATGCAAGAAACGACGATCAAATCACGTATCAAGATTGCGCCTGTTCGCTCGGGTAACGGCACGCGTAACCGGGCACGCGCGGACGATTCTCAACTTCAAAAACGCCGACTCGCGTGCTCCGGTTCACGCGATGGTTACTCGCATGCGGCGTGTTCGTCTAGCAGTGCGGTAATGTTGGAAAGCTCAGTTAGTCTTGAATCAACAGTGTCCGCGTTTTCTGCGCGTCGCAACCCCGAGAGTTCCTTAGTTCGATGGTAAACAATATCGATCGCAGTCGCACCCATGTTGTTTTCGGCATCGACCATTGCACCGTGGTCAAGAAGCATTTTCACGAGGTCAAGTTTTCCGGATTGGCAAGCGATCATTAGTGGTGTGATGCCGTCATCATCAGTTTGATTCGGATCAGCGCCAGCGGCAACAAGCGTTTCCACAACGTCGGCGTGGCGCGCGAACATCAAGGGCGTCTTGTTCTTGTGTCGCGATTTGTCAACAGCGGATCGCCAAGTGAATCGCGTGTTGGGGTCAAGACCGCGGGAGCAGAGCAGTTGAACGATATGTGCGTGCCCCATCTTACACGCATTGAGAACGGGGCTGTTGCCATTCGACTGATCAATCCAGTTTGGATCGGCCCCAGCATCCAACGCTTCGACCGCGGCGTGGTAGTCGCCCGACGACGATGCTATCGCGAGTTCGATCTGTTCGTTCATAGAGTTAGTCGAGTAACG
>NZ_ANOH01000167.1 GCF_000346505.1 Aporhodopirellula sallentina SM41
GTTCCTCAATCGAGGTTTGAAGAGCCTCCAAGTCGTCTGCTCGGATTAGTCGCCCATTAGTGTCGTCTTGGACCAAATTTGGCATCCCCGCTACATTCGTCGCTAGCACCGGTTCCCCATCGCCATCGCTTCGAGAACAACATTTGGTAACCCTTCGCGACGGCTACTCAGCGCATAAACGTCTGCGGCTCGATATATCACACGAGGATCAGCGACGAACCCGAGTAGGCGAATTTGATTCTGATGGCCAGTGCTATCGATTAACTTCTGCAACGATTCTCGTTCGGCACTGTCGCCCGCGATTGCCAATCCGACGTCCACCCCCGCATCAATCAAGTTGGCGACTGCTTTGACCAACAGATCGAATCCCTTTTCTTTGGACAGTCGTCCCACGCCGACCACGAGAGGCATACTCGGGTCTACTCCGAGTTTTCGTTTGGCATCGCATGAATCGAATTCGATTTCATAGTCATCTAATGCGATCGCGTTGTCGATTAGGGAGAGGCGGTCTCGAGGTACACCAACTCTAACACAGTCGTCGTAAAGATCCTGCGATACGCAGATCACCTTCCGATAGCGAGGCAAGCATTGACGATCGATAAAGT
>NZ_ANOH01000168.1 GCF_000346505.1 Aporhodopirellula sallentina SM41
TACGCAACCCGGCGCAATCCGTTGCCAACGCGTCCGCAATGGGGCGACGCTTCAGTCAGCAAGGACGGCAAAGCTCTCTATCTGCACATCCTCCACTGGCCCGAATCCGACACAATCAATGTCACCGACCTGCCCGCAACGGCGTCTTCCGTCGTGTACCTGAAGAACGGCGATCCAGCCGAGTTTGCTCAAAAAGGGGACACGCTCAAGATCACACTGCACGATGAACCGCTGAACCAATACGACACGGTTCTCAAGGTCACATTCCCCGCCAACATCGACAAATAGCAAACAACAAACAAAGCGGCGTCAGACTCATGAACCGGTTCCGATTATTCAAAGACGTCGGCACTGTGGCACTGTGGCACTGTGGCACTGTGGCACTGTGGCACGGTGACACGGTGACACGGTGACACGGTGAGTCCAACTCGCCTCTCTTCATGAATCAGCCTACGAAATCTTGAGAACCGAACCAATGAAATACCTCGCTGTCGTGATCGTCCTGATCTTTTTCACTCGCCCCATTCAGGCCCAAGAGGTCCAGCCAACATGGGAATCGTTGGCCGAACACTACGAAGTCCCTCAGTGGCTGGTCGACGGCAAGATTGGTGTCTGGTTTCACTGGGGCATTTCTTCTGCCGCCGATCCCAATCGTCCGAACGATGGCTCATGGTACGGCCGCAACATGTACGGAGGTGGAAAGAAAGTCGCCCAGGAACTGAGTGCCTGGCATACCAAACGCTACGGCCCACCATCGGAATTCGGATACGAAAAGATGATCCCGCTATTCAAAGGTGAGAACTGGGCCCCGGACGCATTGGTGGAATTCGTTAAAGAAAACGGTGCCCGCTTTATCATGCCTGTGGCCTGTCACCATGACAATTTCGACATGTACGACTCTTTCCATCCATGGAACTCCGTCGACATGGGTCCGAAACGGGACACCCTGCAGGAATGGAAAGAGGCTGCCACCAAACACGGTCTCAAATTCGGGATTTCGACGCACCTCTACTGGTCACCGGGATGGTTTCGACCGGCCCGCAAATACCAGAAAGAAGGAACGCCGGAATGGACACTCTTCAACATGGACTACGACCCGAAGAACTTCGCGAACCAGGACAGTTGGAACAAACATTGGTACGCCCGCAGTTGGGAAATCGTAGAGAAGTACGATCCCGACATGTTCAACCATGACAGCGGCCCTTACCCGAAGAATGAGTTTCCACAATTCATCGCCGAGTATCTCAATCGCGACCTGAACGAAAACGACGGCGAGCAAACAGTGGTTTTCTCCACGAAGAACCCGGACCTGAACCGCAAGGCCTTTACCTACAACCTCGAACGTGGCGGGGCGGGGGAAATCAAAACCGATCCATGGATGTGGGCAACCGATCTATCGGGCGGCTGGTTCTACCGCGCTACCGCGACCAACAAGATGAGCATCCCTGTCATGGTTGCCAACGCTGTTGATGCCATCAGCAAGAACGGAATCGTCATGCTCAACATCGCACTCACCGGCGACGGTGTCATTCCCGAAACACAGCAAGCGTACCTCAACGCGTTTGGTGATTTTCTTAAAACCAACGGTGAAGGAATCTATGGCAGTCGCCCTTGGAAAACCTTCGGCGAAGGCCCCCTGAAGATCAAGGACGGCCGTCAGGGCGAAAACCACAAAGACTTCTCGCAGCAAGACATTCGATTCACGCAAAAGGACGGTGTGCTTTATGCGTTTGTGTTGGCCCCAGCCGATGAGGACATCGTCATCAAAACTCTCGCAACCGACGGGCTGCTCGAGCGAGAGATCCTCGACGTTTCATTGATGGGCAGCGGTGAGCAGATCCAGTGGGAGCGAACATCCGATGCGTTGACCATTGAGCTGCCAGAGAGTTTGCCCGGAAAAATCGTCAACGGTTTTCGAATCCACACCAACTGACCTGAGCTGAACTCATCGCGATCTACATCAGAACCCCACCATCTCTCAACAGAATTCCGACCATGCCAATCAAAATCAGAACGCTGTCCACTTTCGTCTTTGTTTGCTCATTGTTGTGCAACTCATCAGTGAGCGCGCAGACAACCGACGAGCGGATGCAATGGTTCCGCGACGCCAAATTCGGCATGTTCATCCACTGGGGGCTCTATTCGGTGGCCGGCGGTGAATGGGAAGGCAAAGACTATGGAAAAGAGCAGGGAGGAGCGAGCGCGGAATGGTTGATGAACAGCGCGAAGATCCCGAGAGAACAATACCGCGATGCCTTGTCGCCCCAGTTCAATCCCACGCAGTTCGATGCCGCCAAATGGGTCAAAACGGCTAAGCAGGCAGGCATGAAGTACATGGTGATCACCTCCAAACACCATGATGGCTTTTGCCTCTTTGACACCGATGCAACCGACTACAACGTTATCGACGCCAGCCCCTTCCGTCGCGACATCATCAAAGAGCTTTCAGAAGAATGTGCCAAACAGGGCATCAAATTCGGCGTCTATTATTCGCAGTTCAAGGACTGGTATCACCGATCGCGTGGAAGGGGCAATCCAGGAACCCTGTCGACGGAGGAATATCTCGACCTCGTTGAGAAGAACCTCGATGAACTGCTTTCCAACTACGGCGAGATCTCTGTCCTCTGGTTCGACACCGGCGGAAACGACGTGATCGAAGCCGATGCCCAGGGTGCTCGGGTCCGCGAACTGCAACCGAATGCTGCGATCTGCAGTCGGCTGTACAGTCGTCGGGTACCGACTGAAAAGCGGCAATACGCCGACTTTGACTCGCTTCCTGACCGGATGCTCCCTGTCAAACGCATGACCGAGGACACCGAGACGTGCATGACCATGCGGCACAACTGGGGCTACGACCGCACCGACGATGCCTGGAAGAGTCCGAAGGACATCATTGAATTCTTAGCGTTGTGCACCGCCCGGGGAGTGAACCTTCTCCTCAACGTCGGCCCGACCCCCGAAGGCACGTTCCTGCCCGAAGAGATCGAACGACTCAGTGAAGTTGGTCAATGGATGCAGGCCAATGGCGAGTCGATCTACGGCACGACATGTTCTCCGGTCGACTTCGACTTTTGGTGGGGAGCGATGACCCAAAAAGACAAAACGCTCTATCTGCATGTTCTCGAGTGGCCCCCCGAAGGCGTTGAGTTCAACGGCATCATCGGTAAACCTTCCAAGGCATACTTCCTAGCCGACCCGCAGCAAAGGGCGTTGCCGCTTTCATACGAAGCCGACGGTCATGTCACCAAAATTGAAGTGCCCGCCACATCACCCGATCCACGAAATACCGTCATCGCAGTGGAATACGAAACTGCCATCAAGGCCGATCCTGACGCAGAGGGTAAATATCACTGGTATACCAATCGCAGAACACGACACACCGACATTCGCCAAAACCGAAATGCGGGACGACACACGCTTCCCAAAGCCGTCACCGACGAGTAACGCCGAACCCACAAACGCGATCCTTGAGGCTAACGCTCTGCCGCCTCCGGACTTCCCCCGGCAATGAACCAAAAAAGCAATCGAGTAAAAGACGAGACCAACATGAATAAGTTTTTCGCAGGAACACTGGCCTGCCTCCTGTTGAACATTGGCACGGCAGACCGATGCGCCGCACAGATTGATCCGAACTGGGAATCAATGTCGCAGCACTATCAAGTCCCGGAATGGTTCCAAGACGGGAAGATCGGCGTTTGGACTCACTGGGGCGTGCCATCGGGAATCGACGAGAATCGCCCCAACGACGGTTCACACTATGGCCGGAGAATGTACGGCCCATCGGCCACCGAAAGCGGTGCCCAGCGAAAGATGACGCAGGATCTCACGGACTTCCATAAAAAGCGCTACGGGCAACCGTCTGAGTTTGGTTACGAGGATCTCGTGCCGCTCTTTCGAGCTGAAAGGTGGGATCCGGAAGGTCTCGTGAAATTCTTCAAAGACAACGGGGCTCGGTTCGTCATGCCGGTCGCTTGTCACCATGATAACTTCGACATGTACGACTCATCTCACCCATGGAATTCGGTGGACATGGGGCCCAAACGCGATACGCTCAAAGAGTGGAAAGAGGCTGCTCAAAAACACGGATTGAAATTTGGTGTCTCAACGCACCTCTATTGGTCGCCTCGGTTCTTCCACACCGCCCGCCCGTATCAGAAAGAAGGGACACTAGCGTGGAAACTCTTCAACATGGACTACGACCCCAAAGCCTACCCCAGCCAAGATAGCTGGAACCAGCATTGGTACGACCGATGCTGGGAGATCATCGATAAGTATGATCCCGACATGTTTAACAATGACGCACCGTTCCCCGATGAGAAAAAAGGGAAAGGATTGGGAATCAAACTGTTCTCTTCATTCGTCAATCGAGACCTGAAGGAGAACGGAGGAAAACAAACTGTCGTGTTTTCTTGCAAGAACGGCAACAAGCCCAAGGCAGCGTTCACGTACAACCTGGAACGAGGCAGCGCCGGCGAAATCAAACCCGAGCCTTGGATGTGGGCCACCGATCTCTCGGGCGGATGGTTCTATCGGAAAACGGCCGTCAACCACATGAGCATTCCGGTGATGGTCGGCAACGCCGTCGATGCGATCAGCAAGAACGGAGTCGTGATGCTCAATGTCGCCCTTCGTGGAGACGGGACTCTCCCCGAAAACCAAGCCGCCTACCTGACGACGTTTGGAGCATTTTTGAAAACATGCGGTGAAGGTATCTACGGCACGCGCCCGTGGAAAACCTTCGGCGAGGGGCCGCTTGAAATGAAGGACGGCCGACAAGGAGAAAACAAACATCCTTTCAGCCAACAAGACATTCGCTACACGTGCAAAGGCAATACGCTCTACGCGTTTGTCCTGGCCAAACCGACCACCGACATCACGATCAAGACACTCGCTCAGGGCGGGCTGTACGAGGAAGAGATCGGCACGATCGAGTTGCTCGGCACCGATGAAGCGTTGACGTGGAATCGGACCGCCGAAGGGCTCACTATTGAGCTCCCCAAAACACTGCCGGGAGATCCCATCATCGGGCTTCGCATCCGTCCCGCTGGCCTTGCCGTCGAAACGACAGAGACGATCAACGGATCGACCACGGCAACAATCGGTCCGGCACACTACCCGGAGTTCAGTTGGGACACGATTCCGCTGTACATGCACATGCGCAAATCCGCCAAGTTCAGCCGCGAAGAAATCGAGTATTTGGCCGGCTTCCCCGTGATCACGTTAGAAAAGACAACGGGAAGTAAAACGTACGGGTCTTCCGAGCAGGGTTCGCTCGAGGCAGCCAAGGCCATTAAGAAGATTAACCCCAAAGCGAAGGTTCTGTACTATCGCAATGTCATGTGCAACTACGGAACGTACCGGGTGAACGAAGGCTTGAATCAGATCCCGGGTGCCTTTCTGGTAGCACGAAACGGCAAGACAAAACTGCATCGAGGTGTCCGAGAAGTCTACGACCTCT
The DNA here is from genome assembly GCF_000346505.1 of Aporhodopirellula sallentina SM41. Taxonomy (GTDB): domain Bacteria; phylum Planctomycetota; class Planctomycetia; order Pirellulales; family Pirellulaceae; genus Rhodopirellula; species Rhodopirellula sallentina. Next base: position 5,459 of record NZ_ANOH01000168.1, read on the forward strand.
CGAACCCGGCTTTGCGCCGATGGTGGGTCGATCACTGCGTCGAAATGACCGAACACGATGCGATTGACGGCATCTTTTTGGACGGCAACATCAAGGCATTGGAACAAGCATTCTTGAAGAAGGAGATCGGCGTTGCAAAGAAACAAGCAGTCACCGACGGCTACGCCACCATGATGCAAGATCTTCGAAACCAAACTCCGTCTGCTAAACTTCTGATCGCGAATATCATTCGAGCGAGACTGCCTCACTCCGGGTTGGACTACCTGCAGTACTTTGACGGATCGTATTTGGAAGGCATCGAAAGCCAAGCGAATGGCTTATCGCGACTCGAATATTTGGCCAAAGGCATCGCGGCAACCCAACGCGCCGCTCGTGATGGAAAAATCATCTGCATGTCGATGGGGCTGGGGCGAGACGCGACAAAAGGCCTTCGGATCGATGACACTCGCCAAAGATTACAACCGGGTGAAAACACCCAACCAAGACTGGAGTACTGTTTGGCCCTTTTCCTAGTCTGTGCCGAAAAGTACAGCTACGTTTATCCACATGACGGGTACAGCGTAAACAACAACGACAGCTCAGTCTGGTTGCAACGTTTTTCCGAATATGACAAACCGCTGGGACCGCCCAAAGGGCCTGCAGTCAAAAACGGCAACGTTTACACGCGTGAGTTCACCCACGCCTCCGTCACGCTCGACATCGAAAACGAAACGGCAAACCTCGTTTGGAAGTAATGAACCGCGTGCAGGCGGAGCAGAGACAGCGGATATCGATTCCGCTGGCACAATGCGATAGAACCCTCGCAATCTGCAAACTCGGGCGATCTGCAAATGCAGGCAGTTCTCACGGGTCGCGTGTCCCAAATGGGACGCATGATCAATCGCCCCAACCACCACGGTTCGTTTCGTAACCGACACCTGGATCACCTGCATCGGGGGACGTCGCCATCCATGATCGTACCGAAGCGCCGCTCGCAGTGAACTTCCGTCGAGCGATTCGAATATTGGCCGGCCGCGTTCGACGTCTCAGCGAAGTTTGAGCGAACGCGAACGTGTTCATCCAACAGTGCAAAAACACTCGCAGGATAACGAAACACGCTACTTTTTCGATTTCCTGCGGCAAATGCTAACGATCGATGGAGCATACCGTCGGCGGAGCAAATCGATTCATGGAAAAGTCTGAGCGCGAACAACATGACCACTTTCTTCGGCTCTTCATGGAGCACGAGGAGATGCTACGGCTATTCGTCCGTTCGCTTCTCTTCAACATGGAAGAGTCGCGAGAAGTGATGCAAGAAGTGGCCGTCGTCCTATGGCGAAAGTTTGATAGTTCGTTGGACAGTGACTCCTTTCGAAGATGGGCGTTCGGCGTTGCCAGGATGGAAGCGTTGGCTTTCCGGAGAGACCGTGCGCGGGATCGTCATCTGTTCGGAGACGATGTCGCGGAACTGCTCGGTTGTACCATCCAGGATGAAGCCAACAGGCTCGACCACGAACGCAACGCGTTGGAAACATGCGTGCGGAAACTGCGACCCGACCAAAGAGAGCTTTTGCAATCGGCCTACCAACCGGGCGCGAAACTCAAAGACCTCGCCAAAACACTCGGCTGGACATCAATGACTCTTTACAAAAAACTCCACCGCATTCGTTTGCAATTGATGGAATGCGCCAAACGCGAACTCGCGGCCGAGGATTACTCGTGAACGACCAACACGCTCGACTCGAACTGATTCGGCGATGCCTAGATGGTGAGGCAACCAATGAGGAAATCGCTCAGTTGGAAGAACTGCTCCGGGCTGACCCTGAGTTTCGCTTGGAATACCTGCGTTACCTGAACGTTGATTCGGTGCTCGCCGCTTTGCCAAACAAACGCGAGTCGGTTGCGGAGTGTCGTGTTCACGACGCGCCGCAATTGCCACCATACGAATCAAGATGGCCGCATTTCCTCGGGCCGGCCGGTTGGTTAACCGCTGCGGCAATGCTGTTATTTTCATCGGTGTTAACGCTCCAGTCGATCGACCGCGAACAGAACAACACGCGGTCTCAAAGGACACGGGGGATCATCGCCAAGCCGACCGCGGTCAAGGACACAGGCGTTGCTGTCTTGACCCGTACCGCCGGCCTTCAAGGCGCCGCATCGACCAATTGGCGAATTGGGGAAACCATCCCGCCGGGGTTAATGAAGTGGGACTCGGGTCTGTTGCAGTTGGAGTTCTATGGTGGCGCGACCGTGGTCGCAGAAGGCCCTGCGGAAATCGAAATCCTCGACGAGTCTCGCGTCGTCTGCAGAGCGGGACGGCTTCGTGCACGCGTTCCCGAGCCCGCGAGAGGCTTTGCTGTTCTTGCTCCAAACGTTGAGTTGGTCGATCTCGGAACAGACTTCGGGCTTGATATCTTGGACGACGGCTCGGTGGAAGTGCATGTGTTTGACGGGGCGGTCGAACTCTTTGCTGTTGAATCGAATCGCGATCTGAGCACACGGGTTCAACTCAACGCGGGCGACGCGGTCTCCGTCGGTCGCGACGGGATTTCGAAACCGGTGGGCTCCCGCAATGCCGACTTCGTCTCACCGAGTCGGCTCAACCGAATGTCTGCTTTTCAACAACAGCAGACGCATCGCGATTGGCGAACTTTTCGTGACTCATTGCGAGACGACCCGCGCGTTGTCGCGTACTTCCCGTTCGAGCGAAACTCCTCGGACGATCGTGTCCTGACTGGCTATGGCAGCAACGGCACTGTCATCGAGGGAGCGATTGTCGGATGCGAATGGACACAGGGCCGATGGTCGAGCAAGTCGTCACTGCAGTTTAAAAGGCCCGGTGATCGCGTGCGACTCAACGTGCCAGGCAAGTTTGAATCGATGACCTATTCAACGTGGGTGCGGGTGGACGGGCTCGACCGAATGCATAGCTCGCTGTTGCTGACCGACGGGTTCCGAGAAAACTCCCCTCACTGGCAGATTCGCCGCGACGGGAATCTTGTTCTCGGTGTGCAGCATCCGGGCGACAACGCGATCAACTACCAAGCCAAATCGGTTTTCAATGCCTTCCGTCTCGGCCAGTGGACGCATTTGGCAACCGTCTATGACTCCGAACGATCGCTCGTGACACACTACGTCAACGGAGAAGTCGCCAAGAAACATCGGTTGAAATCGTTTGCTGGCGGTCTCCTTGAGATAGGCAACGCAACGATCGGTAACTGGAGTGAGCCTGAACCGCATCATGCACCAGGCATCCGCAATCTCAACGGATGCATGGATGAACTGATCGTCTTCAACGAAGCTCTCCTTGGCAAAGAAGTGCGGCGCATTCACGAGGTTGGACGACCATGAGAATCCGCCTATCTTCCTTTCCAATGGCGATGTTGCATTCAACATTGGTTGCGGTTTTGCTGGTCGGCTCGGTTGTGAATACTCTTTTGCCAGGCCATGCGAAAGCGGAGGAGTTCGTGACAACCGACAGGCTGTCGCTCGAAGAATTGAAGGTAGCCGGAATGCGGGCGTCCAACCTCCGCAAACCGCTCCCGAATAAGACTACTTTTGAAACGCCGCAACCAGACCTGGATGCATTTCGTGCCGAGATCGAACCTGCGTTTCGCGATGCCTGTTACGGGTGTCACGGACCTGAAGTCGCAGAAGCTGACATGCGAATCGACACGTTGGATCCAGACCTTCTGCACGGAGAGGATGTCAGTTGGTGGCTGGAGGTTTCGTCGGCTATTGGCAACGGCGAGATGCCTCCCGAGGATGCCGCTGATCTGCCTGACGAAGATCGCGAGAGGATCATCGAGTGGCTCTCTACGGAACTTCAGAAGGCTTCGCAGGTGCGACGGTCGCAGCATCGTGGTTCGTCGTTTCGCCGATTAACGCGATACGAATACAACTACGCGTTGCGGGATCTGCTCGGGCTCAAACTGGATATCACAAAGAATCTGCCGCCCGATCCCATCTCTCCCGATGGATTCATGAACAGCTCCAACATGCTGCAAATGACCGGCAAGCAATATGCGCAGTACTTGGAAGTCAATCGGCGTGCTCTGAATCGGGTTACGGTCAGCGGTGGGCGTCCCGAGGTGTTGTATTGGGGCGTTTCGTCGGAGCAGGCATCGGCGAGCCAGTTTGCTGAACTCGAAACGACGAACAAGCAAGCAGCGAGTCAAAAGCCGGCAACACAATCACGAACTGATCAGCGAGACGACCAGCGATCGGCACGGGGACGCGCCCAGAGACGCGGTGGAGGTGAAAACGACACCGCGCGTGTCAGGCGGGCTTATTACAAGAACACCCGAACCGGCCAATCGGTTCCTGCGATCTGGTCTTACGCCAGAGCCGTGCATGCGTGGTCACCGACGACTTCGCGTCCTGAAGTGCCTGATCGTTCCGACTTCATCGCCGTGCTACCACCAAGGCAACGGTTGGTTGTCGAACTTGGAAACCGCGTACCCGACAAAGGGACGATGCGAGTTAAAGTCCGAGCCTCGCGAGCATCCGCAAACCCAAACCCTGCTCCCAAACTCGCTCTCGAATTTGGATGGCAAGGAGACAGCGACCAACGAGCTTCGTTCCGAATCAGCACGCGTGACACCGTTGTCGACGCCACTCCCGATCAGCCGGTGTTCTATCAATGGGACATCCCATTGAGCGATATCAATCCTCGCAACCCGGCACGCCAAAGGGTCGAACTCGGCGCGGTTGGCGAAACCAACCCTTCCGAGTACATCCGACTATTGAACACCTCATCTGCCCCTTCCGCAGACATTCAATTCGACTATGTCGAGGTGTCGGCTCCTGTCTATGACAAATGGCCACCGGAGACGCATTCGGCAATCTTCATTGAAAGCGAAAACCCCAATAACGAAGAAAACTACGCGAGAGAAATCGTTTCACGTTTCATGCGTCGAGCTTGGCGACGCAGCGTGACCGAGTCGGAAGTTGATCGGCAGATGGAACTATTCGCCCGCGTGCGGCCGATCTGCATCAACTTCGAACAAGCCGTGGTTGAAACGCTGGCTGCGGTGTTGTCCTCTCCACGTTTCTTGTATCTCGTGCCGTCCGATCATTCGGCTTCGGGTGCATCACGCACGGTGAACGATTTTGACCTGGCGACACGTCTTTCCATCTTCCTTTGGTGCAGCACTCCCGACGATGAACTGCTCGACCTCGCCGCGGAGGGTCTGCTGAGCCGTCCGGATCACCTGGTCCATCAGACACGTCGCATGCTTGCCGATCCTCGACATAAGCGATTCTCAAAACACTTCGTGCAACAGTGGTTGCCCATCGCATCCATGTTGAAGTAGGGCGGCTCCTCACAGGCGAACGCGACGAAGCGGGCGGTTCGCTTGCCGGTATGCTCACGCAGCAAACGGCTGACTTCGATCAACACCGCGACGGCGGATGCGTTGTCATCGGCACCGGGAGTACTGAACACGGTGTCGTAATGAGCACCGAGCACAACGATCTCATCAGACCGCTTGGTTCCGGGGCGTTCAACAATCAGGTTCGTCGCTTCGTCCCCCATCGCATCGTAACACTCACGCGAATGACTGAGCCCCATACCGGACCACTGACCTTCGAGATAGCCGATCGTGGCTCGAATCGTTTTCGGCTTGCTCAGGGTGCGCGGACCGATCAACCCCGCAAGCCGATCGACATGCAGCCGCAAATTCTCTTCGATCGTGTCGCGGTCCCCATTCATTGGTCAGTCAATACATCAGTAGGGTGGAGCGAGTCGGCGGAAACCGTGAAAGAGAACGATGAACAGGAACAATAGATTGCGCAGAAGAACTGCGATTGGATTGAGGGTGGGAGATTTCACCGAGCTATCGCCGGCAAGTGAATCGGCCAGCGACTCACCGAGACGCTCCATCCAAGAGACACGACGTGGCCATTCCCAAATGCCGTCGAGCCATTCATTGGGGATACCTTCTCGTCCGACACCTGCACCTACGATGGCACCGACAATCGCGGCCGTCGTATCCGCATCGCCTCCGCACTCGATGGTGCTGGTGACTGCCTTGCGGAAGTCTTTCGGATTAGAAAGCCAAGCATGGATTGCGACGGGGACGGTGTGGTAGGTGTATCCGGTCACACCATCATTCAGGCCCAGCGAATTGGCAAAGGTCCTGGTAGATTCGCCAGTCTCAGAACTGCGAATCACTCGCCGGAACGAGTCGATTAGCTCCCCACCACCATTTCCCACGACATCGACAACTTCATCGAGCCAAAGGTTCGCATCGATAGCTTGATAGTCCCGACTGTGCTTGGCTGCCAACGCGACCGCGATTGCTCCGTATTCGGCTTTCGGATCGCTGTGGGTCAATTGCGACGAGGCTCGCACTAGGTTCAGCATTGACGGAACGTCGTTCAGGGCAGCACCCAGGATCGCTGCGCGCATGGCAGGGCCATTTCCGGCGGAAAACACACCTGCCTTCGCTGGACTTACCCCGAGCCACAACTTGATTCCCGATCGCGCCGTCGCTTTGCCAACTCCCGCTGGCAAAGCCAAAATCCACCATCGCAAACGTCTTGCAAAACTGCGGGTGAACTTCGGAACGTCCGCACCTGCGTCAATCAACGACTGAGCAACCATGCAGGTGTGTTCGGTATCGTCGGAAACCATGCCGCGACGGACTAAGAACCGATACCGGTCGGGTGGACCAAGCAACCTAGCAGCTCGCTGCGGCGATATTCCTTCATAGGGCAACCCCAACGCATCACCAACCGCCGTCCCCAGAATGCATCCAACGATCGCGTGGTAGTTCACTGAATCTCCTCGAAATACGATGCACTCAAGATTCATCCCGCAAATAGGAGAGAAAAGTCAGGTTTTCAACTCAACCGACTGGATAGCCTTCCGCGGCGTTGAAACGTACATAATGGCTTCCTGTCCTGCCAATCCAGACTGCCGCAGCAATTCAAAGTAATCATATCGCTCAATCTGAAAGCGATGATCGTCAACACCAAAATACCGATGCAGTAGTTTCTCATGCCGCATCGTGAACAACTGGATTCTGCCTTTCACAGGAAAAATCTTTCCGTCCCAAAGAGTTCGCTTCATCTGATTCCGGTAATAAAGGATAAAGCCCCAAAGAATCAGCCCGAAGAACACTGTCACACCAACATACACTGACAAGGAATGAATCCCGAAGGTGCCTGTGCGAAGCATGTCTGCACAGAAGCCAAGGAAACCAACTCCAAAAATGACCGTGAAGGCCACCCACGCGAAACGTGAATTGGCGTAATGCTTACTCGAAACCCGTTTCTTCTGAGCTGCCGATAATTCACCGGACTGATTCGCGACTAAATCGGATTGAGAAAAGCCAAAGACCGTCTCCAGAACAGCCTGCCGTTTGGATAGATCATCATCCACCGTGTGCATTCTTTCGATTCACCTCCCATTCGAAACCGCTACAGGCGAAAGACAGCCATGCCAGGTGATTGATTGTAGCAAGTAAGAGACAATCGCGGCTGAGGCGCGTTTCGGTAGCAAACAAACACCAACGTCGAGCACGAACCATCGGGATGTTCCTCAACGATCCCAGGCATGGAAAGCTGATATCTCACTCCAACGATGCTAGAAACCGATCCAATTACCAATCAGCCGATCGGCGTTAGCCGCGGTTAACACGCCCCAACCGAGACCAGCACCCTCCGGCTAACCAACTCGCCAAGTTTTCAGAGAGGTTCTAAACGAAAACGTTGACACGGTAATATCCAAGACCAGGATCCCGCACGTATCGCAGAGCCTGAAATCGCAGTTGCAAGGAATGAGAACTGAAAGCCGTATTTCACACATCCGCCTTGGGATCGATTACCGTGCCGTTAATGGCTAGTTGAAGCTCCCCACGGTGTTCATCGGACCTGACATCGGTGGATCGCAATCCCATTCATCCGGGGAAAGTCAGATAGGTTGCCGGGACCGCGTCGACGAGCCAAACGCCGTTGGCGGAAAGATAGAATTGATGCCCGTCACGATGCATTGCTTCGGCCGCGACTCGCAGGATGATAGGCTTGCCACGTCGCGAGCCAACTCTTTTCGCGGTTTCTTCATCGGGCGAGAGATGAACGTGGTGTCGAGATCGCTTATGCAGGCCGGTCGCTCGAATACCTTCGAGAAAGGCGGCGACCGTTCCGTGATAGAGGATCTTGGGTGGTGACTTCCGCTCGAACTTGAGTTCGACGCCGGATACCGAATGCCCTTGGCTGGCTCGGATTCGCAGGCCATCATCGCTCAATGCAAAACGCTTCTTGTCGTTCGTGGCGACCACATCATGGAGCAATTCGAGCGTCAGCGTTTTTCCACGAGCGTTGGCTTGGCGGATCAATTCGTCGATGCCGAGCCAACCTTCACGATCTAGCTTCACACCAATCACTTCGGGCCGATGCCGAAGGACCAAACTGAGGAACTTGCTCGTAGAAACGATTTTGTCGTTAGATGTCATGACTCAAATGGTACCGCAAACGAGAAAACGCTCGCGACAGAGGTTTCCATCGCGAGCGTTTTGATGTTCAGCCTTTCGTCCTACAGCTCAATGTCTTCGGCCTCGCGGACGAAACCGCCTACGTCGGATTCTAGGAAATTTCGAACTACGTGGAACACGGCGTCACAGGAGCCTCTGACATACAGAATGTCCTGGTGATCGGGTGCTTGCGTGTTGCCGTACAGCGTGTTGCCGTACAGGGCGAATGTCGATGCAGACCAGCTTCGGATCGGCGAAGCGTTTGCTATTTCCGTTTCTTCTTCAAGTTCTTCCGCAATCGCTTCCACACCTTGCGACCAGAGTCCCGATCAAGCCGGGCGAGCTGGTGCTTGCGGATGTCGAAAATGGCGGTACCGCCTCTCGCTTGCTTGGTGTAAACGAATGGCAAGCAGACGGCGATGACCTTGTTTGGCTGACCAGCGTCACTCGCTTTGTAGACCGATCGAACCGGCTCGTCCGCCGCCAGCGTGCCGCCGGAGCAGCACCACAGGAACGAGGGCAGTTCGTAGATCTCCGTCAAAGCGGTGACGTAGTCACCTCGTTTGATGTCTTCTCCGGCGACGCGTGCTGCCACGTTCGTCGCGAAGTTGGTTGTGGTTTCCATAGTTCATATCGCTTGATGAAAGTAGTTTTGAATGTGCACTAAGCCGTCGTCCGGCATCCGATTACTCGGCGCCGGATTTTGCAATGACGAAGAAATAAAACTGCACACGCATGGTTACTCTCACGAACAAAGAGAAATGAAAACGGTATTTTGGAGGCGGGAAATCGGAAGCCTGCAGGATGCACCCACAGTCCTCTTTTCACGCGTCACTTTTCTAACTTCAAACGACTGAAGTTGAGAGCCAACTCAGCAGTCAGCCGGGTTTGCTTGAGCGGGCAAGGCCAATCGATCGCCCATGGATACCAGTAAAGCGATCGACGAAGCTTTCGATCAGACAACTCGATGCTCTACCCACTGAGCTACCAAGCGAGACAAAGGTTCGCTTTGGCGGGAATCCAATCCGCGACAATCGCGGTTTCCAGCGTGCTCTCGCCAAACCACCCGACCCATGATCCGACGCGGTTCCGAAAAGACGGATCGCTTTGCACGCTGGCGCTACTCTGGTCCTCTCAGGACAAACCGGCCCGACGAGCGATACCGACCAACACGGCCGGCGATCGGGTGCCGAACAATTTGGTGAGCGAACTTAGTGATTTGATCTCGGAGGCACATACGGGCTTCGTACGAACGGTGAACGCCACAATGGTGAGTCTCTACTGGCAAGTTGGAACTCGGATTCGGACTGACATCCTGCAAAATAAGCAGGTGGAATACCGCAAGCAGATTTGTGTGACACTGTCACGACAATTGATCTGGAGCCATTTCGTCACCAACCTTCCGAGTGAAAGACGGGCTGAAACGTGAGTTCTATACCGAGATGTGCCGGGGCGAGGGACATCCCCTATATCGCGATCGAGCGTTGAGGTGCTCCACAATGCCAAAATTGTGTTCACATGTGCAATGAGAACCCAAAAATATCGCTATGTTGGCAAGTTTGATTGATTGTAGGGAAGATTCCACCGATACCGGAAATGACATGGCTATAGATGGGGGGACAGCACCCTCGCAAGAACCAAGTGTTTACTGGGGATTTCCTGTGCAGAACTGGCTGTTGTGCCTCACCGTTCACGCGTTGATGCTGTTGAGCATGGGCTCGGCACTGCACGGTCAGGTACCAGGAACGGTTTACGACGAAGAGGGAAAGCTGGCCTACGTCGCGAATGACCCTGCCTACCGCGCCTATGCATCGCTGACCGGACGTGCGGATGATCCGAATCGGGTGCACACGGATCTATTCGCCCCCATCCTCTCGACAGACGATGACTTGCTCTTCGCGGGTGGGATGCGGAAGCGTTCCCCGTTCGGCGACGTCGTGAACGTGAACGAGCCTTTCGTGATGAACCCGAGTTGCGGCTGCCCGGATCGCTCCACGAATCATCGCCGCGATTGTTTGATGGCTGGGTGTTGTTGTCGAGACCGTCGCTGTCAGACGCGGGCACGCCGAAGCGGCCGGTCGATTCAGGGTTGGATGCGTCAGGGTCGTTCATGGCGACGGGTGCTTTGAAATCTCACGGTGCCGTATTGATCTCAGTTCGTGATCAACCGATTTGATGCTATGGCAACCGTAGGCCGCTGGTATGAACCGAACGCGACCGAAGTCTCTCGAAAGCGATTCCCCGAACGGTCGAGCACTTTAACCGGTATCGATTGCGACGGTATTCCGGATCAAGCGTTCACGAACGCGGCGGATACAGTCGCGTCGAGTTGATCGAAAAGCCGCGGGATCCGGGCTTTTCTTTCGTTTGAGCGAGCAGTACGTTTCTCAGAAATCCTCCTATCCCATTTTGTTATCAATCATGCTCGGGAGAAGGCCATGTGTCCCAAGGGCGATTCAAGAGCGTTCCTGTTCAGGACGACGATCACTTCCTTGCCCGCTGCCGTTACGTTGAACGAAACGCGAAACGATCGGGGTTGGTAGGGAAGGCAGAGGGTTGGCGATGGGATCGCTGTATCGCTGGTCCCAAAACAGAGAACCGCTGCCGCGACTGCTGTCGCCGTGTCCGAGCCCGCGTTCGCCGAATCTGCTCGGGCGAGTCAACGAACCGCTCGAAGACAAGGAGTTCGGTCACATCCAATTGTCGATTCGCCGACACAGTCTCCTCGGAATGCCCTAGAAACAAGCACCAACACCTAAAAAAGACTCCTGCCACCTTTTCTTCACTGAAACCTTTTCTTCACAAGTTCCTGAAGTAAGAATCCGGGGTGTTGCCCAGCACGGAAACTTTGCCGACGCCAAACTCCCGTTGCCCCTCTCAGATTTCCGTTTGGTTCTCCGTCATCTTGGTCAGCCTTACCAACGGTAAGCCAGTGTTCCCGATCCGATGTGCAGTACTTGGTTTTCGTTGAACTGAGTGTTGTAATCAGCTCGCAATTCCCAGCGGTCACTTGGACGTGCCTCGAAACCACCGCCAAGGATCGCCCAGTCACGACCCAGGTCCAAACCGTTGGCGGTGAAGCCCGCTCCACCCACGCCAGCGAATTGAGCGTTCACGACCGATGTCGTGTCCAGGAACTCGTGCATCCAACTGCCGCGAATCTCTGGCGTGATCGCCCAGCCGCGACGCGACATCCATGACTGCCACTGCAAACGGGTACCCAGGTTGCTGCGAAGCGAATGCGTGTCGACGCCCGACATCGCCAAGTTCATCGCACCCGCTCCCGTTTCGGTGAACGCATTTTGACGAGCATAGACGTACTGCAGTCCCGCGAAAGGTTGCAGCACGCGCGAACGTGACAGATTCAAATTCAAGCCGCGTTCACCAAAAGCAAACCCTTGCCAACCGTCCGATTCACCGCTGGCGGTGCGAGTGAGTGCACCGACTTGAATCGTGCGGTCACTTTCATAACCGTCAAACTGCAAGCCGCCCATCGCGATCCCGTAGTGGTTGCCCGCACTGTGCGTCAGGTAGCTCCCAAAGTTGCCGCCATTGGCACGCACGGTTTGGTCCATGCTGTCGGCGCTGACCGACGAACCTACATAACCGCCGAAGAAACCCAGATGAGCGTTGTCGCCGAGGTAGCGTTCGATGCCAAAGGTCGTCCCGCCCAATCCATAATGGATGCCCGCAGCATTGCCATCGGATTCGGCCGACCCACCGAGTCCATAGCCCGTCATCCAGCCCTTCCAGTGGTAGGCGGCATGGCAGGTCGGTGCGATCAGTGCGTCGCAAGGCGTTTGTGTTGATGAAGCGTCGACGTAGCTAACCAGGGCAATGTCGGAACTCGATCCCGTGACGCTGGGGCGAGTTGATCGTGTTGCGTTGACAAAACCACTCCCGCTTGATCCGCTGCTACCTGAGCCGCCGCCGAACATCCCCGATCGCAATTGGCCGCCGATCGTGCCGATCAACTGGTTGGTGCCTTGGATCACCACCTGTGACTGGCTGCCGTAAACCTCACCGCTCAATTGGCTCAATCCGCTTTGAACTTGAGCGTTGGTCAGCAACCGAAATTCATCGAGCACGCTGCCGAAATCGCCGCTTGCTCCCGTAGAGTTCTCGTCGATGTAGAACCCGACGGTTTGACGATTGCCTGAACCGCCCACCGACGCGTAGTCGGTGCTGTTGGCAATGAGCGTAAAGAACGCCGAGTTCGCATCGTAACCCAGTTGGGCATCAAAGAACGCCAGGTCATCGGTGATTGTATCGAACGTTCCACTCAAACCGTGCGCTGTTTGCAGGAACGTGTACTTCGCGCCGTTGGTGTAGCTGCCCACGGCGCCCAAAACGGAAACGTCACCGCCGTTGATCGTCGCCGTGTCGGCGGTGATTAAATCATTGTCGGTGCCGGCGATCGGGGTGGCCGAGGCTTGAATCTCCACTTCGGTGGTACTACCTGAATTGAAGCTTGCATTTCCGCCAATCGTCATCGTCCCGATGGAGTTCCCCGCAGCGAACGTACCGTTGTTGATCACGTCGCCGTAGATGGTGCCGCTGCCGCCCAATTCGCTGTTGGTGTCCACGGTGGTGTTGCCCGCCAGCGAACCGTTGACGACCAAGCGTCCGGCACTGACCGTGGTGGCTCCGGTGTAAGTATTGGTTCCCGAGAGAACCAGTTCGCCGGTGCCTGTTTTGGTCAATGATCCACTGCCACCAATATCGTCGGCAAGGGTCAACGTTCCGGTGTTGACTTGGTAGCCAGCGGTCACACCGGTGTGCAGGTACATGCCTGAACCGATTGCCTGGCCGTTGGCTCCATCTGCAGACGTGCTATCTCCGGCCCCGCCGGTGCCTGCGATCAGGCCGTTGTTGGTGAATGCACTGTCGATGATCGAAAGTGTTCCGCCTTCGCGGACGAAGATCGCTCCACCCATCGCATCACCAGCGTCACCTCCGTAGTACACTGTCCCTCCATCGCCGCCACCGAACCCGCCGGATCCGCCGGTTGAGCCGCCGTTGTAGCCGGTTCCAGCGCCGCCGCCGAAATCTCCGCCGTCTCCGCCTGCTCCGAAATAGCCGCCACCACCACCGCCACCAAAATCTCCGCCATCTCCGCCATCAGCGTAGTAACCTCCGCCACCGCCGCCACCAAAAGTGCCACCGTTGCCCGCAACGGAACTGTTGTCGCCCGAACCGCCACCGCCTC
>NZ_ANOH01000169.1 GCF_000346505.1 Aporhodopirellula sallentina SM41
ATCATCCCGAGTGACCGAGGTGATGACGACGTGTTTGAGGCCGAGTTTTTCGGCGGCCTTTGCGATTCGTTCCGGTTCATCGGCCGCGGGGGCTTCGGGTGGTCGTCCGCGACGTACCGCACAAAATCCGCAAGGCCGCGTACAGACGTTTCCCAGGATCATGAATGTCGCCGTTTGTTGGCTGTAACATTCCATGCGGTTGGGGCATTTCGCGTTCTCGCAAACCGTTTCGAGCCCGAGTTCGTCCATCAAATGGTCGGTCAGATGGTTCGCATTCGATTTCGGGATCGGCCGTTTTAGCCAACGCGGCAATCGCCCGGTGGCGCTAACAGAGGTGCCCACGGGCATTTCAGGTTCGGCAACGACAGGCAATCGAAAAGCCATCAGATCAATCTATTCCAACGAGTGTCATTCTGCGGAGGACGCAAGGTGCGGCGAGGCGAACCGAATCACGGGGAACGCCTGCGACGCCATTGTAGCCACGAGACCAAAATCTCACCATCGCCGCCCCCACCGCTTCCCAATCTCGTCTTCGCGATACAATGCGCACCATGTCGAAGTCAAAAACCAAATCGCACAAAACCAGCCTCACGGCCGCCGGACGCAAAGAAGCCGACACCAAGGCCAAGAAAAAAGGTGGCAAGAAGTCGAAGTCTGCGAAGGCACCCGCACCCGTTACCACGCCCGTAGCCGAGAATCGGAAGGCGAAATTCCGCTATGAGATCCTCGATTCAATCGAGTGCGGGATCATGCTCCGGGGGAGCGAAGTCAAATCGATGCGGGAAGGCAAACTGTCGCTCGATGAGGCGCATATTCGCGTGACGGATGGGGAGTTGTGGCTGGTCAATGCGGACCTGGCGCAGTACTCCAACGCGGGATTGTGGAACCACGACCCGCGGCGGGCTCGTAAACTTTTAGTCCATCAAAAAGAATTCAACAAATTCGCAGGACGCGCTCACGAGCGTGGGCTCACGTTGATTCCGTTGCGGGTGTATTTCAATGACCGCGGCATTGCCAAGTGCGTGATGGGTCTGGTCAAAGGAAAGAAATTGCACGACAAGCGAGAAACCATCAAGAAACGCGATACCGACCGTGGACTGCAACGGGCAATGCGTCGTGGGTAGGTGCGTCATGTTTAAGTGCGTCATGTTTAAGTGCGGCATGGTTAAGTTTGCCGTGGGGCGTCGTTAGGATGCGCATGATCGGGGCGGTTCGGGCGGGTCTCGCCGCCGGAGGAATTTCTCGTAGGAAGACTGCCGCATGGTTGAGACTGCTGCATGGTTGAGACTGCCCATGATCGAAATAACCCTGTGATTGAAATCTCCCCTGATGTTGTTCTGCTACTGTCTTTCTAAGAAGCTAACCTGCAAGGATTCCCGTCAATGCTGACGATCGAGAACCTTATTAAAAAATTCCAGCAACCCGGCGGCGGTGAACTGACGGTGCTCGACGTGCCCAAGTTCGAGATTGCCAGTGCCGAGCAAGTCGCGTTGATTGGCGAGAGTGGTGGTGGCAAAACAACCTTGTTGCACCTGATCGCGGGGATGTTGTCAGCGACATCGGGTTCGATCCGAGTCGATAACATTGAGTTGACTCGGTTGAGCGAGCAGGGGCGCGACCGATTCCGTGCGGCGACGATCGGCTATGTTTTTCAAACGTTTAACTTGCTGCCTGCTTTCTCGGCGGTTGAGAACGTCAAGCTAGGCATGACTTTCGGCAGCGGTCGTGTCGACAGCGAGCGTGCGTTGGATTTGCTCGACCGTGTCGGGTTGGCTGAGCGGGCGAATTATCGGCCGAATCAATTGTCCGTCGGTCAGCAGCAACGCGTTGCGATCGCACGAGCTCTCGCGGGACGGCCCAAGCTGTTGCTCGCCGACGAACCGACCGCGAACGTCGATCCGGCGAGTGCGGACTCGGTGCTCGACCTCATCATCGATTCCTGTCGTAGCGAATCGATTGCCCTTTTAATGGTCACCCACAGCATGGACGTCGCGGACCGATTCGAACGGATCGAACGACTCGAAGACATCAACCGCATCCCCGCCCTGAAGCAGAGCTGAACGAATGAATCTTCTGTTCATCGCGTGGCGTAATTTCCGTTACCGCGCGTTATCGAGTTTCCTCACCACGTTGTCGTTGATGCTCGGCGTCGGGCTCGTCGTGATGGTGATGGCGATTTACGGCATCATCAGCGAGGCGTTCGTTCGCAACGCCGCGGTGGGATACAACCTCGTGGTCGGGCCGCGTGGCAGTGCGTTGCAGTTAACCCTGAACAGCGTTTATTACCTCAGCCAACCGATCGAGAATCTGCCTTACACCGAGTACATGGAATTCTTCCCCGCGGAAGAGCGAGCGAAGATGGTCCGTGAATTCGGCGGTGATCCGAAGTTGGGCGAAAGGGACGGCGTCTATGCCGGTTTCGTCGGGGACGGCTATGCGATTCCGTTGGCGTTGGGGGACTATTTCGGCGAGTTCCGTGTTGTTGGAACCATTCCGGACTTCTTCGAAAAACTCCGTCATGGGCCCGAGGTCGACCAACCGTTCACGTTCCGCGAAGGACGAGCTCTGGAAACGTATAACGAAGAAAACCAATACTTTGAATGCGTGCTGGGGTCGAGGGTCGCCGCCCAATCCGGAATGAAAGTCGGCGATGTGATGAACCCGACCCATGGCGATCCGGAAGGCAAAGGGCACGGCCAAGGATTCACCGTGGTCGGTATTCTGGCTCCCACGGGGACACCCAATGACCGTGCGGTTTTTGTGAACCTCGAGGGTTTTTATTTGCTCGAAGGGCATGCCAAACCGATCGAAGACGACGCGGTGATCACGCTGCCCGAGCGGGATCCTGACGACACACGTCCTCCGCTGTTGATGATTCCAGAACGAGAGGTGACCTCCATTCTGGTGCGAAACGGGAACATCATGCACGCGCCCGGGATGCAGAATCGAATCAACGAAAGCGGTCGGGCACAGGCGGCGGCTCCGATCGGTGAAATCAATAAACTGATGTCCGTGATCGTCGGCCCGCTGCTGTCGGCGTTGTTGGTGATCACGTTGATCACGTGTGTGGTTGCCGCGTTTGGGGTATTGGTGGCGATCTATAATTCGATGAACGATCGACGCCGCGACATTGCCGTGATGCGAGCGTTGGGGGCTCGCCGTGGCAGCGTCACATGGGTGATCCTTTTTGAGAGTTTGATCATTGCGATCATTGGTGGTGCGGCGGGATGGTTGCTCGCACACGTCGCGATTTACTCCGCGGGGACTTTTATCGAACAACAGACGGGCGTGCAGGTTGGTCTGTTTTCGGTAAGTCAGTTCGAATGGTTGCTGCTGCCTTTCGTGCTGGTATTGAGTTTGATGGCGGGGATTGTCCCGGCTATGGCTGCGTATCGCACCGACGTGGGATCGAACTTGTCTGCGTGATGGGCGACGGTCGGGATCGATGAGTTGAAATGAAACAGGTGAACGTTGTGCTGCCGATTATTGAAAACGAATCACCTGGGAATGACGTCACGCCGTTTTCTCAACGCATGCGAGGCGGCGGGGAGCGATTCCTCCGTCGCGAGTTGACGGAACTGCAGATCAATCTCGGGAAGTTATGCAACCAGACATGCACGCATTGTCATGTCGACGCGGGACCGACCAAGCGGCGAGAGAACATGTCGGTTGATGTGGCGGAGCGAATCATTTCGCTCGCCGCGGCAACGCCGAGTTTGAAAACCGTCGATCTGACGGGCGGTGCCCCGGAGATGAACTCTTGCTTCCCGGAGATGGTGAAGACGTTTCGCGCAGCGGGGTTGAGGGTGATTGATCGGTGTAATTTGACCATCCTTTCAGAGCCGGGATATGATTGGTTGGCACCTTTCTTGGCGGAGCAACGCGTCGATGTGGTAGCCTCCCTGCCTTGCTATTTGGAAGAGAACGTTGATTCGCAGCGAGGCAACGGAGTTTTTGAACGGAGTATTGCAGGGCTGCAGCGATTGAACGAACTGGGGTATGCCCAAACATGCGAGTCGGACAGCGAGTTGCGATTGGATTTGGTGTACAACCCGACCGGGCCGCACTTGCCTCCGGATCAAGCCAAGCTTGAGGTGGATTACCGCCGTGAGCTGCGGCGTCGATACGGCATCGAGTTCAATTCTTTGTTGGCAATCACAAACATTCCGATTCGGCGATACGCACAGTATCTGCGAAAAAAGGGAATCTACGACGATTACCTACGGATGCTGGTCGATGCGTTCAATCCCGCAGCCGTCGCAGGTGTGATGTGTCGGTCTCTGCTTTCAATCGGTTGGGATGGACGCATCTACGATTGTGATTTCAATCAGATGGTCGAGCTCTCGATCGAATCGCCGACGGTCTGGACGATCGATTCGCTCGATCAGTTCGTCAACCGACCAATCGCGATGGCGGATCATTGCTATGGCTGCACAGCCGGTGCCGGCAGCAGTTGTTCAGGGAGTTTGGTTTAACTCTTTTTGTCATTCAACCCAACACTGTTTGCAGCAGCGTTGCTCCCGGCCGGGAAAGGATCACCGTGAAATCAGGCAGAGGACGTGTGATATCGCGTTGTTCTTTTGCGCAAAGTCGCTCGGGTGATAGGGGAATCCCCGATGACCGCGCGATGCCCCCACGGTGACCGTCGATTGGAGCATTAATTTCTCGTTTCTAGATGAATTATTGGATTGAAGGTCTTCCCGTAACGGCAAATATCGGAGATGCTCAACTTGAGCGTTTTGTGTCAGGGGTTTTGCCTTCGAGATGCAGATGAGCTTCGTACTGCGGAGAGCATTCATTTCGCGACGAGTTGGGGCATTGCTACAGGGGGATTTTCTGTAGCACTCTGGCAGATATTCATCATGCCACGGAATCGCTTTGTCATCTTCGAAGCCAACCACCGTTTCGTCGTCATACCGGACGACCCGACTCATTGAGTTACCGGAAACCGTCGCTCTTTGTGACGAGGAAATTCGTCAGGACGTGCGAGTTCTGCGCGAGCGGGGCGACTTTGACATCTTTCAACGCTGCGTCGACGGGGAGGCCGTGCCTGAGGCACTGAGCGATCATCTGGACTCGTTGGAGCTGAACGCCTCCGTCTCGGTCAGCACGAACGATCGGGTATTGCTCGGGTACAACGCGGTTGCGGCTCGGAACTGCTCTTTGGAGCCCGCGATGTTGGGGCGACGTCTACCACGCCTCCAATCGGGTTCCATTCGCCAACTCGATGAGACAACGGACAAGGTATTGCTCGGCGGTGCCCGCATCGTCTGGTTCGAGCATGATTCGCCTTCTCCCGACGGTTCTTGGTACCGATGGTCGACGCTGAAGATGGCCGTTCTCGGCTTTCAAAAGGTAGCGTTCTGTCTGTTGAGTCTTTCTCGTCCGGTGATGCGTTTGGCGAATGAGTCGGCGGCCCCCGGCCGGTTGTTGAACGAGCAATTGGTCGTCTACCAGCAACTCGACGAAATTGATCGGCAGATTTGCCAAGGGATTGCCGTCGGCGACTCTACCGGGGAAATCGCCACCTCGGTCGGACTGACCCGCCGCAGCATTGAGGTACGACGGGCGAAAATTCTCGAGCATTTTGGCTTTTCTCGCCAAGTGCAGATCGTTCGGTTGTTGGTTCGGCTGGAAGAAAACGGCCTATTGCCAGATTGATCTCGCGGTTGCATGCAAAACGCATTGCTTCTGCATTTCCTCTAAACTGGTTATATTGTCAGGGCCGACGCACGAAATCGTGATATTTGTCGGTGGGAACGGACCTCTCCCCCTTCATCAGAAGCTGCCTGACGGATGTTGCAGTGCCTATTGCCGAACTTTTTTTGGGTCACGTTCTTTCATGGGTGCCGAATCGGAGCTGAACGGTCAGAGTTTTCGTGATGCGATCTTGCGTCACGACGTCGCGTCGATCACCCAACAAATCGTTCACAGTCATTTTGTTCTGATCCATCTCGCCGAAGAGTCGGAGTCGGATGAGGTCCTCGGCGCGCTGACCGCCTGCAGTGAGGGGAATGACTACCTGGTTGTGTTCTCGAGCCACGAGCAGGCGGCCCGGTTTGTCGAATCCCGGACGGATTTGTTCGAGGAGGAATCCGAGGTTAGTGGCTTTTGGGTCGATGGCCGCACGATGCTGGATTACCTCGATGACGAGCTGGGCATTCTCCTGAACCCCGATGGAGAGGGGCACCGTCAGATCGGTACTGATTTGGTTCGTGAGATCCTCGATGAACTGGGCCTCGAGGGCTGATCCTGGCGGCGCGGGTGGATTGCCTGCGTAACCGGAACAGTTTCACATTTTCGGTGTGGGAAGCCGTTATGCGGCGTTCTTTTCCTAACGATGGTCTTAATTTTGACGATTATGCGGGCCGATACGACAGTTGTGAACTTAAAATCCCAAATCTAGGGACTTTCATCACTCGGTCATCCTTCTTTTGCGGGGTGCACGACCCTTCAGACGCTGTGCACGGACGACAGCAAGACGGAGTGGGGCGGGATGAAGCGGCCATCTAGATCGGGGGAACCATCGGGGAAGGATCCTATAAAGATGATGTCGAAACGATCTAAATTATTGTTAGTCCTTGGCGGCATCGCCGCAGCGACTTGGGGTTCGGTTGGCGTGACAGCGACGGCCCAGGATGCCTTGGTCTCCGAAGCCGCGTATCAGCAACCGGTACAGGACGTGAACCAGATCCAACAAGTTGGATTCTGCGGAAGCGGGTCGGAGTGCGACGCTGCTCCGATTTACGAATCCGATTGCGGGTGTGGTGGTCCTTGCGACTGCGACATGGGTGATTGCTGCAGCGACGAGAGTTGCGGATGCGACGACGCCGGCGGGTTCTTGCTCGACGGATGTCAGTGCGACCTCGGCGAACCATTCTCGCTGTTCGGTGAAGCGAACGGAATTTCCGTTGGCGGTTGGGCTCAGCTCGGCTACCACACCAAGGCGGTGCCGTTGTTCAACAACCGTCCCGATGAGTATCAACTGCATCAAGCGTGGCTCTACGCTGAGAAAGCGATCGATACCAGTTCCGGTTTCGATATCGGCGGACGTATTGACTACGTCTACGGTACCGATGCCCAAGACACTCAGGCGTTCGGTATCAGCAACGATCACTGGGACAATGACTGGGATCATGGTTCGACCGACAACGGGTATGGCCATGCTTTGCCACAGGTCTACGCCGAAGCCGGTTATGGAGACTTGTCCGTGAAGGTCGGGCACTTCTTCACGATCATCGGTTGGGAAGTTGTCGCTGCTCCTGACAACTTCTTCTACAGCCACGCGTACACGATGTACAACAGCGAGCCGTTCACTCACACCGGTGCGTTGTTCACATACAACCTTGGCGACGACGTCACCGCCTACGGTGGATACACCATGGGTTGGGACAGCGGGTTCGAGGACAATGGCGATTCGTTCTTAGGCGGGGCTTCGGTCGCGTTGACGGACAACTACACCCTCACCTATGCGGCGACGGGTGGTCGTTTCAGCAAGGCATACCCGGACGGTGGCGATAGCGAGCGTGGTTACATGCACTCGATCGTTTCAGACGTAACCGTCACTGATAAGATCCAGTACATCGGTCAATCGGATTACCTGCGGACCAAAGACGCCGCAGGCAACGTTCTTCGCGACACGATCGGGATGAACAACTACCTGATCTACACCATGAGCGACTGCTTGGCTCTCGGTACACGTTTCGAGTGGTATGACTCCGCGGGTGTGTTCGACAATGAAGTTGACATGTACGCGTTGACTTTGGGTGCCAACATCAAACCTCATGCGAACGTTTTGGTTCGACCCGAGGTCCGTTGGGACTGGGTAGACGGCAATCCAGCAAACATCCTTGAGAACAACGAAGATGAACAAACCACGTTTGGAATCGATACGATCTTCATGTTCTAAACGAGTGAGCCGGCTTGCCGCTGGCTAATCATTCGCTGTGCACCTTCGAAGACGAGGCGGTGACGATTGTTGCCGCACTCGTCTTTTTGCATGGATACGAAGCAAGCTTCCCCCTTGAGGAGGGGTGCGATGCGTTCTGTATTGAGTGCCGGTTGGCTGGCACCATTTCACTGGTAATATGCGTGAGATAACATGCATTGCCCACGAACTTCCCCAAACAATCTTTCGCGGACGTCGACGTGATCCATCGTTTTTTTCTGAACCGCCGAACTCACTATTTGTACACGCTGTTCGCCTTTGTTGTGGCGATCGGCAGTGTTGATCGTGCTGCAGCCGCCGACACCTATCTCAGCGGTTTGCGTCTGCTGCCTGCGGATGCGGCAGGTGTGGCGTGGGTCGCCGATATGCCGGTGTTGGTGGAGTCGTGGAAAAAGACGACGCTTCATGAACTCGGCCAAGACGACGTGATGAAGCCACTCGTGGAGGCGAACCTTGGTGCCGATGGGGCTCTTTGGAGCAAAATTGGTGACAAAATCGGAGTGCGACCGAAGGATTTGTACGAGATTGCCTCCGGTGAAGTGGTCGTTGCCTGGTTGCCCTTTGAGAATGATCGCCGCCGGCCATCCTGTCTGTGTGTGATCGCCGACACGCGCGGCAAGCATCAGAAGGCGATCGCGGTTGCCGATCGAATTGATCAGGATCTGAAAGCGGACGGTGCGACCCGCAAGGATGTTGAGAAGTTTGGCGAAACGATTCGCATCTATCAGCCCAAGACCCGGCCCGGTCAGTTGAAGATCGAGCAGGTGGTCATTTCAGTTACGGAGGATCGCGTGATCGCGTCGAACCGCGATTCGGTCGTGATGGATATCCTCGAGGCAATTCCGCAGGACGGATTAACGGATTCGGTCGAGCAGGCGGCCCTGTTTCAAACGGTTGCCAAACAGGTCAGCGACCGGATGGAGATCAAGACCCCGGGTTCGACGTTGCAGTGGTACGTACGCCCGTTGGCGATGGGACGTATCCTGCGTGACGTCGCCAAGGTGGATCGTGGCAACAAGGTGAAGATCTTGAACCTGCTCGAGAACCAAGGCTTTGATGCGATACAGGCGATGGGTGGAACGGTTGTTGTCCGTCAGGATGAATTCGATCTGTTGCACCGCGGATACGTTCACGCTCCACCGGTTACCGATCAACCGGATCGATATCGTTTGGCTGCACGAGTTTTGCAGTTCCCAAACGGAAACCTCCAAGAGTTACCGGGATGGATTCCAAAATCCACTGCCTCGGTAACGCAAATGAATTGGAAGATGGAAGAGGCGTTCTGGGCGCTCGAATCGTTAGTGAACGAAGCGTTCAACGATAAGATTTTTCGTCCCACGATCGCTGGGATTCGCGATGACGAAGAAGGCCCGCAGATCGACATCGAGAAAAACGTGATGCCGAATCTCGGCGAGCATCTGTTGTTGCTGACCGATAACACCGAGCCGATTACGGTGGATTCGGAGCGTCTGTTGGTTGCGATTGAAGTGATCGACCAAGATGTGATTGCCAACGCGATCGAGAAGGCGATGGAAGTCGAACCCGACGTGCTGTTAGTGGAAGCCGTTGAAGGTGTGGACATTTGGAAAGTCCAACGCGGTGAAGGTGAGATTGAAGAAGAGGCCTTCTTCGATGACTTCGGAAGCGATGAGGACATGCAAGAGGAACAACCACCACTTCTCGACACGTGGGCAATCGCCATGGTTGGAAAGGGGCCTGGATCTGATAAGCCTTATCTCATGTTTTCGAGTCATGTTGATTTCCTCGTCGAAGTTGCGACGCGTATCCAATCCGGAGCAGGCGATGGTCTGCATGAACAACCCGAAATCGTAGAGTTGCTCAAAAAGACGCAGGACTTTGGCGGAAAGCAGCCGTCGATCCAGCGTGTTGTGCGACTCCGCGAATCGTTGCAAGCGAAGTATGAACTGCAGCGGCGCGGTGAATTGCGAGACAACGATTCGGTGTTGGCCACGATCATTCGCAGGTTGTTCCAAGCCGACGAGCAGGAAGAGATTGAACGCCCCAACGCATCGAAGTGGCCACCGTATTCCGAGGTAAAGAACTTCTTCAAAAATGCGTCCAGCTACGTCGAGACGACCGACACCGGTTGGTCGCTGAACGCTTTCTTGTTGCACTAAGAACCGATCGAAAACTCTTCAGCCGATCGTCGTTCGCCGCGGCAAACGCATGGCGAGGGGAGCTAACGCTCGCCGGCGAATCAATTTGCCGCGGTTGTCGGACCGGTTCTTATCCTTTCGGATGGCTCGCCGATAGACGGACGCCAAACCTACTTAACTCGTAGCCAGATAGAATCATGACTGTTCAGACGAAGCGTGTATCGGACCCGCCCACGTTGGCTGCGGAGTTTGCAAAGGACTTTGCGGATTGGTCTGCGCGGCAGACGCACGACAAAATCAGCATCGCGTTGTCGGGTGGTAGCACACCCAAGATTCTGTTCAAGCTTTGGGCAGAACAGTACGCGGATGTGATCGATTGGTCGCGTTTGCATTTCTATTGGGGAGATGAACGTTGTGTCCCGCCGGGCGACCCTGAGAGCAACTACGGTGTCGCCAAAGAGTTGCTCTTTGACAAGGTTCCGGTTCCTCCGGAGAACATCCATCGCGTGCTCGGGGAAGCCGACCCGCAGGAGGAGCGATTCCGGTACGAAGATGAGATTCGTTCGGTTGTGGCGTTGGGAGCGAACGGTTTGCCACAGTTCGACTTGATGTTGTTGGGAATGGGCGATGACGGGCATACGGCGTCGATCTTTCCACACCAACGAGAGCTGCTCACGTCCACCGAGATTTGCGAGGTGGCTCAGCATCCTGTCTCCGGGCAAACTCGGATCACGATGACCGGGCCTGTCATCAAAGCCGCCAAGAAGACGGTCTTCTTAGTGACCGGTGCGGGCAAGAAAGCGGTGCTCGCGGACGTGATTCATCACAAAGGCGAGTTCGAAACCTATCCGGCCTCTTATATCGATGAAGGTGACGTGACGTTCTACGTCGATGATGCCGCTGGTGAGCTTTTGTAATATCGTTGGCACAGGAATCGCTGCCTCAAGACCCGGGTTTTGAATCTGGAGTCGCTCTGAAGCCCGAACAGAATCCCGGTTAGGTTTGAATCGTCATTGCGGTTCAACGAGCGGTGTTTCGGAGTATTAATGAGGAGACGCGGCATGCGTGTTCAAACTGTCCGGTCGAAGTGGCGTGCGGTTCGTGGGGGGGTGGTCCCACGGAGGAAGGTGCAGAGCCGGGCCGAAGTTTTGTTGAAGACGATGATGGGAATGATCGTCGGGACGGAGTTGATCGGGGGGCCGGTCTTATTGGCCGCATCCGTTTTTGGTGGTGTTGAGATTACGCAATCACCCATGGCGTGTGGGCTGTGGATGGCCGGTGCAGCGGTCGTGGGGGCATGGTTGAGTGTCCGATTTTTGCCCCGCTTTTCACGCGACCGAGGGCGAGTGGCGGACTTTTTGATCGACCCGAGACAGGTGCGGAGTTCGCTCGGGTTCGGCGATCATTGGATGAGGTAGCCCGAAGGCGGCTTGCCTTTGCCGCTGGTGCCGCCAAGGATAGTCTGTCGGGTCGGTCGCGCGGGTGCACGACCGACGACAGAACAACAGTGGCGTGTCAGAATTTTTGAAGGAACGACATCAATGTCCCGCTTTTTCTTTGGTCTCTTCTTAGGTGCGGCGCTAATGTACGGGGCGATGCACTATCACCTCGTTCGCGGTCAGGACGGCGTTTTCATGGTGCCCAAAGTGACCAGCGATTTGCGAGACGTTTATGTCGACATCCGAGGATTCACCCTCGAAGATTGGAAACAGCACAAGCCGTTGGCAGCAGCGATCATGAATAGCGATCGCTCTGAAGTGTTGTCTGACTCGACGTTGTCTGGATTTCGCGACAACGTTCATTCATTGGTCGACCGGTTATTGTCGACCGAATGAATGGTTGTCGGATTGATCGAACGCGTGAGGCGTCGTTGACGAAGAGTGTTTAGACTTCTTCTTCGGAACTCGGTCGGTTTCCTCGACCGCCTCGGCCTTCGCCGCCGCGACCTTCACCACCTCGACCGCCACGGCCTCCGCGTGCATCGCCACCGCGACCGCCACGACCTTCACCGCCGCGTCCTCCTCGCATGTCGCCACCACGTCCGCCGCGGCCGCCCATGTCACCGAAGTCGAAGGGCTCGCCCTTCATTTCTTCGAACTCGGCTTTTTGCTCCGACGTCAGGACCGCCATCACGTCTTGTTCGATTTCTTCGCGGATCTCTTCCATCTTTTCACGCATGCCGTTGCGGTCGCCCGACTGCATGAGGGTCCGCATCCGCTCGCGCATCTTTTCTTCTTGTTCAGAGCGAACTGTTTGCAGTTTTTCGCGTTGTTCTTTTGACATCTTGAGTGCGTCTTGGATCTCGGTGTCTCCGAGAGCGACGAGACCGCGACGTTGGAGAACGAGCTCATCGAGTCGTTCCATTTGGTAAAAGTCGAGGACTTCTCCGAGCAGTTCGCGGTGTTTCGCGGATTGCTCTTTTTGTTCTTCCTGCATTTTGCTGAAGTATTCGGCGCGTTCTTCTTGGCTCGCGTTGCGGAAATCGAAGTCACGTGCGCCGCCACTACGAGGTTCCTCGCGAATGCGTTCTTCGAGTTTGCGTAGGCCTTCTTCTTGCTCGGGTTCGAGTTTCAGGTGCTCGCGGACTTCTGGCGATCGCAGCAATGCCATCGCTGGGTCACCTCCTCGTGCTCCACCGCCACGCATGCCGCCACCGCCGCCAAAACCTCCGCCGCCCCGCATTCCGCCGCCACGTTGACCGCGGCCACCCTCACGTTCACCGCCCCCTGGGGGTTGCGCCGATGCAATGGAGGTCAACGGGAGATCCGCCACGAGATTGCATGCGAGGATCGCTGCGGTGACGATAACGAAGTGTTTTTTCATGATTAGGTCCTCAGAAAGGGGTTGTAAGGGCATCGCCGATGTACTTCTCGCGGCGCAAATTGAAAGATGCGTGTGCCGTTGGACACCCTCGCGAGATCGTGCAACTCCTTTAAAACACTCGTCTGCGGCGAAAGTTTCGTTGGACCTGATTGAGAACGGTTTCTAGCCGAGTTTTTTGATCCCGGCGGTCGGATGGATCGACCGCCACGCTTTCTTGACCTTTTCTTTCATTGGGATCCGCTTGGCGTACTGCGAAAGCGTATTGGACGCCGAGTGCGTTAGGCGATGCCAACGTGAGTTCGTGATCGTCCCGCAGGCAACGTCGGTCGTCGTGGCGGTTTGCTTTTGCTTGTACGGTTGTTCGCCATAGCCCATGTCGATGCTGTCGACGCCGTACTTCGTGGAGGCACGAACGAGTTCGGTGAAAAGGGCGGTTCCGGGTGAGTATCTCGCGTATTGCGGGTCGTAGGTTGGGAACCAATAGTGGAGTTGGCCCTTTTCGATCATCCCGTAGTGGGCGGCAACGATTTGGTCCCCTGCCCACAACACAGAAAGGAGCCCACCGAGCGGAGCGTCGGAAAGGTCGGCCATCGCACCGCGTTCCTTCCCGCCGTGGAGGACATCCACCATGCACCGGGTCCATTCGGGTAGGAACAGATCGAGGATGTGAGTGCGTTGATACTGCGACCGTTTCCACGCGATCGTTTGAGCGAGCACCTCCGGCGAACGGCAGTCGACTTCCAATCGAATGTCCCCGATTTCGCGGCCGAGTTTACGAGTTTTCTGGCCCTGTTTGGCAATCGTTCGGTGATCCCTGCACAGGGTCTGCAAGTACTGCTCGGAGTCGCCCGCAAAGTCAGCCCGGTACGCTCCGATACTGTTGAGATGGTACTTGTCCACCCACTGATCCGACGGGTGCACGATTGCATGCAGGTCGAACGCGACGACGTCGCATGCCCGCAGAAGCGCCTCCCAATCAACGAGATGGGGCGGAAGGCCGATGACGTTTTGGGCGTCGTTGAGGAACCTGCCGGCGGGAACGCCGATGCGGCCGACTCGGTGAAATGGGAGAAAGCCGACCGGACGATCAGGTTTTCCGGGCAACCGGTGGGCGATGACCGCCACCAACACGTCGCCCCGCGCTCGATGCACCGCAGAGGAGAAACGCGAGGCGAAGAAAGGCTGGCTCCACCGAGAATCCTGGCTCCGGCGATGTTCCCAACTTTCTAGCGTTTCGGCCGAGAGTTGATCGAACTCATGGACGGAAATGACGAGTTCCTCCGCGGAGTTGATCTCGTCGATTGGGTCCAAGGAGCTCGAGGCGTCCGCGTTATTGTCCGATTCGCGCATGAAAAATCGATCACCATCGGGTTGATCGATGGGCGATCGAGCTTTGCCTAAATCAGGCGGGGGTTCGGAGGAAACGTCGGGCAACACCGTGGAATCGCAATGCTCGGCAGAAAACTAGGTTCAACCGCGATATACGCGTGTACCTAAGAGTAGCCAAGGAACCCCATTCGCCAATAGAGAACGCCTTTATCGGCGACGTTTTTTGATTTTTGCCCCGCCTTGGCGGACCTTGAATTTCGGATTGCTTTTGCAGATCACATAAATTCGGCCGCGGCGTTTCACGACCTGGCAATCAGGGTGGCGGTATTTCAAAGCGCCAATACTACTAACGACCTTCATGAGAGATTTCTTCGGAAGATGGGCGATTGTTAGGGATTTTGATTTTTGGCCCCGCAGAATAGCGAATTCTCCACGTTCGGCAACGCCAATCGCGAGCTATTGCAGCATTTGCTCGAAGGCGGACGTCAATTCTTCGATCGGGAACAAGCAAAATGAGAGTTCTCGGCTGGCGAGAATCTGTTCTTCGGTTTGTTTCAACCGGAGTCTTTGCAGTGAGGCTTGTAGATTTTGACGTTCGGTTTCCAATTCTGCCGCGATGGCTGAATTGAGGCTGTCCATCTCGTGGTGCCACTCGCTGCGTTGTCCTTTCGGAGGCATGTTGTCGAGTAGCGTCTTCTTGCGTTGAACCAACGGGCTTTGCTCGCCGCTTCGCGTGAGGAGCCATTTTTCGCCGTGGTACCGCGTGTCTCGAATTTGGCGGTGGAGTTTCTCTGCCTTCAGCGGCAGGGATGGATCGCGATCTTGTCCGGGCAGGCGGACGGTTGCCGAGACCACTTCGAAGGCGGGGGGACGTTGTTGGAAGAACTGACAGATGATCCGATCGGCCAATTGATCGTACTTTCCGCCCCCAATCCCGTGGATGAACAGGTCGCTCAGCACGAGTCGGGCGAACATCGTTGTGACGAGCGCTCTGGGGCGGAGTTTGAACTCGGGTGACGCAGCGTCGGCGAGCACGGCTGCGGCGGCGTCTCGGTTGTCGGCCGGCAATCGCACCAGGGCCGCAGCGGAGTTCGATGATTCGCGATCGCTCAATTCGAGTTGGTTGCCGATGCGCCGCGCCCAAACCGGCCGACGAACCGGATTGTCGTTCCCGTAGACCCATAGCGGCAGTTCAAACCAATCGCCGTCGCGGGCGAGATTGGGGACCGGGTGGGCATTGCTGCGGATGCCGTGCCAGGCCCGATAGTGGTCAGCGGCGTCGTTGTAGACCTGCCGGAATCCTTCTGCTTGATCGGCGATTTCCATCACGAACCGAGCAAACGGCCAGCCACGGACAGCGACGCCGAGGGGAATCTCGAGCGTTTCCCAACCGAGTTCGCCTTCGAGGGCATGACGGGCCTGCGCGAGAGCACATCCGGCAATTTCGCAACGACGAATGGCGGCGCGGGCGTGCGGCCAAACGCGACTGATGGATGGGTCGGAAACGAGCGGGGCGATGGTCCGGCGGACCTCAGCGTCGAAGCGATCGAATTGGCGCAGATCGCGGAT
This sequence comes from Aporhodopirellula sallentina SM41, assembly GCF_000346505.1. GTDB lineage: Bacteria > Planctomycetota > Planctomycetia > Pirellulales > Pirellulaceae > Rhodopirellula > Rhodopirellula sallentina. The sequence goes on from NZ_ANOH01000169.1 coordinate 15,787, forward strand.
CTTTGCCTGTTCGAACGGGATCCCGGCGCCGCCAACGTCGTAGCTGACGGTTTGATATCGAACGCGTCCCAATGCGTCGCGAACCGGAACGCGGATCGATCGACTCGCGGCCACATCGTTGTCGATGACCAGGTTGATCGCATGGGCCCCGGTATCGCGTGCGATTCGATCGAGCGCATAATTTTTGAACCAAACACCCGGGTGAAATAAGGTTGGTTGGTGACCTGCCATCACGATCGGGATGCAAGCGGAGTCGACATCCGTGCTCGCCGTTGCCGAGTCGCTCGGCCGCGTCGTTTGGAAGGGCCGCGATGATTGGCGGGCCGGAGTCGATGGGGGGGCCGGAGTCGATTGCGAGTCCGGGGTCGGAGACGTTGGCGGAAGGTCCCGGTAGGCAGACGTGTACCGACGCGAATCGCTCAATAACTGCGATCGGGCTTGGTCGCGTAGCGAATCCCAAAAATCAGAATTCGAGCCATTCGATGATAAATCTTGGGCTGCCGACGGTCGGGGCAGGGTGCTCGACGACGTGCTCGACGAAAGATTGTTCTTGAGCAGCAGTTCAGCATCGCTCAGTGGTGGAACGATGAGGGCAGTCTTGTTCTCACCCCGAGCCCGATATTCCTGATACGTCTCGTCTTCGCATCCGCCCTCAGATGGGTCGACCCCAGATGAGCCAACTTCGGACGCAACCGGCCCAGCGTGTTTTTCGGGCATGGCGCCGCGTTGGGAGTTGTTTGCCCCCGATGTGTTTTGGGGCGGGGCTGCGGAATAGGGAGGGGTGGTTGTGTTTGTCAAAGCGAAACAGTCATGGCCATTGAGGATCGGTGATCGATCGATTGAGCGTTGCCAATCGCGATTGGACGTCGAGCAGACGTTGCCACGCGGACTGTTTTAGCAAAACCTGTTCCGTCGATTCATCCGTCTCCGCCGTCTCGATCAACCGTTCGAGTCGGTTTTGCAGATAGTCTAGGATCTCGCAAAGCTGCGCCTTCTGCCCCGGCGTCAAACTGTCGGGAATCGCGGGCAATTCGTCGACCTGCAGGGCTTCCACCGGGAGAGGGCTTTCGGGTTCCTGATGCAGTTCGACGGCGATCGATTCATCGGACGATTTGATGTCGCGGCTTTGCGAACCGCTGCCACCGCCCATCAATCGCAGCCTTTCGGCGATTTGCTCTTCCGACCCGAGCAGCAACAAACTGCGGCCCACGGCGATCAAATCTCCGTGCCGAAGGATTTTCAATTGGCATTCGGCGCCATTGACCTTTGTACCGTTCGTGCTGTCGAGGTCCGTCAACACGAGGCGGTCGTTGTCCCGCTGGATTTTCAGATGGCAGCGACTGACTCGTTCGTCGTTGAGTTGGATGTCGTTGCCTTCCTCGCGCCCGATCGTCAGCGGAGTATCGACGTCTTCAAACACCTTGCCGCGATCTGACCCGTGCAGAACTTTGATCGTTACATTCGTCACCGAGAGCCTCGATCGAGATTATTGGGAGTAAAGCGGGCAAAATCGACAGGAGTCCGAAGTTTGCACATCCTGCCTGCATAATCTAGTAATGCGAAAAATGAGTGGACTGACCGCAGGCAATTGAAATTTAATTTACAGGATAGCCCAAACTGATGCGCTGCGACTCAGTGAACTTGTGCGATTACGCATTTCAAGTAATCGCTTTCGGGGCAGGACACCGCAAGGGGATGGTCGGAAGCGGGGCCGCGTGACTGTAGAATAATAATGTCTCGCCTGCGTTTTCGTCCAACATCCGCCAACATATTCAAAAAATCGGCCCGCGAGACGTGCCCCGAACAACTGCAGGTGACCAACAGTCCACCGGGTTGGAGCAGATTGACCGCGGACATGTTCAAACGCGCATAAGCCCTCAGTGCCGAGTCGACTTGGCGTCGTGATCCCGCAAAACGTGGCGGGTCGAGCACGACGGCGTCAAAGAATTCGCCGCGCTCGTGACGTTGTTTCAGGTCGTCGAAACAATCCGCGCGTTCGAATTGGACGTGCGATAGGGAGTTGGCGTCTGCGTTTCGTCGGGCCATCTGCAGTGCTTTTTCGCTGCTGTCGACGCCGATGACTTCGCTCGCTCCCGCACGCGCCGCGGCCAACGCGAATCCTCCGGTGTAGGTACAGATGTCCAGAACCCGCTTGCCTTTCATATAGCGAGCTGCTTCGGCGTGGTTGGCTTGTTGGTCCAAGTATCCGCCGGTTTTCTGCCCGTCACGCAGATCAATCGCCATCTTCAAATCGTTGTGCCAATACCAAACAGTATGGTTCGATGATTCGGGATCTTGTTCCGCATCGGATGAGCTCGGGTCGGATGGGTTGGGGGCCGATAAGTTGGTGGGCGATGGGGCTGTATCGATGCCCCGGCTCCATGACTCGACCTCGGCGATTTGTTCGGGCGAAACCGCTTCGTGTTTGGCCGTGGCGGCATCCATTCGTGCGACCACGCGGCGGCATGGGGTCCCGTATTTCTCTGCCGCCGCGAGGACTTCGTCGATCAGGAACGGCCCCCGCGAGAGCAACGCCGCCGCGGTAAACTGTACGCTCAGGCAATCGGCGTAGCGATCGACAATGAGTCCACTCAGGCGGTCCGCTTCGCTGAAGATCAGCCGTTCGCCTTTTTGCGGAAGGCCGATAGGCATCTGGGCGTTTTCAGCCGTGCCGTCTTCTGCCGCTGCCGCGCCGGCGGGAGGATTTGCGGGAGTGGCGAGCCGACGCCGGGCGACCGCCTCGTCGATGCGTTTCGCGAAGAGGGCATCGTCGACGGGTTCGTCACGCGAGAAGCTGTAGAGTCGCAAGCGAAGACGACTCGCCGGGTTGGCGAGCCCGCGGCCGATCCAGTTGCCGTCATGGTCGAGCAAATCGATCGGCTGCCCGGGATCTCGTGGTTCTGTTTGCTGCTGTTTTGCGTGCTCGGGATCTGCGTGCACAGGTTCAGAGGCTGCTTGAGCGTCTTGGTGTTGGCCGCCGGGTGGATCGGAATCCGGTGAACCTGTTTTCGCGGATGCTGTCTTCTTGGAGGTTTGCTTTGGCGCGTCGGCGAGCGTGTTTGCGAGAACCCAGGGGTGCCGGGCGAGAAACGGGAAGTGGCGATTGGGTTTCGTTCGGTAAACTGCCGGTGACGACCCGCCGGTTTCGGATTGGCGACCGCCTGCGGAATCGGATGGTGTTGATGGGTCGGCGGAAGGGCTGGGGGAGGAGCTCACTTGGTCGGTTTTCGTTGTGGGGAGATGAGAGAACGGGAAAAGTATGGCGGTAAAAGCGAATTTTAGTTGTTGGGCGGTTTGCTGACGCTTGTCAAATAGGCAAAATGGGGCATTGTCGGTTGAAGCCAGTTTCGTCTTCGCGGATCGAGCAGCGCGTTTTACGCGAAAGTTCTCGGTCCGGTAGGCCGATACTCGACGAGACACTCGTCAATGGTTGCACAACCAGAAGGCGTTTTCTTCAAAGTTTTAAAAGGTAAGAGTTATGCACGTCGTCGCCGAACCCTGCGTGGGATGCAAGTACACCGATTGCGTTGTTGTTTGTCCTGTGGAGTGTTTCTATGAGGGCGAGAAGATGTTGTATATCCACCCAGAGGAGTGCATCGACTGCGAGGCATGTGTGCCCGAGTGTCCGGTAGAGGCGATTTTCCACGAAGATAATCTTCCTGAAGAGTGGCAGAAGTATATCGAGATCAACGCCACCGAATCGGAAAATTGCGAAGTGATCACCGAGAAGAAAGAACCGCTCGCGGACAACTAGTCCGTTGGTGCCTTGGCTCGCGTGGATCAAGAGAGTCGTTTTTCTGATCGTGCTGATCGGGTTGATCGGTGCAGCGAACAAAGCAATGAATCGTTGGCGGAGGGAAACCTCCGCGTTGAATGCGAAGGTCTTGGAACTTCGTAGCGAAGCCGCGAACCATCACGACCCGGAGGTCGCGGCGGAGTGGATGCGAGAAGCGGACGCCCGCGAGGCGTCCGTCGCGTCGCTGGCAAGCGTTCGCTGGGGGCGCGTCGCAGCGTCGGCGTTTTTTTACGCACTCGGCCTGTTACCGTCAGGTTGGGTTCTCTATCGATGTTTGAACGGGTTCTCGGTGGAGTGCTCGCTCCCTCGTGCGGTCGCCGCGCAATTAATCGGGCACGCCGGGAAGTACATCCCTGGCAAAGCAATGGTGGTCTTCTTGCGGGTGGATGCTGTCTTGCCGATCGCGGGCAAAGGCAAACCGGTTGCCGCTGCCGCGACGGGCAACACCACCAATCATGACGAGGGTGAGAAACTCTCGGGCAAGCCTCGTCCGGTCGGTCGCGTGGTGACCTGCGTCTTTTTTGAGACGTTGTTGATGATGGGAGTTGGTGGGGCCGTCGCAGGATGTTTGCTGTGGAATTCGAGTCTGCCGACCTGGGTCCGTTGGTGCGCCGCGGGCATGGCGGTCGGTTCCATGATTCCGCTCTGTCCGCCAGTGCTGCGACGTCTGCTCGGGTTTATCGCCGCCCGCAGGAAACGAAAGGGGCCAGGCATTTTCAACGACGAGAAGGTGTCTGAGAAAATCAACACCTCCGAGGGAAACGATGCATCGGCGGAGGAAACGTTCGGCTCTCCGATCACATGGGGATTGTTAGCGGAATGCAGTCTCTGCAATCTGCTGTCCTGGTTGTTGATCGGTTTCTCGTTTGCTGTTTTGATAACCGCGATCCCGTCGTTTGATCCCCAACCGCCAATGCAAGTGATCGCCCCGATGGCGACGGCGTCCATTGCGTTGGGGATGGTGATCGGCTTTGCTTCTTTACTGCCCGGTGGTGCGGGAGTGCGTGAGTATGTCACGTTGTTGGTTCTCGTGCCGCTGATCGGCGAAACACAAGCATTGCTAGCGGTTATCGCCGCGCGGCTGATGTTTATTGTTGTGGAAGCCATCTTGGCGGCGATGTCGGCTCTCTTTCTTCGAACGCTCAAACCCTCCTTCCGCGGATGAACCCCACTTCATCGCCAACACCTTTTGGTTTCCTTCCGTACGTTAAGCCGGTCGGGATGACCTCGCGCGATCTGGTCAATCGTGTGCAGCGGCGTCTCCGCCGCGAGATGAATCAACGCAAACTCAAGGTGGGGCACACCGGAACGCTCGACCCGTTGGCTGATGGGTTGGTCGTGGTCGCGGTTGGTGCGGGGGCTCGTTTGACGCCCTGGATGCTACAGCATTCGAAGCGATACCTGGCGCGTTTCGAGTTGGGGCTTTCGAGCGTTTCGGGGGACCTCGAGGAGCCGACCACACCGATGGCAAATGCCCCCGAGCCCTCTGCCGCCGAGATTCAGGACGCCGTCGATGGGATGCACGGTTGGATCGATCAGGTCCCTCCGGCGCACTCGGCGATTTGGGTTGACGGTAAGCGAGCCCATGAACGAGCCCGCGAGGGCGAAGACGTCGCGATGCCGACGCGGCGGGTATGGATCGATGAGATTCGGATCGTTGGCTACGAGTACCCGAACCTCGTTGTGGATGTTCGATGTGGTTCGGGTACCTATCTGCGAACGCTCGGGATGGACATCGCGCGACGCTGCGGCAGCGTCGCGGTGATGACGGGCCTGACTCGTACGGCGGTTGGTCCCTATGAAATCGAAGACGCGATTGCCCAAGTTCCACCGAATGATCCTCCTCCGCCAAACCTGACCCAGTTGCAGGAAGGTTTGTCGCCAATGGACGGAATCGAGTCCCTGATGAGTTGCATCCGTGATCCGATGTCGGGGCTGAAGCATCTGCCTCATCTGCACCTCGATGCAGAACAGACGGGTCGTGCCCGCAACGGGTTGCCGGTTGACGGAATGCCGACACAACCCAGCGAGGCTGATCTTGCGTCCGCGGGTTTTCGTGCCGAGACACCTACGAAACCGTATGGTGAACACGGACAGACCGAGGGGCCGCCTGAAGAGTGCATCGGAGTCGATGTGGATGGGAAGTTGGCTGCGGTATTGCGCCGAAAGGAAGGGCGTTGGGCGCCGTATCGTGTGTTCGCGTCGTTCGGATGAGCTAGAATGCGGGCAACCGAGGCTGAGGCTTCGCGTTTCCTCACTGCTTTCTCGCCTCCCCGAACTCCCGCCTTTTGCTGAGCCCCCGCCCGATGAAGAGCCCCCGCCTGATGAAGAGCCCCCGCCTGATGAAGAGCCCCCGCCTGATGAAGAGCCCCCGCCTGATGAAGAGCCCCCGCCTGATGAAGAGCCCCCGCCTGATGAAAAAAACACCGCGGAATCAATCCGTTCCTCTGTCTCGTTTGATCGCGATCATTCTCGTTGGGGTGATCGGTGTCGCCGTTGTCGGATTGAAGCTCGGTCAGACGCCCGCGGAACAGATGCAAACGTTTGCCGAGGCCTACCTCGAGACGCTCGACGAGTCGCAACGCGGGCTCACGATGAAGGACTTCGATTCACCCACTCGCGTCGGATGGCACTTCATCCCGAAGGACGAACGCAAAGGTTTGATGATCGGCGACATGAACGATGCCCAGCGGACCGCGGCGTTGCGTTTGTTGCGTGCCGCGTTGAGCGAAGCGGGGTACGGCAAAGTGAACCGGATCATGTTGCTCGAGGAAGTTCTCAATAAGATGGAGCAAGGCAAAGGTCGTTGGGAACGAAATCCTCAGCGGTACTTCGTGACTTTGTTCGGCGACCCGAGCGGCCGAGCGGGTGACGGTGGCAGTACAGCGGACGGTGACGAAAGCGAATCCCGGGATGATCGATGGGGGCTGAGCTTCGAAGGTCACCACCTCTCGCTCAATTTTGTCTGTCGCGGCAATTCGGTACTCGACAGTACGCCTCAGTTCCTTGCTTCGAATCCCGCGACGGTGATGCAGGAAACAACCGTGACGCTCGGAAAGGGGACAGCCGTTCTAAGTCGTGAAGAGCAGCTCGGTTTTAAACTCATTCATTCCATGTCCGAGGAACAGAAAGACGCCGCGGTGATCGCCAGCGAGGCGCCTTCGGAAGTCCGGTTCGCAGGAAAGCCGCAGCCCGAGGTGACCAAGCCGGTAGGAATCTCTTACGCGAAACTCAACCAGTCGCAGAAAGATCTATTGCAGGACCTCGTAACGACCTACACCGACATCGCAGCCGAGCGGGTTGCGCAAGAGCGACGGGCAAAGATCGAAAGTGACGGATGGGAGGGCGTGCGATTCGCGTGGGCAGGTGCGTTGGAACCCGGCATCGGTCACTACTACCGTGTTACCGGAAAGAGTTTTCTGATCGAGTTTGTCAACACGCAGTCCGATCCGGCTGGCAATCCGGCGAATCACATACACTGTTTCTACCGCGATTTGACAGGCGACTTTGATATCCCGGTCGATCCCCAAAACTGACGTCGCAGGATAGGGCGTTTCATTCGATCCCTGATCCAGTCGCGGTGCCACGAGTGTGGTGTCACGGTTTGGGGACGTGGCGATATTGACCGAAGTGATTTTCCGCGATGCTTCGCATTCGGTTTTCGCCTTCGCGGCTGTAGTAGCTGATCGTGTGGATGATACTGACCGGATTACTCTCGCCGAAAAGATTGGTGACCCGATTTTCTTCTTGCAGGAGTTCTTCGATTCGAGCCGGGAATTCACCGTCAGAAAGCAAGAAGATGACGTCGGGTTTGAGATCGTTGAGTGCGTAGGTTAAGGGTTCGTAGGGAGCTTTCCCGCGATCCATTTCGATTCGCATCGCCCAGCTCTTGAGACGCTGTTTGTTTTCGGTGGTTGCGTAAACACTGCGAGGTTCATCTTGGTCGGCTCGCGTGATCCGCATGTAGTCGCACTTGGTGTCGTAAAAGATCACGTAGAAACGTTGTTCGGCGCCGAGCATGTCGATCGATTCGAGCAGCGCTCTCCGCGCCGAGATAAAAGCGTCACCCATGCTTTTTGAGCTGTCGACGAGATACACAAAGTGATTGCCTCCGCCTTCGACGCCGCAGAACTGCATCTTCTTTTGCGAGTCGGATTTGAGTGATTTCAGGTTCGTCGTTGTAGTTTTCTGCGGCTTCTGGAACAGTTGAGTTGCGGGTGATGCCGGAGTGGTCAAACCATCGACTTTGGGAGTGACCTCGACCATGGCCATCTCGCCCATCGGATCGATCTCGTATTGAGTTTCGTCGGGCGTGGATTCGGAGGGGTCGGTTTCAGGTTGAACCGTTTCGATTTGAAACGTTTCCATGGCCTGTTCACTGACCTCAGTGACCGACGCCGATATGGCGACTTGGTCTTTGGGCACCACGTTGGAGAGCGTAAAACCGGCTAGGCAGATGAAAATGATGGCGTGCACGGCGGCACTGACCATCACGGCGAGCGAATTGCGGCGGCGTGGCGGAGCGTCTTCATCTTCGCTGAGTTGCACGTCGCTCGGTGGCAAAGGTTCGGCGACGGCAGTCGTGAACGGAATCTCGGGTTCATCGGTTTCCGGCGACGACGCGACGTCTTCGTACGAGCTTTCTTTGTCGGTCGTCTCAGGGGAGGCTGTTGGCGATGTGGTGCCGGGCGACTGTGTGGTGCCGGGCAACTGCGTGGTGTCTGGCGACTGTGTGACGCCAAGTGATTGGGGGTCTTCGAGGGAGTCTCGATCGGCAATGATTTGCGGCGAATCTGCGTCGGGCTGAGTTTCGATAGCCGCCAGCATTCGTGGGCGTTTGACGGATGTGTGTTTCGCGTCGAATCGAACTTCGGGGGTCGAACGTTGTCGAGCAACACGGACCGCGTCCCAACTGTCGAATCGGTGGTTCGTATGTATCTCGCTGGGCGGCAGGTTTTTTGGCTGCAGGTTTTTCGGAGAGGAGTCGTCTCGCGGTGGAACCGTTAATTCCGATGGTGGTTCGACGTTGGTGGCCGCTTTTTCTATTGAGGAATCATCGAGACCCAACTCGGCCAATTTTGCCGCCGGGATCGGTTCTCCCGCGTCGATGCGGTTGAGCAGCGACTGTAGCTGCTCGGCGGAGGCGTCGAGTCGCGATGCTTTTGCTTCCAGACGTGCGGCTTCGGCTTGTCGGCGGACGCGAACCAGTTCGTGCAGAATGACCGCCCGATGTTGATCGCTGGCGGCAACGGGGGCTTCGTTGTTGCCGGTACTTGGGCCATTCGGGCGATCAGGTTCGGGAAGGTTCATTTGACTGCGCCCGGGCTTCGGTTTCGTCTAAACGGATTCGAGTAATTGATGGAACTCACGTATCCATGCCGGATGGGCTGGCCAGGCGGGGGCGGTGACGAGGTTTCCGTCCACGTGGGCCGTGTCGAGGCCTTTTCCGGGCGTGATGTAACGCCCGCCGGCGGCGGTCACTTCTGGGGCAACGGCCGGATAACTGCTGCATTCGCGGTCGTTGAGAATCCCCGCGGCGACCAGAATCTGAGGGCCGTGGCAGATCGCGGCGATCGGTTTTGCGGTTTCGGCGAAGTGACGAACCATATCGAGTACCGCGTTATCGAGCCTCAGATATTCCGGCGCGCGGCCACCGGGAATGATAATCGCGTCAAAGTCAGCAGGGTCGACGGTGGCGAAATCGGAGTTGATCGCGAAGCGGTGCCCGGGCTTTTCGGTGTAGGTTTGGTGACCCTCGAAATCGTGGATGGCGGTTGCGACCGTGTCACCAGGGCTCTTCCCGGGGCAGGCGGTAGCCACCTTGTGCCCGAGCATGAGGAGCATTTGGTAGGGCACCATTGCTTCGTAGTCTTCCACGAAATCGCCAACGAGCATCAGAATCTTCTTGCCATTCGCAGCCATCTTGTTGATCAAACCTGCCTTGGTAGACGGAGGGAAATGTGAGCGCGGAGGCCTCTGTGTAGTGTACAGAAGGACCTGTCTTGCTGTGATAACCGGTTCAGCTTAACCCGATTCTGCTGCGGAGTAGACCAACTCGACGTTAAAATTTGGCGTTTCTGTTGGAGATGGATTATTATCGACTGCAATTCGTGCCCCACGGATTTACGCTCATCTTCTTTTCCCACCGGTCTTTGGATCTCTCCATGATTCGCGTCCTTCCGTCGCTTTCGGACAGTTCACGCTTTCGTCGTTGCCGTCATTTCTCGGCGGGCTGCACCGTCGTTTTAGCAGTGATCGGTAGCGCATTCACTGCTCAAAAATCGGCTCACGCGGCCGAACGCGACGTCTTGCTGCCGAGAGACCTGGAACAGGTTGATTTGGTGCAGGCGTGGCGGCGTTTGTTGAGCGTGCCGGCGGGGAAGCAGTCGATCATCGACCACTCGATTTACGTGCACAATTCGCTGGTCAAGCAATTTGTTGAGGTGGTTGAGAAGTCCGATGCCGGTGGAGGTTCTGCGGCGGATGGGGCAGGCAGTGACGCGGCGGGCGGTGGCGCGGCGGGCAGTGAGAGTGCAGGTGAGTCGACTGGCAAACAAGAAACAGCAGAAGATCGAACGGTCTTCGCCCGTTATCTGCTCGAGGTTCCCGATGTGCCCGAGGGCGAGCCGGTGACGTCGGTTGCCCGAAAGACACGAACGCTGACGATGCTCGATCGCATGACCTTTGGTGGTCGGGCAAGCTTCGCGACCAGCGGATTGTTGGATCGAGCCGAAGCGGAACGTAGGGCCAGGAATGAGATTCGACGGCTGAAACTGCGAGGGATTGAAGCGGAGATCGGATTTCGAGAAGTCCCCGCCATTCGAATGTACACACTGTCCAACGACGGGACCGTCGAGGCGCGTGACGCAGAATCCGGAGAAGTTATCTGGCTCCAACGGGTCGGGGATCGAGTCAGGGGGTACAGCGGATTCGGTGTGGGCGAGAAGTATCTCTCCGTCCTCAATGGTGGCGAACTGATCAAAATGGACGTCACCAACGGTGAAATCTTCAGTGTTGATAAGCTTCGTTACGTTCCAATGGCAGGGCCGCGGCACTGCGGCGCCTGGGCGATCATTCCTTCGATCGGAAACCGGATGGTCGGGTATCCGCTGGACAACACCCACCGCGATGTGTTCGCTGAAATGGTTACCGGATCCGCGGTGGCTCCCCCGACGCTTGCGATCGGACAGGAGAAGATTGCTTGGGGGACGTCCGAGGGTTTTGTGTACGTCATGGAAGCGACCGGAGAGCCTGAGATCCAATTCCGGCTCAATACAGACGGGGTTGTCGGTGGTGCACCTGCGGCCGCTCCCGGTGGGCGTTTCTACTTCGGGGCCGCGTCCGGGCAGATTTATGGTCTCCGTGCGACGCGTTCGGGCGAAGTGATGTGGAGTCGCCCGACGGGCGATCCGATTTTCGATTCCCCGGTGTTCTTCGACGAAAAGGTTCTGTTCCGTTCGACTTACGGGAACCTGATGTGCGTCGACGCTGCCACTGGCAAGGACATCTGGGATGGATTTTCCGGAGGCATCTCGCAGGTTTTGGGTGTGCTGGAAGATCGAATTTACGCTCGATCGCTCAGTGGGTCGCTAGTCGTGCTTGATGTTGCCGATGGCAGTATCGTGCAGCAGCTGCCTGGAATCAGCCCGAAAGTGTTGGAAACCAACATCGTCAGTGACCGACTGTACTTCGTGAATAAGGCCGGTGCCGTGCAGTGTTTGCATCGCCCCGGTGCCGATATGCCAACGTTGGCGGCGTCGACCGAGCCAGCGAGCCCGGACGAGGAAAAAGGCAAAGATGCCGAGAAAGCGAAGAAACCGGCTGGCGGAGCACCCGCCGGCGGCGACCCATTCGGTGGTGGAGCAGACCCGTTTGGCGGCGGGGGTGCTGACCCGTTCGGAGGCGGAGCGGATCCGTTTGGTGGAGGCGGTGCCGATCCATTCGGTGGCGGTGGAGCGGTTGATCCGTTCGCCCCGTCCGGCGACGAAAACGCCGACCCGTTTGGTGGATTCTAGATGTCCGCCTGATTGGCAGCGTAAGAGACTGGCGGTTCGGCGCAGCAGAAGGAACTTGTCGGCGGACAGGAAACCGTCGGCAGGGGATAACTGTCGGCAGGAAGAAGGCTGCGAACCGGGAGAATGGTCACCCGGCGGCTGGGACAATTGCAGGCAATTGTTTGCAGCCTGCTATGTCCATTGAGTGAGGCCTTGCCACTTTCGGTTGCGAGCCGAACTTGGGATTGGGCCAGGGTCGGTTCGGGGAAACGCTGGAGCAGACACCTCACGCTCAGGGCGATTTTTTGCTACAATCCGCCCCCGAACTTTGTGTGTTTTCGTCCTGGTTGGTCGGCTTTGCAGCCGCCGTTTTATGAGCGATTCTTCCTCCCCAGACCCTTCCGTTTCTGATTCGACACCAAATCCAGAGGCGGACGATCCCAGCGTTGCTGTTTCGTCGCCAGGTGAGGCGGGTGGTGAAGGGGCTCATATCTCGCTCGCGGCGAATTCTGAGTACACCGACAAAGACCTCCTGCACCTGTCGGACCTCGAGCACGTCCGTGAACGGCCGAGTATGTACATCGGCGATACGTTTTCGCGCGGATTGCACCACCTCGTTTACGAAGTCGTCGACAACTCGATCGATGAGGCGATGGCTGGATTCGCGAAAGCGGTATCGGTGGTGGTGCATACCGATGGCAGCGTCACGGTCGAGGATGATGGGCGTGGAATCCCGGTCACCCGGCACGATCAACTCTCAGAAGAGCTTGATCGAGAGGTCAGCACGCTCGAGGGTGTGATGACGGTGCTGAAGTTTGGCGGCAAGTTTGAAAAAGGTGCCTACCAAACCTCCGGTGGTCTTCACGGCGTCGGTGTGACGGTGGTGAACTTCCTCAGCCAATGGGCCGAGGTCGAGGTCAGTCGTGACGGATTCACCTGGACACAAGAATACGAACGCGGCGTGCCTACCGGTCCGGTTAAGAAGGGCAGGGCGACTAAGAAAACCGGGACGAAGACGACGTTCAAGGCTGACGGCCAGATCTTCTCAACGACCAAGTACGTCTTCGATACGCTGCTCAAACGCCTTCAGGAACTCGCGTTTCTCAACAGTGGCGTGCGGATTAAGTTCCTCGATGAACGCAACGGTGAGGGTGGCGACTTCCAATACAACCAGGGGATCGTCGAGTTCGTTCAGCACCTCAACCGTGCCAGCGATCCGTTGCACGCTGATGTGATCCATATTCTCGGGCAGCGTGACGGCGTCGAGTATGACATCGCGATGCAGTACACCGGTGAGTTCACCGACACGGTGCAGTCGTACGTTAACAACATTCATACGACCGAAGGCGGAACACACGTTTCGGGCTTTCGATCGGCCCTGACCCGGACGCTGAATAACTACGGCAAAAAGGAGGGGATGTTTAAATCGACCACTCCGACGGGCGATGACTTTCGAGAAGGTCTGACCGCAGTAATCAGCGTTCGCGTGCCGCACCCGCAGTTCGAAGGTCAAACCAAAACCAAGCTGGGGAATGGTGAGGTCGACGGGATCGTGACCAGCGGTGTCGGTGAGGCCCTCTCGAAATACCTCGAGGAAAATCCGCGGGTCGCCAAGACGATTGTCCGCAAAGGTTTGCTGGCCGCCGAGGCACGCGAAGCTGCCCGAAAAGCGAAAGACCAACTGCGAAAACGCAAAGACGCGTTGGGCGGTGGCGGACTGCCAGGAAAGCTCCGAGATTGCATCTCCAAGAACATGGAAGAGTGCGAAGTCTACCTGGTCGAAGGTGATTCGGCGGGCGGATCAGCGGAGGGAGGCCGGATGCGTGATTTCCAGGCAATCCTGCCTCTGCGTGGTAAAATCATCAACGCCTACAAGAGCCGCGAAGACAAGGTTCTCGCCAACGAAGAGGTGCAGTCGATGATCCAGGCGATTGGTACCGGGATCGGTGTCGACCAGGATTTGACGCGCCGCCGGTACAACAAAATCATCATCATGACTGACGCCGACGTCGACGGCAGTCACATCCGCACACTGCTGCTGTGCTTCTTCTATCGGCAAATGTATCAACTCGTCGCTGCCGGGCACGTTTATGTCGCCCAGCCGCCTCTGTTCCGCGTCGCCCACGGCAAGTCGCGGTATTACGTTCAGAGCGAAGAAGAGATGAAGGCTCAGTTGCTCGATCGAGGTCTCAATGACACGGTCTTTGAATCCGAGGACGGACGTCGGGTCGAAGCAGATAAGATGCGTGAACTCGCCGAAGCACTTGCCAGCATGGAAGACGCGATTCTCGCCCTCGAACGACGTGGCGTGAGTCTTCGTGTCCACGCGATGAGGCTGGATCCGGTAGCCGGCAAACTGCCCGCTTTCCTGGTGACGTTCCAAGGCGAAGAGCATTGGTATCACACCCTGGAAGAGGTTGAGCAATTCTTGACCGAACGTGGTGCTCACCTCGATATCGAAGAGGATGAGTCGTTAGACGATAGCGCCGATGGTGAAAAAGCGGATGCGAAGGTGCCTGTTGAGGAGGCCGAGGAGCGAATCGTTGCTCACCTGACCGAGCTGCACGAGGTTCGCACGATCAACAGCGGACTCAAAGAGTTGCAAACGCTCGGGTTCGGATTGGACGATTTGATCCCGGCCGATCGAACGGGTTCCACCACGCCTCGTTTTGAATTGATCCGTGGGGAAGACGTGCGTCGACCGATGGAAGACTTGCGGGCCCTGTTGCCGGAAATTCGAGCTGCCGGTGAAAAAGGCTTGGCAGTCACCCGCTTTAAAGGTCTTGGTGAAATGAACGCGGAAGAGCTTCGCGAAACGACGCTCGACCCGGCCAACCGAACACTCATTCGAGTCAACCTGTCTGATGCAGGGGCAGCGGACGAAATGTTCCGTCTGCTGATGGGAGACAAAGTCGAGCCGCGGCGCGAGTTCATCGAAACACACGCTCTGGAAGTCCGCAACCTGGACGTTTAGAACCCCTCATAAACCTCGGGGATGAAAACCCGCGGCTGTTGGACCGGGGTGCCAGGTTTCGACTACGGCCAGTATTCCGACGCAACTTAGTTTTCTGGGCTGCGGTAATGGAGCGTGTTAAAACTCCTCATGCAGAACGATCCTCAACGAGGCCCAAAACCGAAAACAGAACCTAATAGCTCCGGCCGGCTGACGAATCCCTAGTGGATTTCGTCGTAGAGGATCCTTCCGGCGAGCCAGATTCGGAACCGACGGATCATCAGTGTGCGGGAAAAACTGATTTCCACGTTCATCCTGCGATTGTCCGCGTCTCCCCAGCCCGGTTTGATCGCAACAGACTTTGGGATTTGAAATTCAAAACTGGGTTGGATCCGTAGCCAACTGATTCGAAACCAGCACGAATGTCCGTTAATCTCGACAACTTGTCGGAACCACCAGCCACTGTACGTAAGTGTCCCGGCTAGCGGGTGGTTGAACTCTATGACCCGGTACAGGAAGCTTTTTTGCCGCAATCTCGCGTGTTCCGCAAAAACACCTTTTTCCAGAGGAGCGGAGGCACTGACCGAAAACGGATTCGCAAGGTTTTTTCGCACTTTCTTTTCGAGAGCAGTGTTGAATTCGGGGACTCGTTTGCTTAATATCCAGTTGAATAGTTTGCCTAAGTTACCAGTTATCCGGGCTGAGCACCTACCACTACGATGAAATTCACCATGAAACGATTACTTGCTTTGGTTTCGGTATGCAGTTGGGCCGTTTGCGGCTTTTCTGTATCGAACGTCACTGCTCAGTCCACATCGCTCGGTGTGACTGATCACCTTACGGTACCACAATGGGTCAACCCGAAGACCCCTGGCGAGCTGAGCGGACGCATCATTCTGCCGGCTGCCGATGGTTCTTCCCAACCGATCGCCGACGCGACAGTCGTGATGACTGATCGCGATGGTGAAACCGTCCGCGGTCGCACTGATGATGCTGGACAATTCGTGATCAGCGGTGTCAACCCAGGTGTCTACGCTCTGACCGCCCGTGCCGACGGCGCGTTTGCTTGCTGTGCGATGCACGTCGTGAGCGAAGACATGGCTTCCGCAGAAGTTCTGCCTCGTGAAGTTGAGGTCGCTGCGGCAGCGATCGACTACACGATCATCAAGACTGCGATCCTGCGTTACCTCCCACCGATGAGCCAAGACAATCCTTACACGATCGCGAACGCTGATCTGAAGGAAATTTCGAGCCGCGTTGTTGGCGAGAATCTTTTCCGCGTTAGCCAATCCGATGGTGGTCTCAAGGGACGCATCCATGTTGCCGGTGCAAACGGTAAAACTCTCGGCGACGCTGGATTGCTGAACATCTTCTTGGTTCACAAGGGAGAGGTCATCGATCGAGTACTCTCGAACCGGAACGGCACCTTCGCGTTTGAAGACATTGCTCCTGGTGAATACTCGATCCTGGCGATCGGCCAGACTGGCCTGGGAATGGCTGGTTTCGAGTTGGTGGATGAAGCACTGGCATCGCAAACCGATAGCAGCGTATTTGTAGGCTCCGAAGGACGTACTCTTGTTGCGGCTTACAACGATCCTTGCTGCTGTTGCTGCACCGAATTCGCGATGCAAATCGCTCCACTCCCACAAGCGATTGAGTCGTTCGAAGAAGTGATCTACGAAGAACCACTCACCACCGAAGAAGGCGTTGTTGTTGATCCGGCCATGGACCCAGCAATGCAGGGTGCGGTTGATCAGTTCGGCAACCCCATCGGCGGCGAAGGCTTCGGCGACCCAGCCCTCGGCGGTAGCGGAGCACTCACCGGTGGCGGCTACGGCGGCGGTGGATTCGCCGGCGGCGGAGGCGGTGGCGGTGGATTCGGTGGTGGCCTTGCTGGCCTGGCCGGTCTGGCTGCGATCGCAGCGGTCGCTGGTGACGATAGCGACCCATTGCCAGGACCTGCACCACCAGCAAGCCCTATCCGCTAATCGGCGACAGCCGTAAGCGTATACTGAAATTCAGTGCCTCGAGAGCTTCGGCTCTCGAGGTTTTTTTGTGGCTGATGAGCAACGTCCGGCGGTCACGTTAGGGCGGGCCATGTGACGAAGCATGTCGTGTTCCACCATGCTTTGCACTCGATCGCATCGGGCTGAATAGTGGCCCCGCACGGCGGTATCTCCGTGGTCAGAGACATGCATACATCATGCGAGTCGGTTGACGTTCTTGCTTTGCCCCTTTTCTAGTTCGCACAATGTGTCCGACGGTTGTGGTGGCGATGCAACCGGCTCAGAATATCGACGCGGTATCCCGAATTAAATTGGTTAGTAGATTGAGGCAAACATGAGTGTTGTAGGCGAAGGTTCCGAAGCTGAAATCCAGGCTGCTGCGTCAGCGGCAAGAGACCGGCTCAACGAGCACACGCTCAAGACGGTCCACTGGCACTTCAGCGACGACACCGGTTGTCCATTCTGGCTAGAAAAGAAAGCGGAGCTGAATTTCGATCCCTTGAAGGACGTCAAATCCTTTGACGATCTCAAGAAGTTCCCTCATTTCGAGGATGAATGGCTCCGAGGCGGCCCGATCCGACGCTGGGTGCCCAAAGGGCATGCGGGAAAGCCCGTTTACGTGTTCGAGACCGGAGGCACGACAGGCATACCGAAGAGCCGGATGGTGATCGAGGATCACTGGACCGACTACGAATTGTTCAGCGACACGCTCCCGGACAAATACTTTCCCCGCGGGGCGAACTGGTTGATGCTCGGACCTAGTGGCCCGCGTCGCTTGCGGTTGGCGGTCGAGCACTTGGCCCAACATCGCGATGGCATTTGCTTCTGCATCGACCTCGATCCACGTTGGGTCGTGAAATTGATCAAGAAGGGATGGATGGAGCATCTCGAGGAATACAAGAAGCACTGCATCGACCAAGCGGTCACGATTTTGACTGCGGGGCATGATGTGAAGTGCATGTTTGCGACACCAAAACTTCTCGAGTCGCTAAGTGAAGCGTTGGAAGAGAAAGGCACGAGCCTGGCGGAAGTCGGCATCACCGGGATCTTTTCAGGTGGCACTGAGTTTACATCTCAGTGGACGAGGTTCTGTGTCGAAGAAATGTTGGGCGGTTCTCCTGAAGAGAGCGGCATTTACATGACCCCGACATATGGCAACACGCTGATGGGGCTCGCATGCAGCAAACCGATCACTGCCGCAGACGGTTATAAGATTGCCTACTACGCACCTCAGCCCCGTGCGGTCACCGAAGTAGTAACGTTTGATGACTACGATCAAGTCGTCGGCTATGGCGAGACAGGACGCGTCAAATTGTACACGTTGACCGATGAGTTTTTCGTCCCCGGCTTCATGGAGCGAGACGAGGGAGAACGCGAACGCCCGTTTCAAACCTACCCCTGGGACGGTGTGAGCGGCGTGCGCCCGTTCCATGAACTCGCCAGCGCGACAACAGTTGGTGTCTACTAGGAACGCATTGGGAAGTCGCCTTGATACATCGCAGTAGGAGTCGCCCGGTCTTTTCAAGGTCGGGAGGCGGATGTTCAGGCTAACCGCTCCCAAACGGTTCCTCCATTTCGACTATCGACTGCCCAGCTACCATTGATCGTTAACGGTAGGGATCGTCGATCCAATTCAGCTTTCACTATCAACCCACCCATTCCGATACCCGCCAGATTCATCTCATGATTACCCTTCATCCGCTTCGTTGGGGCAAACAATACGAATCCCTTGAGTTCAACGATGTCGTTCACTTCGACACAGGCGAACCGATTGCCCGGATCGGAACCGTCGGCGGAGGAATCGTTGCCCGTGACATGAGGAAAGCTCATCTCGCTCGAGAAGCCCTCTTGGAGGTGCCGACTGACGAGTTGATCGCAATGGGGAAGAAAGCGGCAGACCTATTCGAGAACGCCACGTTGAGCGTCGGTGATTCTCAGCAGAGTGTCGATGATTTCGTTCACCAGCAATCGGCGAGCACGGGATTGCCCGAGCACATGTGTCGATCCAACATGGCGAAGAACAGTTTCGTACTGAGCCGGATGGATGAGATCTTGCAGTGTCTTACCCGTGGGTTGGATCTCTCCATTTTATCCAAGGGGTATGGAGATGAAGGCCGTGGGGTGACGGTCAGTTATCAAGCTCAAACGCCTGTTCTCGGCGCGATCCTTCCGAACAACTCACCTGGTGTTCATACGCTTTGGCTGCCTGCCGTCGCGTTGCAAATCGGGCTGGCGTTGAAGCCTGGGTCACAGGAGCCATGGACACCCTATCGCATGGTGTCGGCGTTCATGGAAGCCGGAGTCCCCGCGTCCGCTTTCGGATTGTATCCCGGAGGACACGATGCCGGTGGAGCGATTATGACCAAGGCGCCGCGTAGCATGATTTTCGGAAGTGCTCAGACGGTTGCACAGCATTCCGGCAATCCGCGTGTGCAAGCTCATGGACCAGGCTTTTCCAAGATTCTTCTTGGTGATGACATTGTTGATGATTGGGAGATGTATCTCGACGTGATGGTCGAGAGCGTCCTGAGTAACTCGGGCCGCAGTTGCATCAATTGTTCGGGCATCTGGGCGAGTCGGCATACTCAGGAAATCGCAGCCGCAATCGCGGAAAAGATCGGCCCTGTCGATGTGTTGCCGCCCGCCGATCCCAACGCACAATTGGCTGCGTTCACGGTGCCGGCGATGGCGACAGGAACTTGGTCGATGGTCGAGCAGGACCTTGCGGAAAGCGGTGTTACCGACATGACCTCGCAGTTCGGTGAAAAGCTGATCGAACGCGAGCATTGTGCGTATCTGCGACCGATGGTGGTGCATGCCGATTCACCGGACCGCGCGGTAGCCTCCAAAGAGTATATGTTCCCATTTGTGAGCGTCGTCGAGTGTCCGCAAGATGAAATGCTTCGCCGGATTGGACCTACGTTGGTCGGGACCGTCATCACATCCGACGAGAAACTCATCACCGGTGCGAGCCGATGCGTCGATATCGATCGGCTGAATATCGGCCCATTGCCAACGAATCGTTTGAATTGGTTGCAACCACACGAAGGGAATATCATTGATTTTCTCTTCCGCAACCGAGCGTACCAAATCGCGCCGATGCCCACCGCGGCGTCGACTTAACGCGAACCTGAAAGTACGCGTGAGTAGATTGACCATCGCGCGTTCGCCTAGTTGTTTCGTCAACCGCCGCGAACGCTGGATCGATCGGTGCATGAACCAGATGGTCGTGGTTGCGACGTCCTTATTCGGAGGAAGCGTCGTTTGTAGTCGCATCCGTATCGGTAGTTTCTTTCTGAGGGCGAAGGCGATTACGGATTTCGTTGAGACGCACTGCCATGTCCGCCTCGTATCCCCGGTTCACCGGTTGGTAATACTGTCGATCGACTCCTAGGTAGTCGAGATCCACGAAACCGTCTTCGGAATCGTGAGCGTAGAGATAGCCGTCGCCGTGTCCGAGATCTTTCGATCCAGAGTAGTGGCTGTCTCTGAGCATTTTGGGAACAGGAATGACTTCTTTGTCGCGAACATCACGTCGGGCGGCGCTGATTGCGACGGTTGCGGCGTTGCTCTTGGGAGCGAGCGATAAATAAGCGACCGTTTGGCTAAGCGTTAGTTGTGCTTCAGGTAGTCCGATCATTTCACATGCTTGCATTGCGGCGACGGCCATCGGAAGAGCCTGTGGGTCAGCGTTGCCGATATCTTCACTTGCGAGGATTACCAACCGTCGACAAAGGAAACGAATGTCTTCGCCACCTTCGAGCATGCGGGCGAGCCAGTAAATCGCCGCGTCGACGTCGCTGCCACGGATGCTCTTGATCAACGCGCTGGACAGATCATAGTGGTCGTCACCGGTCGCATCGTATCCGCCGACGCGATTGGTGAGCGATTCCATCGCGACCTCGCGATCAACCTGTTTGCTGTTGTCGGCAACGCTTTCGACGGCAACCTCGATCGCAGCGAGCGCCCGCCGAGCATCACCATCGGTGGCGGACGCTAGAAACTCAATCGCTTCGTCCGTGACTGTAACGCCACGATCACCGAGCCCACGTTCGGAATCCTCGACGGCTCTCCGCAGGAGGGACGCCATGGGCTCCGTAGGGAGCGGTTCGAGCATGAACAGTTGGCTGCGGCTGATGAGTGCTCCGTTGACCGCGAAGTGCGGGTTGCTGGTTGTCGCACCAATCAACGAGATCACCCCAGCCTCCACATCGGCGAGCAGCGCATCCTGTTGGGATTTGTTGAAGCGATGGATTTCGTCGATGAACAGAATGGGACGTCGTTCGCCGGCGGACACCGCGTCGGTAGCTTTGCGAAGGACCTCCCTGACCTCTTTCACTCCGCTATTGATCGCGTTTAACGAGATCAGTTCGGATCCGGTCTCCTCCGCGATCAGGCGCGCTAAGGTGGTTTTGCCACTTCCTGGTGGGCCGTGCAAAATAATCGAGCCGATCCGGCCACTCGCGATCAATCGACGCAGGAGTTTCCCTTCACCTAAGATGTGGTGTTGGCCGACGAATTCCTGCAGATTTTTCGGTCGCATTCGGGCCGCGAGCGGTTGGGCGGCGAACAGATGATCGGCTTCTTGTTGTGCGAACAGATCCATTGAGTTCAACGGTGTTACAGAGTTTACGAGGGAAGAGAATGATAGGGTATGTTGCCGTTGGCGTCGGTGTCGCTATGGCGGGACGGATCGTTTGGATGATCGACGATTGGAAACGTGACTGGACAACGAACCACGCCCAATTGTCCGCAGCAAATTCTGATCCAGGTCTCCGGCCGATCGAGATCAATGCGGGGATGGAAGACGTTGATGGAATGATCCGAGCCTGGGTTCAAACTCAGTCGGCTTGGTCGGTTGTCAGCGACACAAACGGGGAGTCTGACGAGACCCAGTCCAGTATGCGGCGAATGCACCTGACACGCACCACCCCTCTGTTTCGGTTCGTCGATGATATCCATGTCGAACTGACCCCGGTCGAAACGGAGGCCGATTCGTCGACACGCACTCGCGTTGTCGCGGAGAGTCGATCACGTGTCGGTAAAGGAGATTTGGGGCAGAATCCGCGAAACCTGAAAGCGTTGCGAGAGGGTTTGCTCGCGCAGTCATCCGATCAATCTTAGAATCTTCTTACGTGGCATGTGTTCCTGAGCGATCAAGGCCGCAGCGTAGTCAACACTACTTTGGCTTCAGCAGTTTTTCGTACAGCCGAACGTGCCGTTGAATCATCGCGTCCACCGAGAAGTTGTTCTCGATATTTGATTTGGCATTGGAAGTCACTTTGGAAGCCAGTTGCGGATTGTTGAGTATCACATTCGTGATTTCGACCATCTTCGCTTCGTCACCTAAATCGAACAGGAAGCCTGTTTCGCCATCCTCAACCAAATCGCGGTTTCCCGGAATATTGGATGCAACGACCGGTACCCCAGCCAGCATCGCTTCGACGACCGCGTTGCTTTGTCCTTCATACTCGCTGGCGATCCAAAACGCGTCGGCGTGCGGCAACAGTTGTTGAACGTCATCGCGGGCGCCCGCGAATCGCACATGGAGAGGCCGTGAAACGGTATCGCGATGTCGCAGCATCTCTTCACGCTGCGGTCCGTCACCGATGATCACGAGAGTCGTGTCCTGACGAAGGGTGCCAAGCAGTTCGCCGGCCCAGATCAAATCACGGATTCGTTTTTGCGGCCACAGTCGACCCACTGCGACGATCAGCTTGCGATCGTTCGCAACTTCTAATCGTTCGAACGCAGTGCTGCGATCAATTGAAGATGACGTATGAGAAGCCGCCTCGACGCCGTTGGGGATGATCTCAAACTGGGCACCATCAATGCCATGCACGTGATAGAAATCGCGCACTCCCTCGCTGTTGGTTGTTATCGCATCGCTGAGGCGGGCGAGTCGGCGGTCGATGAAAAAGTGCCAATTGCGTTTCCATGGATCGACACAGCGTTCACTCGCAATGACGACGGGAACTTTGCAGAGTTTCGCGGCGACGCGGCCGAAGCTGTTGGCGGCAAATAGCCAAGTGTGAACCACGTCGGGCTTCCACTGTTTCATCCACTTCGTCAGACGCGACAAAGCGGTCGGATCCAGTTTGAATTTCTTTCCAATCAGAACGACTTCGATTCCTGCCTCACGGAGTGCTTCACTGCGAGAGCCGTCGCGTGTTAGCAAGACGACGCAAACTTGGTGGCCTGCCCGATGAAGTCCTTTCGCTAGGAGCACAACTTGTTTTTCTGCTCCCCCCGGTCCATCGTTGGGATCACCAGTGCAATTTTCATGGGGCGGTTGAGGGCGGTGGCATCGTTCATGCGGGCGCAGATTGGATTGCGATACGAAGAAGTCGTGATGGGCGAAATGGTGCGGTTACTCAGACGAAAAAATATGAGCCCACTGGTTTAATTCGTCGGTAAAACTCAAACGTTTTGCGGCATCCATGGCGACCTCCCATGCGAGTTCTTTTGCCGTTGGGAGGTCATCCCACACGGTGCGGAACGTCTTTCGAAAGGTCGATGGTTTCTTCCAATCGTACCACGCAAATGATTCGGCGACGTCGGCGTCAAATTTGTCTTCAATCCATGAACGAATCGAACGGTGGTCGGCGAGAACCGTTGGTAGGGCGTGGCTGATTGCGGCGGGAAGCGTGTAGCGTATTTGGTCTTCGTCCGTGACGACCACGGCATCAACCGCATTCCAAACGTCCGTCATGTCGGGGAACGTGCCTGGGATGGCGACGACGCTGCGGACGCCTTCAGCTTTCAATTCCGTGTGCACCCAATCGTGAAGTTCTCCGTCGCCGAGCATCCAAATTTTTAGATTGGGATACCGAGCACAAATGATGCGGGCACTCGCAACGATTGATTTCACTCCTTCGTTGGCGGGACCGTTCCCGGCCATGTGTCCGCACCACAATAGTACGTGATCCTGTTTTTCGGTTCGGAGATCCGTGTTGATGAGTTCTAACGAATGACGTGAAGATGCTCGCTGTTCTTCGGACACTCGTGCCGGGCGTGAGAAGCCTTTGGCAACGCGTTGGATTCGTTCGGGGGCGATCCCACTAGCAACCAAACAGCGATCGGCTTCCGAATGTCGGGTAAAGATCTTATCCAGTTCACCGATCGCATGAAGGCACCGCTTTCCGCCACGCGTTTGTCGTAGCCAGACCTCGTCACTATCTCCTCCCCAACCATCGCAGATCAGGCCGCAGCGAATGGGGCTCGCCGGATTCGCACCGCGTGATTGTTGGACTGCCGAAACAATGCTTCGGATGTCATCGTTGATCCCGTCGCAGAGTATCCAATCGAATCGATCGGCTTGTTCGGACAACCAGTTAGCTAGGTGCCGAACGTAACGTGGCATGGACCATTCGCCTTTGGGCGCGGCGGCTACGCGATGAACGCGGATGGCGTCGTGCAGAAACTCATGTGACCAACTCGATCCATACCGCGGAGTGACGACTTCCACATGAGTGCCCATGGCCGACCATGCGTTGGAGAGCGCCAGCGAGGCGGCTGCTCGGGCGTGTTGACCGGCACCATGAGGCCAGTAGCGACGGGTGACCCACAACACCGCCGAATTGGATCGGGTGGTCACATGCCTGGATGTTGCGGGCAGTTGTACACTCATCCGAATTCGTGCGCCGTGGCGGCAATTTCATCCGGTTCGAGTACTGCGATGTAGGGAAGGTTGCGATACATGTCGAGATAGTCCAGTCCGTATCCGACAACGAACTCATCGGGGATCTCAAACGCGACAAAGTCTGGGCGAACGCTGTGTTGGTCCGATCGTGTCTTGCGAAGCAGCACGGCGGTGGCAACGCTCGCGGCCCCGTAGGTCTCGAGCTCTTCCTTCAGTTTTGCGATCGTCGCCCCGGTATCAAAGATATCGTCCACCAGCAGCACGTCGCGATCTTTGACGTCGATCAACATTTTGGCATCAATGACCAGTTCACCGGGACGGGTACCGCCGCGATAGCTCGACGCCTGGATCACGCCGACGCGTTGTGGCATCGAGAGTCGGCGTATGAGGTCCGCAAACAGAACCACCGATCCTGTTAGGACGGCCACGACGGTGATCGGCTTGCCTTGATAGTGACGATCGATTTCGCCGGCTAGCTTCGAAACGCCGTCGGCCAGTTGGGCTTCTGTAATCAGGGTTCGCACGTGTAGCGGGCTCGAAACGAATGAGATTGGGTAGTTTGGGTCGGCGTTGACGAATGAGGTGGCGTTTCCGCGAAATGCGATAAGGCCGATGAACGTCGGTTTGCCTAGCCGATGTCAATCGGCAGCCGGAAATCACCGGCGGCAATATTTTGCCGCATTCTTTCGAGGTCGAACAGACGCATGACACCGTCGCAAAAACTCGCACGGGCCCGAAATTGTGTTCTCGCCTTTTGTCGCGAGCGATTTCCCGGAGAAGAGACGCAAATCCGCGACTGCATTTTCATCAATGACGGTTTCTATCGCGGGCGACGGTTCCGCAGCGAAAAGGTATCTGCGATTTGGTTCGCCGAAGAGGACCAGCTGAAGATCCACTCGAGCGACGGCGTCTGCTTGGCGAGTTGGGACGAGGAGGAGCTGGCTCAGCGTTACGCCGAGACGGGGCCGAGCACCCTACCAATGCCGTCCAGGAACGAATCGAGCTCCGATGCGTCTGAGAACGAGACCATCCGTCGGGCCGCGTAGGCAACCCGGTATCGGCTTCGTCGATCGAATCTGAAAACCGTTTCTACGGGAGGGTCGCTCGATCAGCGAACCTGCACGCCTTCGATTCGAAAAATTGCAAAGTGGCTGGCGCCGTTGGGGCCCGCCCCTGGCGGATATTTGTATTTGTCGGGGTCGTAGACGAATTTGCCCTCGACGGTCACAGGCCGCGTGACGAAATCGGTTGTTTTACCAGGCACCATTTCAACCATCACACAATCAAAAAAGTGCGGCTCCCGGGCCGAAACAGCATTCCAGGTTGTCCCGAACGAGCACGAATTGCTCGATATTGGTTTCCTTGAATAGGGTGCTCGGCAGGATATAGCCGCTGAGCTTCACCTTGCGACCGTTGAGAAATTTGAGGGTCTTGGTCAGCTTCGACGGATCGAAGGGCTCATCTTTCTCGATATCGAACTTCAAGTCGTCGAACGTGATTTTGCCTTTTTCCAGGTCAGCTTGGCTGCTCTTGCGTACTTCGACCTTGGCTCGTCCCTCGGCTTCGCCCCGCATGATGGCACGCCTTTGCTCGATAATCGAGCGAATATCTTGGCGAGTCTCATCCCCTCTGATGGTGGTGGCCGTGGCGAACGATACCGTCCATACCGACGCGAGCATCAGACAGACCGATGGTGAGATGAACGTTTTCATCGCGGAATTCATGTCCGATTGAGCCATCGCAGAATCCTGAGGGGTTATTTGAACTGATCGACTCGCATCTTATAGAACAAGGCGTTGTCGAAATCGGTTTTCTTTTGCGGCATTCGGTTGACCTTGAATGTTCCGGCCAACTTTCGCTTCATCACGTTCGCACGCACTGTGTTCCCCGGTGGCAAGCTGACTTCGATCATGTCGCTGCTCCGTGGTTGTCCTCCAAAGCAGCACGTGCCCAAGTCAGGCACGAGGATGAACTGGCGAAGCATCCCGCTGCCGCTGCTGGGGTGAATATAGCCTTTCAGAAAAACGGGTTTGCCGTCAATCGCAAGTGCGGTTTCAGTCGGCTGATCGGCACCCTGGGTATCGGCCTGAAGTTTATAGAATTGCACTCGCTCGTAGCCGTCGGGCACCTCCGTCAAATAAATGTAGGTGTGTTGTCCGACACCGCCAATGAATAGCAGCGAGCAGGCAACCAGCCCGAACGTGGCGAGTCCCTTGCCACTGAACTCCTCCGGGTAGCGTTTGATGGCACGGAGGGCGAAAACGGCGAAAAGGATACCCGGAACAGCCAAAATCAGCATCGGCGCGAACGTCGGTACCAGGCCGACCAAGGCGATGATGAAGAAGACGAGCGACCAAATCGCGCCGCGACTGATCGCCCGGTACGGAAAATCAACGGTTTCTGGGGTCGAGAATGGTTTAGCTTCGTCAGACATGGCTTCGTGAACGACTGAAAACAGAATTCGAAGTTGGGAAATATGGGCAGAATCTCAGAGAGTAGCCTCTACGCGTCGGAAGGCCAGTCGGTTCTCAACGGGTTTTTGCACCGTCACCGCTCGCCTCCGCCGTAATTTCCGGCCCATTCGGCCCCGATCTGACCTCGCCGCTTGACTGACGGCGTTGTGGCATTGGGTGCCGGACTCTCCGCATTCCGGCTCTCCGCGTTGGGGGCACTGCGTTGGGGGCACTGCGTTGGGGGCACTGCGTTGGGGCTCACAGCGTTGGGGCTCACAGCGTTGGGGCTCACAGCGTTTCGATCCGCCGCGACCGGTTGGGATCGAAGCGGCTATATTTGTGCGGTTGTCATTGAGTGACACACGATTTCTGCCCCTCAGGAAAATCCGTCACACGGAATAACGCAGGCTTGCACCATGATCCTCTCGATTGCCCAAAAACTTTTGATGTCGACCTGTTCGCGTTCATCACGGGGACTGCTACTCGCGGCATTCCTTTTGGGGTCTCTGGCAACTGCACCCGCTCTACGTGCCCAGGCTCCGCAACTTCCGAACGTCCTGATTCTTTACGCGGACGACATGGGGTATGGCGATTTGGGAGTCCAAAACTCCGATTCGAAGATCCCCACGCCCCACCTTGATGAATTAGCGAAACAGGGAATGCGGTTCACGGACGGTCACTCGTCATCGGGGATCTGTACGCCAAGCCGGTATGCCTTACTGACCGGTCGGCATCACTGGCGAGATTTTCACGGCATCGTGGGCGCTTTCGGCGAATCCGTGTTTCAGCCCGAACAGCTCACAATGCCTGAGATGTTTAAGGAACACGGCTACGCAACCGCCGCGATCGGAAAATGGCACCTCGGGTGGGATTGGGAGGCAATCATGAAGGAAGATGCCAAACCCTCAGGCAATGGGAAGAAACGTCGATACGGTCCAGACGATTTCGATTGGTCCCTGGCGATCCCGGATGGCCCTCTCGCACACGGATTCGATTCCTATTTCGGCGATACGGTGATTAACTTCCCACCGTATTGCTGGATTGAAAACGATCGCGTGAAAGACGTGCCCGACACAGTCATGGATACGACCAAATGGAAACCGATCAAGGAAGGAAGATGGGAGTGCCGTCCCGGTCCGATGGTGTCTGGATGGGACCCTTATGAAAACATCCCAACGATCACCTCCAAAGGTGTTTCGTTCTTGGAGTCTCGCCGAGATCAGGAACAGCCATTCTTTCTGTATTTCGCGTTCCCATCTCCTCATGCTCCGATCATCCCCAACGATCAGTTCGACGGACGTTCCGAGGCGGGCCCGTATGGAGATTTTGTTTGCGAGACTGACGATGCGTGTGGGCAAATTTTGGCTGCTCTCGAAAAATCAGGGCACGCGGACAACACGATCGTGATCTTCTCAGCAGACAATGGTCCGGAAAAGTACGCGTATCAGCGCGATGCCACTTTCGATCATTGGTCGTCCAAGCCGTTTCGTGGACTCAAACGTGATCTCTACGAAGGCGGGCATCACGTGCCATTCCTAATCCGTTGGCCCGGCGTCACCACGCCTGGAAGCGTATCGGACGCCATCGTTTCGCAGGTCGATTTGATGGCCACGTTGGCCGGCATTTTGAGCTTCGAAATTCCAGAAGGCCAAGCCAAAGATTCGATCAGTTTGCTGCCGGTGCTACGCGATCCGCAGAAAACGCCTCGAACCACACTCGTCCAGAACACACGTGCGAAGGACTACGCTCTTCGGGACGGACGTTGGTTGCTCGTTGATGCGAAATCAGGTTATGTCAGTGCTCGCAATAAGGATTGGGAATCCCAACGTGGATACCCAAGCGACGACCGTCTCGACGTTGAACTGTATGACTTGTCGGTCGACGTCGGCCAGAAAAACAACCTCGCCAAGCAGAATGCCGAGCGGGTCGACCGTATGAAGCATTTGCTCAGACAAATTCGTGACGTCGGTTATCCAATGAATTGACCGCGACTCGGTTCGAGGCCTACGGAGATAGCGCAACGATCAGTTGTTTTCCGTCGGGCGTGTAGGTGGGATCGAAAGCGCGGATGTTCTCAGGAAGATTCGGGAACGGCCTTGGATCCAGGACGCCGTCGATCGACAACTGATGCCCGACGGGGAGTCCCTCGCGACGGCAAAGCGTTGCAACCCATTTGCCGTCAGATGAAATGCTTGCGACTCCACCTCCCGGAACAACGAAGTTCGGGATTTGAGGAAACTGCAACTTCACGATCCTTAGCGAGCGAATGCCTTGGTCGATGTCAACGACACCCATTGCCTTCTTGCCGTCTCGCAGTGTGCCGTTCATGACGGCGAGACGCCCGCGCCGGCTGACATTGAGATGAAAGTGCAGGCCACTGAATGGACTCTCATCGGGTGAGAACACATTACGAGTCGTTTCGGTTTGCAGGTCGTACACCCGAAGACAGTTTCCCGACACGTGCCGACCGTGATCGTCCAATCCACCGCGGAAAACAATTGATCTGCCGTCGGCGGTCCACCGTGCGCCCCACGCGTAGTTGTCTTCGATCATCTTCTGATCGGTGCCATCGGCTTTCATCGTCCAGATCGACTGTCCGCGAGCGTCATCAGCCGGGGCGTGTTTGGTTGGGCGACTGTAGACGACGTGTGAACCGTCCGGCGAAAGACTCGGGATCACGCCCCGTCCGATATTCCGAGCGTTACTGCCATCGATATTGGCTACGATAATTCGGGCGTCGTCCCATGCCTCGCCGTTGGTTGACCATGCATCAAAGGCAATGGTCGTTCCGTCCGCGGACACGTCAGGAGTACCCTGTCGATCAAAATGGTCTCTCAGTTGAATGTCATTGATCAACGGGCGCAGCACGGTGCCATCGATGTCGCAGAGATGCATGATGCGGCGTTCCGGATCGTCTGGGTCGATGTCCAGACGCGATGAGAGAACGAGAGTATTGTTGTCACCTTTGTTGGTGGGGCGTTGGAGTGCTTCTGCGTCCGTTGGCATCCGGACTTCGTGTCGTTCGCTGCCTGCTCTTAGGCTTTTTCGCGTCGACGCATAGTTCGGATGCTGCAATTCGTATTCAACTGTTTCAGCGGGTGCATTTCGAATCGTGGCCAGCCCGTCTGCATCGCTCACGGCATCGAGCCGGAGTGCTGTGGAATTCTCCCAAGAGACCGATCGCACGTGCACGCCGCTGAGTGGTTTTCCCGCGGGCGTGACACATCGGAATCGAATCGTGCGGCCGGGAAGAAGGCGAATCGTCATTTCTGAATTCGAGTCGAGCTCGCCGGCGACAGCGGGCCCAATGGTTACTCTTCGTGGGCTCAGACGGTCCGCCATGACGATGAGGCCGTGTCCCGCGTTCAGGCCTGTGCCCAAATCAAATTCCCCAGACTCGTTGGTGGAAACGCTCAGTCGGCTTTCCTCCGAAACGACGGTGGCGTTCGCGACCGGTTCGCCTCGGTAGTCCAATACCCTTCCGCGAATTCGCATTGGTTGAGGGAGGGTTAGCGTGGGCGCGAGATCTCCTGCCACAGTGAACCACTGTGTCTCGTGCTGTGGATGTGAGACCTGCACATTGATCGACGAGTCTTCATCGATCGAGTCGAAACGGAAAGTTCCGTCTGCATCGGTTTCCGTATCAAACGATGTGTAGAAATAGCCGTGCCGCGAAATGTCAGCCGGCGTTGTGGTGGAAACTCGAGCGTTTGAGATCGGTTGTCCCGATGAATCAACAACCCGTCCGTTGAGTACTTTGCCTGGTTTGAGCGAGAGTTTGATCGGGGTTTGCGGAGGGCGGACACGGTTCAATGCCACATGGTAGGGCCGGTAGCCCGTTGAACGTACTGTTATCCGAAGGCGGACTGCGTCGTTTGCAAGGTTGCGAGCGTAGCGCACCCTGCCTTCTGCATCGCAGCTCATTTGCACCGCAGCATCAATGTCGTCAAGGTCCAAGATGTGAACAACGGCGTCCGGCACCGCTTGTTCGGTTTTCGCGTCGACGACATCGAATTGGAAGGTGTTACTTGAGGTCTTTGTCTGAGCAAAGGCATGCGTCGAAAAGACAAGCGTGAGCGAAAAAGTGATCAGGGCGATGGCAGGGGTTCGCAACATCGTTTTGTCCTATCGCTGATAGATTGGCAGCAACTGGTAAGGGGGAGTCAGCGCCAAGACGGACATGGCAGTGGTGTAGACCCGTCCGAGTTCTGGCCGTTTTAATTCGGGTTCCCAAGAACCGTCGCCGTTCTGATGCGTCAAAAAGGTATCAACGAAACGAGGATAGAACTGTTCCCATGTTCGTCCTCCAATCTGAAGTGCGGCTTGGCTTTGGTAGTACGCCCCATAATGATAGTGTTCGTGAGTGCTGAGTTTGTGATTGTATCGATCGTAGGGATGCTTCAATAACCATTGCCCGCATCGCTGTTCCATTTCTGGTTCCTTGTGTCCGGTGAGGAACAGGCAAAGGACCCCGGCGCCAACCATTCCACGCGTCACCATATGAGGATGCCCCGGGGCGTAAGAGAACGCACCGGAGCGTTCATCGTAGCATCGCAAAACGTAGGCGATCGCTTGTTGAGCCCATTCAATTGGCACATCAAACCCCGCGTTCTCCGCGGATCGCAGGAACATCACAATCCAACTGGTCACGGAGAGGTCGCTGTAGAAATCGCCGTGCGTGGGACCGTCGAGGTAACGCCAACCGCCTCGGTCACGAGCCTCCGCTGCCGCCGGTATGGAACGTTTTTGTAGGACGCGGACAAAGCTCAATGCTTTGTTCATCGACAGTTCGATTCGCTTGGCACGTTTGGGGTTGGTCATCCCGTACACTTCCGCCAAGAACATGCCACAAATCGCATGATTGTAGATCATGAATTTGGAATACTCCGACGATGCAAGCGATTGCGGCGAATGGCCGAGCAACCCGTCCTTTCGTTGGCGTGAAAGCACATAATCGATTCCACGGACGATTGCCCGCGAAGCACCTGATGCCGTATTGGACTCATCCGGAGCGTGCCCTCGTGAGATCAACGCCATGCACACGAGCGACGTAACGGCTGGTTGCTCGAGTTCGTGAACGCCGAAACTGCCGTCCGCGTTTTGCCGATCCAGCATATAGCGGATGCCGCGGTCGACCGACTGTTCAATGGCGTGCCACTGGGTGTCAGGAATCACGGTGAAGTCCGGTGGGTCTTCCATCCCGGTCGACGCGTGCAAACCTTTCCCCGGTTCATCCGCGGTAACGCATGATATTCCAGGCACTGTTGATCCGAAGACAGCGATAGCTGCACCCAGGATTAGATAGCGAACGGAGATGCTCATCGCTGGTAGATCGGTAGGAGTTGATAGGGCGGCGTGAGTGCAAGGATGGACAGAGCAGTCGGATACACTTGACCCAGGTCAGGACGTTTGCTTTCGGCAGCCCACGAACCATCGGGGTTTTGGTGATGTAGGAAGGTATCAGCGAATGGAGGGTAGAATTGCTCCCACGTGTTCCCTCCGATTTGCATCGCCGCTTGGCTGATGTAGTAAGCGCTGTAATGGTAGTGTTCTCGTTTGTTCGTTTGGTAGTTGTATCGGTCGAACGGATGTTCTTTGATCCGCATCGCGGTTCGTTGTTCCATCTCGACGTCTTTGTGTCCCGTTAGGAACAGGCACAACGTCCCGGCACCGAGGAGGCCACGGGTCGCCATGTGAGGATGCCCGGGCGCGTAGCCGAACGTGCCGGATGATGGGTTGTAGCAACGCAGCACATACGCGAGTCCCTGTTTTGCCCATTCGTGAGGCACGTCAAACCCTGCGTTCTCTGCAGATCTCAAGAACATGATCACCCAACTCGTCACCGAGAGATCGCTGTAAAAGTTGTCGATGTTGATGTCGGGTTCGCCGATGTATCGCCAACCACCTCGGTCGCGAGCCTCCACTTCCGGGGCGATACGGCGTTTCTGTTCCCGTCTGGTAAACGACAACGCTCGGTCGACCGCAACTTCGATACGTGCAGCCCGTTTGGGATCGGTCATCCCGTAGACTTCGGTCAAGAATAAACCACAAATCGCGTGGTTGTAGTTCATGAACTTGGAGAAATTGAAAGCGGTGTAGTTGTGAGACGAAAGCGTTTGAGGGGAATACCCCAGCAGTCCATCGCCGCGTTGGCATGAAAGCACGTAGTCGAGTGATTGGATGATGGCTTTCGATTCATCGCTGGCCCCTTTTTCATCGCTCGGCAGATGCCCGCGAGAAATCATCGCCATGCAGACCAACGACGTCACAGCAGGCTTCTCAAGTTCGCCGATACCATAGCTGCCGTTGCGATATTGATGGCTGAGCATGTAGGCAATGCCGCGGTCGACGGAATGCTCGATCGCACGCCATTGTGAATCCGGAACGACAGAAAAGTCGGGTGGGTCTTCCAAACCCTTCACGGCATGCAAAGCACCCATCGGCTCCTGAGCGGTTGCGAGCGGCAGGAAACAACAGAAACAGGCGATCGTTAGTACGGTGCTTCTCAAAAAATAGCCTGATGCGATAAGAACCATATCGGGCGCTGACTCAAAGGTCGGCACTACGGAGGTGAACTGTCGGGAGTAGGCGACTCGATCGAGCCACTGATCAATTCGAAATAGCGATCGATACTTTTGCGATACGCCTCCGGTGGTAACCCATCGGATCCCTGCAACAGCCCCGAACTGAGCCGGCTGCGAACGATGTTCCATCCGAACGCTCCGCCGGTTCGCCGGTCGACGTCGTCCATCTCATTCGTCCTCGGAACGCCCGCGTTCATTAGCAGTTGTTTGGCCCGATCGAGAGCTTTCTTGGATTTCTTGCCTTCGGCGTTCATGGCCGCACGGATCATTGCAATCAGCCGTGCCCGGCCGGCACCGCCGGGGCCCTTGCCGCCGTTGGCCCAGTCATTGACGATTTGCAGGTTGGTCGGCCTGGATGGGATACCGAGCAATTCGGCGAAGTCGCGTTCTTGTTCGAGGATCGCTAGGATTTCATCGAGGGTCGGGTCGTCCAAGAGATCCGCCAGCGGATCCGGGGGCAGTTTGTCGAGTTGTTCGATGACTTCGCTGAGCACGGCGTCGAGTAACTCGCGTGCATCGTCGAGTGATTCAGCCGCCATCTGTGTTCGGACCGTCGCTTTCGCAATCGTGGATTGTTGCAGTGCCCGAATCGCTGCCAATTGAACCGGTTCGACATCACGATCGAGTTTCGCGAGCAGTACGTTGCAGCGATCGGCAATGGATTGTGGAAGCATTCCCGTTTCGCCGTCGAGCAGACCCGCCAATTCAGCCTGCAAACCGGTGAGTTTGTCGGTAAGCACGTGGGTTTCAACCGCAATCGTAGATTGATCAACGCCGATCGCGGGTGAAAACTCTTTGCGTGAAAGAAATGCCGCTTTCCGGTTCCAACGTGACGCGTCGTCTCGCATTTCGCTCAGTTCAACAATCCGGCGCAGCGCGTTGGAGGCGTACTGCTCATCGGACTGAGCGAGGACGCCGAGTTGGGCGGCAACCTGATCGAGTGATTCGATCAACTTCGTCATGGACGTTGATACCCGCGTTAGCGCATCCTGTGCCATCGGCCACGTCGCATCCCCGATCAACAGCGTTGAACCAGGGGCGATTTCGTAGTGGCTGGTGATCATGGCGGCCGTCGAGGTGCTCTCCAAAAACGCGTCACGGGTGATAGAGACGGTAGATGATTCGCTGTCTCTAAGTGGGAGCCAAGTCTCAAACGTTTCTTCAATCTCGAACGCTCTTTGAACGAGATCGAGAGACTCTGTGGCGAGTTCTTGGGCATGTTGAAGAAGGAGTCGTTCGAGCGTCTCTTCAGACTCCGAGTCCGCATACTGAGTCAGTTGCTGATGAAGCGTGGATTGCTGATCCGCCAACGCGAAAAGTTGCGATCGGATGCTCTGCCCCTTCTCCCCGAAATTCTGAAAATAGCGACGCATCAATCGCGGATCGTCAGCGAGTAGGCGCGCGAGTTCCGCACGCAACTCGTTTTGCATTTTGAGGACTTCCTGCAGACGTTCGAGGTAGTCTTCGTCGACGTCGAGTTCCGCCATCGTTCGCCGGAGTCCCTCGGGATCATCTTTCGTCGCTTTGCTAAGCTCCGCCAGAGAGTCTTCGAGATAGACACGGTACATCTTCTGGATCTGCTCGATGTTGTCGGCTTTCTCAAAGTCCTTCTTCGCCTTTTCAAATGTCTTGTAGAGCTCGCGAAGTCGTTCGATTGCTCGGATGGTTTGTTGGCGGGAGGCCATTACCAACGCCGTGCGTGTGTCGCCGGAGACATTAACGACGGAACCGGCGTCTTCTTCAGCGGGACGAATATGGGTGTGAGTAATTTCTGCCAATTGCACGCCGATGAAAGCGTAGGGTGTCCCTTTAGTGCGACTGAGGAGTGACTTGACCGCGTCGATTGCCGATAGCAAGTGCGAGTGTGCTTGATTGACATCGACTTGAAGTTCGTCGTTCCATGCGTTCGTTTGGGTTTGTGTTTTGAGAACCTTCGATAGCCGTTGCCTCGCGTTGTCCAGTTCATCTTCGACGCGATGAATGGTCGCCGCGACGGCGATTTCCGTTTTCCGCCTAGCGGTGCCTTCAAATGAACCGATGGTTTCGGTGATTTGCAGCCTCATCTGTTGGCTGCTTCCCGGTTGAGGGACATCGAGCCCGCGGCGAGTCATTCCGTCGGGTGGCGTGGACAGGTTTTCGTCAGGAGATTGTTGCTCATCGTCGTCCGATGAATCGGCGGGAGGCGAACGCTGAGCGCCGGGGGCTGATGATTGTTGATCCGATGGTGAGTTTTGAGACGAACCGGCGGTAGTCGTGCTGTTTGGTTTGTCTGCACTGGCGGCGTCTTCTTGCGCCTGTGATGAAGGCGGATTTTCATCGTTCGACGAAGTGGTAGCGGACGCCTTTTCGGATGTATCGTCTTTTGTCGCATCCTTATCGGACTGCTGCGAGGATGCCTGCTGACCGCTTGGGGGCATGTCGTTCACCGGTGCGGCGCTATCGGTTTGTTGTGCATCTGCAGCGGACATTGCAGAGATGGTTTGGTTGGTTTGATCGCTCGTTTGATCTTTTGAGTCGTCGCTCTCTTGGGTCTCATCAGAGGCTTGTGCCACGTTGGGCTGAGGAGTCTGCGATGTCGAATCGGTTGATTCTGGTTGGCTACGATTGTCAGCGGTCGATTGCGTCTCGGCGGTTTCGCTTTCTGATGTATCCGCACTTGAGGATGAGGGCGTATCGCTCATCGACGGTGATGTTTGCTTGTTGTTTTCTGATGCCGATTCGTTTGATTGGGAGGCGTCGGCAGCCGATTCCTCCGTGGCTTGGTCGTTGCTAAGGATGGAATCCCGCGGTTGCGATTCACTCGCTGCCGATGAGGTTTGGGTCTGCGGGGTGTCTTCTGAATCTGATTGTGCGGAGGCTTCCACGATGGCCGATTGTTTGGTGTCATAAGCCTCGATTCGGTACCGCAGTGTCTGACCTTCAGAAAGGCCATATTGCGATAGATCGATTTCGGTTTTCCCGTTCCACTTTTGAATCGGCTCGCCGTCTTTCATTGGAACGGGGAGTTCGATGATGTCGAGTGTTTTCACCGTCGCGTCTTCGGACTCCGATTCGATGACCAATTGTGCTTTTGCCAAACCCACGTCGTCGGTCGCCTGAAAGGTCAACGTGACCTTGTCATCGGGGCGCACTTTCTGATCGGGCCGTGGGGTTTTGATTCGAACGGTTGGCGGGAGGTCGCGACGTGTCAGCACGCGGCAACTCGGTGAGCGACGGTTGACTAATCCGTGAGGTTCGATGAGTTGAGGCGAGAGCGTCATCTCCGAATCGGCAGCGACCGATACGGAAAATGTTTTCCCGTTGTCGGACCACATCGTTCGTGGCGATTGGCCTTCGATCAGCAACATGGCTTGATCGATTTGGCCAAAACCGGTGACGGTGATTTCGACTGTCGATCCTTCGATCACCGTTAAGCGGTTGGGCAGTCGCGAATGTGTCGTTGCCGATAGCTGTGCGTAGGAAGGCGGCGTGACGGTCAGGGAAACGCTCGAGATTCGTGGCCGATCGGCCACGGTAACGTCGTACCACCGCGTGCGCAGGTCTCCTGCGGCGAGGCGATACCGGAATGATCGCGACAGGCGACGTTGGCGGAATCGGAATTGGTTTTCCGAACCACGTTTCGGTGACAGAGTGACAGATTCATGAACCGGCAGGGTGTCTTTTTCGGATTGCAGAGAATCTCCGTTCGCGGTCGTTTGGGGCTCTGCATCAAAGACTCGTTCCAGGACAACAGTATCCGTCGGAGGACCGGATGCGGTCAATTCAATTTGCCACGGTTCGTCGCTCGCAATGACCTGATCTCCCGGAAGGTTGTGGAGTTCGTGACGAGTGATGTCGGCGGTGGGTGCCACTAGCCTGGCAACGAGCACACGGATATCGGATCCAACCTGCATCGTGACAAGTAGCCATCCAACGAGTCCTGTCGCTGCGATCAACAAAGGCCAACGCAGCGAGCTCTCTTTCGCGGCTTCTTTGGGTTTGAGTTCATCGATGAGCGTATCGGTTTCTGACGCCACGAGGTTGAACATCACAGGATCGAAGCCCGTGCGTTTGCCGTCGCGATCGAGTTTGATGCCGGATGACGTCGATAGGACCGTCTGCAAACGTTCTTCGAGCGACGGGGTTTGGCTGTCGGCGACTCGAGCCAACTCGAGATCCTTGCGAGGTGAAAGTAATCGGCGGATTCCGATGGCGGCGACTGAAACGGTCAACGCGGCAACAGTGGCGGATAAAAAGACTCGCACCGGTTTCGACCACCATCCAAACGTGGCGTCCAGGGCCAAGGCAACCGCAGAAGCAAGCAGCAGTGCAGCGAGCGTCCACGCGAGTGTGTGGATCACACGGTTCGATTGACGAGCCCCATGCAGACGATCGAGTCGGTCTCGAACGCGATTGGAAACGGGTTCAGGTTTGGCGGCAGTAATCATTTCAAATGAGCCCTTTCCTGCGTCGAATCCACCAATCGGTGGTTAAGCATCCAACAATGATCCAAAGGTTCGCCCATCGATTCCACAATGGGGTCATGCGTTGTGTTTTGGTGACGTCCGGTGCCAGCGAGACCACATGAAGGACCTCTTCGAGTGCCGCAGGGAAAATGCTGACGCCGCCGCTTGCTTCGGCGATCTGACTGAGCAACAGCGGATCGGCTTCGGTCATCAACCGTTCCACGTCGCCGGCGGACTGGACCGTGAAGGTGGTTGTCGACGGATCTTTGGTCGTGTCGACGCTGTTTTCACTCGTTGTCGCGGTACCTGGTTCCACGGCGACGGACGTTTTTCGGAGGGTATCGATCGTCGGGCCGATTGCAGTCGCCTGATACACACCGGGGGGCAGGCGGTCGACGGAAATTTCGTAGACGCCCGCGGCGAGTTCGTTTTCGACCAGTTTGACTGTTCTCGGTGGAAACTCACCGTCAATGTCATCGAGTGCTGCGAGGCGAATTCGCACATCGCCACGTCGGACAGGAAGGCCTGATGCGTCGGAGAGGCGAACTCGAATGCCAGAGCGTTGACCTTCGTCGTAAACGGCTCGATCTGATTTGATGTCGACCATTCCATCACCCGATGACAACTCCGCCGACGTCATCCAGCGGACGAGTTGACCCCAGAACCGATGGTGATACATGTCGCCCGCCCGAATACGCAGTCGATAACTGATTGGTGATGAAAGGTAGGCAACCTGCCCACTGCCCACACGATGAACAGACAGCCACGCGGGACGCAGATTGGTTTTGTTGTTGTCGGGGGCCGCAACGGCATCGTCGTTGAGTGAGGACGAAATTTGATTGACGTCGGACAGGGACGCGAGGACCGACGCGGTTGGTTTGGCTGAGTGAAAAGGGGACAGGTATCCGGGTGTGGGGCCGGACATCCAACGCCGCCACAATTCCGAGTTGAATTCCAACGAATCATGCAAACGGATGGCGGGGTGCGTGAAACCTTCCGGCGCCGGTGTGGGGCGATCCGCCCGCGACACTGCCATTGGTTGCGACGTGATCGGCAACAAGCCGAACCAGGGCGATAACCGGTACGCCGCAGGCATGGCGTGTTCACCCGCTACGACGATGATGTTTCCACCGGCTTTCACCCAACCTTCCATCGCTTGGCATACGTCGGGTGTCATCACGTCCGGTGGCAAGTCACCGAGTATGGCCACGTCAAATTTCGACCAACCATCGATCGTGCTCGGCAGAAGACTGGGGGACTTTGCGGAAGCGTCCGTCAGAGTCGTTTTCAACGTGGGCATTAACAGAAATTTGTCGAGTTCGACCCGTTGGTCTCGTCGAAACAACTGTTCGAGATATCGATATTCCCAACGAGGTTGGCGGTCGGCGATCAGTAGATACAGTTTGCTCTTGATGGTTTGCACCGAGAACACGGCTTGGTTGTTTTGTTGGCTGATTTCATCGACAACCGATTCCACTTTGATCCGGTATTGTTTTCGCCCGGGGGGAGATGGGGGCAGTTCAAATCGGACGGCAACGTCGCTGATCTCCGAAGGGAAAAGAATGGTTTGCGTGTCGATCGTGCCCTCTTCGTCGAGTAGCGTGACGGTCACCTCATCGCCTTCGCACTCGTAAGAAGACACGAGAATCTCGGCGACCGGACGGTCGTCCTGATAGGCGATCGCCGGCGCGTTGACGCGATGAATCGCGATATCGCGTCGGCGAGATTGATTGCCGATGGGAACTGTGAAGACCGGTGTGCCAAGCAAGGCTGTGGCGGCCTCGACCGGAGTTTGGTCGGAGGTGGCGTTGTGTTGACCCTCGGAAAGCATCAGCACGGCAGCCAAATGTGCGGCCGGATCGAGCGACCTGACGTATGAAAGCGCCGATGCCACGTTGGTCCTCGCCGGAGCACCGTTCGGTTCGGTGCGGTCTCCTTGGTCGATCTCGAGGGCGTCCGACCATGATGCGGATTGCACCGGTTCGACATCGTCCGAGAACACTGCTCGCCGCAATGAAACCGGTTGTCCGGGTAGCTGTTTGAGTTGTTGTTCGAACCGGTCGAGTAAACGAGCGACGAACTCTTTGCGAGACTGCGGCGCCCCGGCGTTACTAGACGAGCGTTCGGACTGCAGGGTTGTGCGAAGGATCTCAATTTCCAGCAATGCTGACTCCACCGCGTCCGTTCGCGACGCCGCCCGAGCGAGTTGTTGGGCTCGATCGAGTGTTTCGGACGAATCGGAGGAGCTTTCCAACGCGGACCGGAGGCTGGTGAGGCACGGTTCGGAGAGGTCGGGACTGAGATTCGGGATCGCGCTGAGTTGCTCGATTGCCCGTTGAAGCAACTTAGATTGATTCGTGTCAATCTTGTTGGCCATTTGCAAGTCCAGCTCAATCCGTTGGACCATCGCAAGAGGATCGTCGGGATTGGAAACCGCCAAATTCCAATCGTTGGAGAATCGGGTTGCCGGCGGATCGACCGTGTCCATGCTGCCGCTGCCATCGGCGAGGACAACAATCTCGGCGCGACGGCTAACAGTTTCGGTTCGTGTCCACGATGGTTGAATGATCATCCACACCGCTACGAACACCACGATTACACGTAGAAGGATCAGTAGAAGAAACGTGGGTGTCCCTAAAAGCTCGCGCTGGCGACTCAACCACCACACCGTCGCGACGCATAGGACAACGATCACGACGAGACTCGCGTTCCATCCGAGCGTGCCGTTGGCTTGAAGGCCTTCGGTCACCGATACTTCGGTGCCAGCGGGTAGCGGTTGCCCTTGTGCAAGGAGCGGTGATGCAAACAACGATGGTGCAAGGAGCATTGGTGAAGTCATACCAGTGTTCCTTTGGATGGTCGAGGAATGTCGGACGGTGACGGGCTGTGTAAATCAGAACGGTTTGTCCCCACCGCAATAGGATCGGTGTCACGGATTCGCAGGCGTCCGTAGCGACGCAGTGCTGCGTATCCGGCCAAGAAAGTTTCGAGTGATATCGCGATCAAGAGTCCGAGCAGCAATGCGGGCCACAAAGGGGTTCCACTCGGTCCGCGAGACTGGTCTTCCGGGAGTGTCGCGATGATCGAGTGCAAATCGATGCCGGTGGATTGCCGATGAAGATCGACACGAGGGGCATCGGCCAATCGCGTTAGTGTTTCCGTTGAGTCGACAAAACACGCGGACTCACTCGGGTCACCGGCAACCGAAAAAACGATCGGTGCCGTGTCGCCGTCGGTGTCTTTGAGGTGATACAAACCCGGTTGATCAGTCCGGTCGAAACGCACGACTCCGGCCGTTTGGTCCGCACGCTCTTGATTCAGCGATCGTCCAAACTGCGGCAGGGCGATCAGGACTTCTGTTTGACCGGTAGGCGTCGTGAGTTCGTATTCGTGATCGGTCTCCCTAACGTTCTTTCGAAACATCTGGCCTGATGCAAGGTTATAGTTCTCGCCGACCGGTTGGGAGAGGTGATCGAGCACCTGAAGCACCCAAACTACAAACGATTTTGATAAAGCAAAGTTGGACCACGATGGGTCCATCGGTAAGGCCTGCAGGACGACGCGACCACGACCGAGTCCCGAGAGAATCGCGACCGGGTTTCCTTCAAACGTACGCAACAAAACGCGAGAAGAGGCATGACCGCGAGGTGGATGCAGGTCAATACGTCGACGAATTCTGACGAGATCAAGGTCGAGCCTCTCGGTATCGGAAAGCGGAGACAGAATGCTATCTGTCGGTTCAGGCGGATGGATCCGTTGCAGTTGGTCGTGGGAATAGTTGACGACCAGCTCTCCGATGATCCCGTTGGCTCGGTCATCGGACTGTGAGCGGGACTCGGTAGGGATGTTGAAAACCCTTCGGTTCAAAACATCGTTCATCGATCCACGATCGGTTTTGGAATCCAGTGTGATCCACAGCCCCGCACCCTGGCGGACACGATTTATCAATCGGTTTAGAACGTCGGGAGGTAGTTCCACGCCTCCGAGCCAAACGATCGCTGGATACCGATGCCAATTGAGGTCGTCGAGTTCCGTGACGGAGTAAACCTCCGGTTGAAACAGACTTTCGTTGCGGCGATTGTTTGTGTCGCCATCCGATGCCATGTCGTTCGACACGGACGCCCACGCACCGGAGTTTCGCCCCAAAGCCGCAGCAAGAAAATCCGCATCCGACGGAGATTGGTCGAACGGTCCACCCGGCCCCTTGATGACCAACAACGGCATTTCGCCGACGACGCTGACGACCACGTGGCCGCTGTCGTCGTCAGGCATGGGATCGGACGCTGCCCCTCCGTCCGGTTTCAGTTCGAATTTGAATTCGTGGGTGCCCGCCGATCGAACGGTGGTCTCGGTTTGCAGTGAGAGCTGCTCATCGGGTTGAAGTGTTTTAACAGGAGTCTCGGCAACCGGGCGTCCGTTGTGCTTCCATACTG
The DNA here is from genome assembly GCF_000346505.1 of Aporhodopirellula sallentina SM41. Taxonomy (GTDB): domain Bacteria; phylum Planctomycetota; class Planctomycetia; order Pirellulales; family Pirellulaceae; genus Rhodopirellula; species Rhodopirellula sallentina. Next base: position 58,093 of record NZ_ANOH01000169.1, read on the forward strand.
CGGTCACCTTTGGAGAAGGACGCGTCCCCAAATTAGCGATCGTCGCAGACACTTCTATCGTGTCGTTGGTCGTGATCGTGCGACGTGATGACTCGACCGCGGTCACGCACCACTGGTGCAACGGTGGGATCGGTTTGCATGCTTGAATGATATGCAATCGATGATTCGGGTCGGGAAGCATGGCTGACGCCGACAAAGGTGGATTCCAACCTGCGGCCGTGTCGTCGGTGATGAGCCAAACATCCATCGGAGTGTCGACGGCGAAGTCTTCGTTGTGAAGTTCACGACGAGATTTATCCGCTTCGACGGACGCGACCACGACTCGGTGGACCGCGTCGGTAAAGTTGCCGCTGCCGCCACGTGGCGGATAATCAGAAAGGCTCGATCGTATTTGCGAAAGCGTGACGTTGGTGGCATCCGACCCGATGTCGGTAATCTCATCGATGATTCTTCTCGGAGGGTTGCCGATGGCCCAGATTTCGATGGGAGTGTCCGTCGGAAAGGAGCCCATGAGTTGATCGGCAGTCCGGCGGATCTCATCAAATCGACCGTCGGCCAGTGTCGACCGAGTGTCGTCAATCAGGATGACCTGCATCGGCAGGCCAGCGACACCGGATGAACGTGTCGCATGAAAGAGCGGTTGCGACAAGGCTCCGATCAAACAACCAAGGATCAATATGCGTGCGGCCAACAACAGCCAACGATCCGTTTGCGAAATGCGTTGGCCGCGGCGAGTCGGATCACGTAGGAACTGCATCGCTCCCCACGCGATGACGTCGCGTTGGCGTTTCTTCATCATGTGAATGACGATCGGAATCGCTAGCAGCGGGAGCCCCAGTAGAAACCATCCTCCTAGAAAGCTCATCGCCGAGCACCCCCGGCGCGGGCACGAGCCCGTGCAGTTCGTCGGATCAAAAACTGACGCAGTGTTTCCGCGATCGAAGCATCGGTGCGGAGTGTTAGCTGATCCGCCCTGCTACGCCGAATCGCGTCGGCCACCATCTCCCGATGTTTGGTGAATCGCTCGAGATAGATTTGGCGAATTTGTCCGGCATCAATTTCCAGCCGCGAACCGACCTGCTCCAAATCATCAAACACGACCGTACCGCGAAATGCGAACTCGATTTCTTCTGGGGCTAGCAGTTCCACGACGACACAGTCGTGTCCGGCGGCGGACCAGGTTGCCAGGGCTGTTCGCAGGTCTTCGGGATCGCCGAAGCAATCCGAAATCAGAACCATCATTCCACGTCGCCTGGCCGATGGCCGCAGAGCCTTCAAGCATCCCGCAACGTCACTGCCACCGGCAATCGTCGCGTCAGCGAGCGTTTGGTTGATACGCATCAAAGTCGACGGACGAAGACCGGCAGGAACTTCGATGCGGACGGATTCATCGATGACCGCCAATCCCACCGAATCTCGCTGTCGCATCATCAACCGAGCCAAACACGCAGCGATACTGCGAGCGACGTCAAATTTCGATGCCGTTGTACCTTCGTATCGCATCGAACCGCTCGCATCGACAACGATCAATGCTTTGAGGTTGGTTTCGTCTTCGTAGGTGCGTACGTGATATCGGTCGTTACGCGCGTGTAGACGCCAATCGATCCTTCGAATGTCATCCCCAAACGAGTATTCTCGATGTTCAGCAAAATCGCTCGTGCCGCCGCGATGGGTGCTGCGATGCTTGCCCGACAAAAGGCCGTCCACCGCGTTGCGCGAGAGCAGCTCCAACTGACCGATCGCCGCCGCAGGATCGGCGGAGACTTCCAAGTCCTTTTGGGGGACGTTGGTTTTCGATTGGAATCGACGGAAAAACTTCATGGAGATAAGTCAAAGAGCGGACGGCGAGTGAGGCGTTGAGCGATGGGCATCAAGGTTTGCCGTTGCGTGATGGAGCGGCGGCTTCGGAGAGCAGGCGATCGAGCACGTCTTCGATGTCGATGCCATCCGTTTCCGCATTGAACGTCATGACCATGCGGTGTCGCAGCACCGGGCGGGCGACAGCAGCGATGTCTTCCGTTGTGGCGTGATGACGTCCTTTGAGCAGAGCACGCGCTTTGGCGGCTTTGATAAACGCGAGGCTCGCACGCGGGCCGCCACCGTACTGCACGTAATTTGCGATGCTCTTTGGCATCCGATTGTCGCCCGGCCGAGTCATGCGGGCGAGGTCCACGGCGGCTTCCATCACATGGTCCGCGACGATGATCCGCCGCGCGAGAGCCTGCATGTTCCGCAGCGATTCGGTCGTCATGATCGGTTTCATCTCGACCGCGGGGCCAGCGGTTTGCCGCCGACATATCTCGATCTCGTCATCGCGTTCGGGATAGTTGACGAGGATTTTCAATAGAAAACGATCGAGCTGCGCCTCGGGCAACGGGTAGGTGCCTTCCACCTCAATCGGGTTCTGTGTGGCCAACACGAAAAAAGGGTCAGGCAGTGAGTAAGTTGTTCCCGCGACGGTGAGTTGTCGTTCCTCCATCGCTTCGAGCAACGCACTTTGGCTCTTGGGCGGCGTTCGGTTGATCTCGTCGGCGAGCACCAAATGGTGGAAGATAGGCCCCTGAACGAAACGGAAAACTCGCTTTCCGGTCGTGCGGTCTTCTTCGAGGACTTCTCCACCGGTGATGTCGGCGGGCATCAAGTCCGGTGTGAATTGAATCCGTGCAAAGCTCATGTCGATCAACTTTGCGAGGGAACTGATCAACAGCGTCTTGGCAAGACCAGGCATGCCTTGCAGGATGCAGTGACCGCGGCAAAGCATTCCGATCATCAATTGTTCGATCATTGGCTCCATGCCGACGATCACGCGACCGAGGTGTTCTCGGAGTTGGTCGTATTGCTCACGACAACGGATAACCTCCTGCTCAGTTGCGGCGGTCTCGAGGCTCGCTGTAGGCGGAGTCGAAGTGCTCATATAGAAATCCTGCTATTGATCATCGGTGGTGAGTTCTGCGGGTGTGATGAGCCCATCTTTGTTGACGTCGTATTCGCCGAATCGATTGGGCGATCCGAGAAATTCGTCTTGCGAGAGAGAACCGTCGCGGTTGGTATCCATTCCGACGAACCAGTCGGGAGTCTGCACGTCCGGGGCGGTTGGTGACGTCGGGCTACGTGGCGTCGAGGTATCGAGATTGACTGTGGCGGAGTTGCCTTGCGAAATGACGACGTGAAAGGAGACCGGCCACTCGTCAGGAGTGATCGATCGGTCATCGTTGCGATCGAGCTGCATCAGTCGATCGACCGCGGCTCGCTGTTCGAGTTCGACGAGTCGTCCGTCTGCGTTCTGGTCGAGATGATTCCAGAGCGGTTGATCGCCGAGGAACGCCGCGATCGAAAATTGACAACGTGCGACCGGCGAGAGCTCGGGTGATTCGTATGCGGTGAAGTGGACTCGCATCGGTCCGTGCGAATCGGCAATTGTTACCGAGACATGGTTGCCGTTTCCAAAAACGTCGGTGGTATCCGATTGCACGGTTAGTCGACTTGTTTGCTCCGGTTCATCGGCCGGTGGGGTTGTGCCGGAGGAACGAACATTCGCAGTAGCGATGAGCGTCGCGAGAGTCGTGTTGGCGGATGATTCCGATGTTGGTTTTGCCCACCGCAGATTCCACTGCGTTCGGGCGGCGGAGTGGATAGGTGGTCGGCGATCCCGAGCGACGGCGGACTGTAGTTCGGCCGTTGAAACGATGCGATTACGATCGTTGTCGAGACGTTTGAGTTGCTCCGGCAGCGATGCTATTTCGTCAGAACTGAGGTTGCCGTCTCGGTCTCTGTCGAGCCAAGTCAGCAACGGCTCAAAAGCCGGTCGAGGTGGTGAAACCGCGTCTCTGGCGATCAGCCATACGGGGCCGGGCCGCCACTGGTCCAGCATCCAACGCAGTTCGTCTTTGTCGACGTCGACCGTTCCGGTGGCGGATACAAAGCGTTCGAGTTTCGTCAGAACGCTGTCTCGCACATACGCTTTCGGCCGGACCGCAGACGTGGCGTCTTCGTCTTGCGTTTGTGTCGGATTTTCGCTTTGAGAAGTCTCGTTCGACGTGATTGTTTTCTCGTTCGAATGTCCGTCCGCGCGGTCAATCGTTTCGCTCAGCAGTTTTTCAACGTGTTGTTGTGGCGTGTTTCCGTCGATGAACACCGATAGGCTGATCTGAATGACACCTCGTGGCGTTCGTAGTTCGAGGGGAACGACTGAGTGATTATCGACGTTGCGAGTGGTTGGTTGAGACCATTGACCGTTTGCGTCGGCGTCATAGTCCAAGAGTCTGCGGTTGGCTTCCGCGATCGCGCTGTTGTAGACGCCGGTTGAAATCATGGACGTGTCATCTCCGGTCGTTGCCGTTCGTGCCATCGGAACGCTGGCTTCACCGGCGAGAATAGGTGGTGGCGCGCCGCACGTGACCAGCAAAGCCACCGTCATGAATGCACGTGACGCTGCCCGATGCAAAATGCTTTGCAGGGAGGACTGGGTAAAGAAGAGGTTCGCACCGACCGTCATACGTAGAGGTCCTCGATCGGATCGGCGTCCACGATTGGAACGGGCCGCCCGCTTTCGTTCATCACCGTGTCGCTCGGGCTGACCCCGGTTGCGGCACAGATCGTTGCCAGCCATTGAGGAATGCTGACCGGGTTGTCGACGATTTGCATTCCGTCGTCGGAGGTTTTGCCATAGGCCTGTCCCATGGCGACATCGCCTCCGGCCAACACTCCCGCGAAGGCACGAGGAAAGTGGTCGCGACCGGCGCTTGCGTTGATTCGCGGGGTGCGTCCGAATTCGCCCATGCAGACGACGGTGGTGGATTCCAAAAGACCTCTGCCTGAGAGATCCTCGAGCAACGTCGCAAAGCCGGCGTCGAGTTCGCGGGATAGATTCTCGACAGCGGGGAAGTTCTGCGCGTGACTGTCCCATGAACTCCCGCCGATCGTGCTCCGGCTGAGCGTGACTTCGACGCATGCCACGCCCGCTGCGACGAGTCGACGTGCGAGCAGGCAACCTTGTCCGAAAGTACCAACCCCGTAGCGACGGCGGAGGGCTTCCGGTTCGCCGGAGAGATCAAACACGTCTGCCTGTCCGCTGCTCATCAAATCACGGGCGTTTTCATAGGTGCCGCGATGAGAACGCAGGCCGTTGTTTGGCCGTTGAGCCAAGAACCCGCTCTCAAAGGATTCCCAAAGTTGGAAACGCCGCTGCCAACGCGATTCATCGATCGTGGAATGGCGGGCAAGGGCGTTGACGGACAGCGATGCGGGACTGCCCGATCGGATGTCGTCGCCGGGGGACGCCGATCCGGCGACAGCGACATCCATCGGCTGATACCGTGGCCCCAAAAAACCGGACCCGATTGGACGGGCAGCGACGAAACCATCCGAGCCGATTGAAACGAGTGGCGGCAGCGTGGTGCGGTCGGGTGAAAGTTGATGACCCAGGCGTGAACGGAGAGCCGGTGGTTTAATCGGGCCACCCATCTTTTCTCCGGTTTGCAGGAGATACGCTCCCCTTTCGTGGTCGCCTTCTTTGCTGGTCAATGTCCTGACGATCGCCAGTTTGTCGGCATGTTTGGCGAGGCTCGGCAGGTGCTCGCTGAAACGAACACCAGGGACGTTGGTCGCGATCTCTGAGAACTCGCCACCGTTCTCATGCTGCGGCTTCATGTCGAACGTATCGGTTTGGCTGGGCCCTCCCGACATCCACAAAATGATGCACGCGCGTTTGCGTTGATTCGATGACATCGCTGTTGCCAGGTTGGGCAACAATCCCGACAGCGCAGCGGCGCCAGTCGCCACGGTTGTGTGCAAGAAATTTCGACGTTTCATAGAAATGGACTCGAAGATTGGTAGACCTTTGCTCGTTACACGCGTGGTTCAATGGTTGGTTGCGAATTCAGCCCCATTGAGCAGTGCCCACACCAGGTCAGACAGTATTTCAGCGGCCGGTGCGTCCGGACTTTCTTTCAAGAGACTTTGCACGAGTCGCATTTCGTCGGCCGACGGAGGCCTTCCCAGCAGAGACAGAAAGACAGTTTCGATCCGGTCTTCGTCGGAAAAGAACGGGGCACGTAGGCCGCGAATCAACTGCGAGGTGTCCTCGCCCGCCGATAGGTTGGAGAGGTTGCCGTTCATCAGTGAGAGAGCCTGAGGGATCCCGGCTTGATATTCCAGAACGTTGTTCGCGGTGCTCGCAAACTGTTCGACAAACGCGGCCCGGGCGGTGTCGGTAAACCGATTGATGCCCGTCGTCGGATCGGTCACGTAGACCGAACCGGAACGTCCGCCGGAGGCGACCAGGAGACAATCGTAGAGTTGTTCCGCGGTCAGCCAACGGACCGGCATCGAGTTGAACGTGGGTCGCTCTTCGGGTTCTTCCGCATTGCTGGTTTGTCGGTAGGCATCGGAAAGGACGATAGCGCGGACGACTGCTCGTACGTCGTATCCACTCGCGATGAAGTACTCAGCGAGTTGTTCCATCAATTCCTTCGACAGCGGTGGGTTGTGAGGCCCAAAGTCGTCACGAGGCTCAACCAAACCCGCGCCGAAGAAGTGAGACCAGAGAAGATTCACTGTCGCTCGCGCGAATTGTCGGTTGTTTGGATTCGTTAACCACTCTGCTAAACGGCGTCGACGCTGATCAGACTGCGGGGACTCGTCGAGCAAACCCGCACCCAACAAGCGTGGCGGGACGACTTGATCGGTGTCCGGCAACGTGACTTCACCTTCCCCGACATCTTTCACCCTCAGGACGCTCGACATCGTGTTCATCGTTCCCGAGGGACGCGAGATACGAGCGAACAACGCGGCGTAACCCCAGAAATCAGTTTGTGTCCACGTGTCGTATGGGTGGTCGTGGCACATTGCACAGTCGATCCGTGTGCCAAGGAATGTCCGCGCGGTTTGTTTCGCCAGGTGGTCCGGTTTCATCTCCAAGGCGGTCGTGAATAAAACCGGGCCTTGGTCACCGACACGTCCCTCGGCGAGTAATAGTTGCCGCGTGATTTCATCGTAGGAGACGTGTGCCGCAAACTGATCGGCGAGCCAAGCTTCGAAAGCCGGGCGACCTCCAAACTGTTCCAACTCGACATCAGGCGGCAGCAACCAACGCGACCAGACCGCCGCCATGTTGGAATCGAAATCCGGCAAATCGAGTAGCTCGTTAATAACGGCGTCCATGTTCGGTTTACCGTCGTGGAACGCCCTGCGGATTTCGCCGACATGTGGGATCCGACCGATCAGGTCCAAATGCATGCGCCGAAACAACGTGTAGGAATCGGCAGGAGGGTTGGCACGCATTCCGCGCGACCGCCAAACGTCTGACAACCGGCCGTCGATAACTTTCGCCATCGCTACCGCGTTATCGGGGACGTCCACCGGTACTGCGACATCCCATCGTCGACGTGAGAGGGGCGCCGCGGCGGTGTCTCCCGTTTGGGCATTCGCGGGTGAGATAACCGTGACGATCGGATCCGGTTCCGATTCGTCGGCGCCATCGGACGGCGGCACGAGAAGCGATCCTGCGGAAAACGCCTGTTCGTCGTCGGGTTCTTCCGATTCACCATCGCGTCCCCTGGTGACGACAGAATCGGATCCCGGCAGGGGCAGGTCGCCGTTTGCCATTTTCGTTGCCAATGACGGGGGAATACCGAGCGAGGCCAATTCAGTAGGACCTTGAGCTGGATATGCGAGCGGCAACGTGTCATCGGTGCGGTCAGGATGGTTAGACGAATCGATGTCCATCCAAACCGGCAGTCCCGTTTCAGATTCGATACCGAATCGAACGTCAAACGGATCTGATTGCGAGTCGTCGTCTCGGAAGCGGACGGTCAACTCGACGTCGGCTCCTTTGCGATGGTCGATTCTGCGCGTCGATTCTGAAACGATTTGAAGGGAAGAGTTGGACGTGTTGCGGATCGCGCCGAGCACCTTGAGGATGCGGATGTTGCGTTGTGCGGTCACTCCGGTGGGTACCGGATTGATCGTGCGGGCATCGCGGTCGAAACGCGTTAGCAATCCGTTTTGATTCGAAACAACGACAGCCTCGGCAGACTCAAGTGCGGCGAACTCACCCTCGGTTGACAACCAACCGACGAACGGTCGGCCTGCGTCCATGAAATTCGCACGCACAAAGGCTTGATCACTCAATCGAGCCCGCATGATCTCAAAGCTGTGTGCCGTTCCGGCGGGCCACATCAACATCATCAATACCGCCGCGGCGGATGCGACGAGCCCCAGACTGATACGTCGCCAAGACGATGCGTGATCCGATCGTCGGGTTTCGACCGGCGTTGTTGGTTGATCGTAGGGCTTGGTTTCCAGCGATGTTGAGTCGAACGGTTCGACGGCAGAGCGATCTTGAGCCGAAAGATCGTCGGATTTGTTCGCGCTCGATCCGTTGGGCGGAAACGAATTGGGTGGAAACGATTTGCTGTCGGCCGGAATCGAAAGACGGCGGTTCAGTAGCTCATTCAGGTCTTCTGCGAATTTGGGATCGACATCGGGAGCGGTGAAACCCTCTTTGATCATGTTGCCGATGAGGACGTCAACGTCTCGATCGGAATCCGGTGGATGGTCGGGTCGATGGTTCATGCGTGGCCTCCGCTGTCGAGGACATTCTGCGGCACGGTCGCGTCTTGATCGTTGGTGAGGCGTTGATGTTCGTGGCGGAACGACTTTCGGGCGCGGTAGAGCAACGAGTTGGTGGCCGAGGCGGAGAGTCCGATCGCCTCGGCGATCTGTTCATTGGACAAATCATCGAGGTACCGCAATTCGATCACTTGGCGGTATTCCGCCGCGAGGTTTTCGAGGATTTGATGAACGAGATGCCGCTGTTCTTGGGTCTCGATCAGTTGAATCGGGTTGGACGAATCCTTTTCGTCGATCCGGGTACCGGACTGGGCCATCGCCACGGTGGCGCGGCGTTGCAGTTGTCGTCGGCGAACCCAGTCGACTGATTTGTTGCGGACGACGACCCGCGACCACGCCAGCACGGCGACATCGTTGGAGGGGAGTTCATCGAGTTTGGCGACCAAGGTCATGAACGTTTCTGACGTGATCTCTTCGGCGGCGCTGCGGTCATTGACCTGCGACCATGCAAATGTATAGACCGAGGGCAGCAGCCACGCGTAAAGCTCATCGAAGGCTTCGCGGCTGCCGTCTTGGGCTCGGCTGATTCGCTGGGAAGAGGTCAAGAAAAGAATCCGAGTCGTGGGATCGAATACTGCTTAGTCGTAGACGCTACCCTTTGCGCTCGATTAATTCGTCAGGAGTCTCCCTAATCGTAGCGGAGATCGCTAAAGCACACCAATTTTCGCCAGCGAGATCGCGTTTGTGGGAAACGTCTCGGCAGCGACCGCGAGTTCGCGACGCGGTACAATCTCCCCGCTCGACCGATGACTCCTGCTGCGACGATACCGAACATGTTGTTTCGACCCCGAACCGTTTTGACCGAAGTCCCACCGATTCGTGACGATATACAAAGGGGCAACACGACGGCGTTGACGAAGAGATTGACGAGAAGATTGACGAAGAGGTTGCCGCCGGTCTGCGTCTGGATCGGGGCGTTATTGGTTGCATCGTTCATGCCGATGCATGCCTTGTTGCCTCACGCATGTGCGGATCAGGCGGTCCCGGTTCATTCGGAAGGGCAGAGCAACGCGGATGGGCAGAGTCCGTCGGCGCGGCGACCGGTGGTCGCGATCATGATCGGTGAGCCCGAGTACAAGACACGCGAAACGTTGCCGCGATTCGCAGCGAAAAATCTGCAGCAAGATTATGACGTTGTTTTTGTGTTGGAAGATTCAGAGAACGAAGGATCTTTCCCCGAGATCGACCGAATCGCGACGGCCGATGTGTTGGTGATCAGCGTTCGTCGAAAGACTCTCCCAAAATCTCAACTCGACGTGGTGAGACGTTTTGTTGCAGAAGGTGGATCGGTCGTTGGGATTCGCACGGCGAACCATGCGTTCTGTTTGCGTAAAGGAAAATCGCCGCCGGAATGTGATCAGTGGCCCCAATTTGATGCGGAAGTTTTCGGTGGTAACTACACCGGGCACTATCCGAACGATCAGGCTTCGACCGTTTGCGTGGCCGAGCGATCCCAAGATCATCGGATTGTTGAAAGCATGGGTGTGGATTGTTTCGAACAAATCGGCTCGTTGTATCGAACCTCGCCCTTGGCGGACGGCGCGCACGTGTTGTTGACGGGAAAACTGCAGTCGTCCGATCGTGAACCTTTTGCGGCGGAACCGGTTGCCTGGACTTACACGCGTCCCGACGGAGGGCATTCCTTTTACACATCGCTCGGCCATCCGGCGGAGTTCGAAAAGCCGGCGTTCGAACGGTTGCTCCGCGGTGCCATCGACTGGATCGTCGAGCAATAACGCGGACGTGCGAACGGTTGTGTCAAAACGGTTTTGCGATCATAACGGGGACGCGTGTTTCCGTTTGGAATTGTCCTGATTCGGATGGATGATGATGGCACGTCCGCAGAGTCGTTGAATCGATACCGGCGTCAGCTCGGCGGGGTATTCGATGAGTCCGCCTCGGTTTCGCAACGGATGTTTGCATGTTGACCAGTATCACGCCGGATCATTGGGCGTGCTTGATCATCGGCGCGATGGGAATTGGCGTCTCGAAGTCGGGGTTCCCTGGTATCAGCATGCTGCACGTCGTGCTGTACGCATTTGTATTTGGGGCACTCGAATCGACCGGCGTGTTGCTGCCCATGTTGGTGGTGGGCGATGTTTGTGCGATCCGTTTCTTTGGCCGCGAGGCGAATTGGAAGCACGTTCGACGACTGTTGCCCCCCACCGTTGCCGGCATTCTGATCGGATGGTTGATGATGGATCGGCTTGACGCCGGGCAGTTCAAATTGATCGTCGGCGGGATCATTCTTGCATTGACTGGTGTTCAGTTAACCCGAACGTTTCGTCCCGGTTGGTTCGATTCGGTGCCTCATCAAACGTGGTTTGCGGTGGTGTTGGGGTTGCTCGCCGGAGTGACGACCATGCTCGCCAATGCGGCCGGTCCGGTGGTTGCACTGTATTTACTCGCGGTCGCATTGCCGAAATGGGAATTGATCGGAACGAGTGCGTGGTTGTTCCTGGTGCTGAACATTCTCAAATTGCCGTTGAGTTTCCAATTGGGGCTGATCAGTTGGAATACGTTGCTGATCGGGGCGGTGATGGCGCCGGCGATTCCTCTTGGAATGTTAGGGGGCCGTTGGCTTGTCGGACGTGTGCCGCAAAAATGGTTCAACCTGATCTTGCTCGGCTTTACCGCGATCGCTTCACTGCGTCTAATCGGGTGGATTTAATAGTCAAAAAACGCTTAAAAGCTTCGTCTTCGGCCAAGATCGTAGGATGCCCATGTCTCGCCGCAAAAGTACGGTTTCAACCTCCAAAAGCCAAACTGCTGGACTGTTTCAACGCAAGTTGGCGGCGCTAATAGGGAACTCGGAACCATTGGCGTCCGGCGAATTGAGCTCGCTATTCGACGACTTGGATTTATTGGACGAGGATCCCGAATGGATTGTCGAAGATTGGGCGGACGCTTTTGAAGACCTTTACTCCGCTGCTCCGTCGGAGTTTATTCACGATAAACGCAAGTTTTCATTTGTCGTCAACGAAGTATTTCACGACGGCGAATTTCACGGTACTTGCGCCGATGGCGGGACAGTGTATCCCGTTTTCGCCCGGATATACCATGACGTAGTACCGGCGGCGTGCTCGTGTCCAAAATCCCGAGGAAAGGACCCCTGCGTTCATGTGGTCAAGTTCGTCCAATATCTCGCCCGCGAACTTGCCGATAAGTCGTCTGCTCTCTACCGCCAGGTTACCGAGGAAAAGTTCACTTCTGGCAAACCCAACATGGCGTTGTACGAGCCGTCCCCGATTGAGGCGTTCTTTCGTGACTTTGACAGCGAATGGGAGCGTGCCGAACTCGACGGTGATGCGACCGACGAACACGATACCGTTGCGTTAAATAGCACGACGAACCAAAGCCGATTGGCATGGCGTATCGAGCATGCCGACGGAGATTTCGAATTGTATTCGGTTGTGCAACAACCCAAGAAACGCGGCCGTGGATTCACGAAAGGCCGACGCATCAAGTTCGAAACAGCACAGCGAGATCATGAACTTTCCCGTAGTCGCCAGGATGAACGTGCGTTGTCATGCGTTCGATATGAAGAGTCTTACTACAGCTACCGGGGCGAGATGGTTATCGATGTCTACGGTGCAATCGACGCTCTGATTGGTGCAAAGAATGTTTTTATGGACACGGATCCGGTGGAGGTGCGACGTGACAGTTATGAATTCGAAATTCTAGAACAAGATGGCTTTTACATCTGTTTGCCGCACTTGGCATCCAATGACGAGGCGGCCAAGGATCGCGTGCGTAGCGAGCGGCTCGAAAGGAGGCGAGGAAACATTCAAAGTCCGTCGGCTCGAATAATCACGACCAATAGGAAAAACGCGTTCCTCGATATCAATTTCGATGAACACGTTGTCTGTTTGGTGGAATGCGATCCGGATGATTTTCGGTTTGTGATGATGCTCTTGCAGATGCAGGCGATACCAACGTCACATGGTGACAAACTGTTTGAGCGGATTGAGAAAATCCAATCACGACTGTCGATTCGATTGCCGGAACAAAGCTCGGGACCGCTCGTTGATGTGTCATCGAGACCGGTCGTATTGATGCGAAGCAACGCTGACGGTTCGCTCGATTTGGCTCTACGTGTTCGTGACCACGCGGGACGTTTACGCGTGCCCGGGGCGGCTCCGGTGGTATCGACCGGAGAGCAGGACGGTCGGCAGGTTCAGTTCCGCCGTAACATCGCGGAAGAACTCCAACACGCTCAGCAGCTTTCCGGCGCGCTGCGGTTTGACGCGTTGCAAGCCGACGATGGGATCGCGTCGGAACAATTCGCAGGTCATTTGACCGATTTCGGTGACATCTTGAACATGATCGATCTGTTGCAGTCATGGGCTTCCGAAGAGGAACAGGGGCGGAGTCTCGGTCGCGCGTTTGACGGAATACCGGTGCCGGAAGTGCTGTGGGATCGAAACAGCGAAAAGCCGCTGTCGGTGTTGGGCAGCATCTCGAGCAACAACGTTCGCGTCGAGATTAATCGAAAGCGGGACTGGTTCGGAATCAGCGGTCAGTGTGACGTCGGAGGGAAGCAGATTGCGCTCAGCGAGTTGCTGCAGAATCTGACGAACGACGATGTGGATCATCTGCACGGCGACTTCGTCAAGTTGAAAGACGGCCAATGGGCACGCATCGGTGAGAAGCTGCGAAATCGGCTGCGACGATTGCGAGACGCGACGCACGCGGACCGCAAGACGATGAAAGTGGACGCGACCGCCGCGCCTGCAATTCGCGATTTTTTAGGCGAAGGCGAGATTCAGTACAAAGCCGTCAAAGCGTGGAACCAGTGTCTCGAACGTCTCTCGCGGGCAGAGAAGCTCGAACCCCAAGTGCCTAAGGGGCTCGACGCGAATCTGCGTGATTACCAGGTCGATGGGTTTCGGTGGCTGCGACGGTTGGCCGAGTGGGGCGTCGGCGGTGTGCTCGCCGATGACATGGGATTGGGGAAAACACTGCAGACTCTGGCCGTGTTGTTGGACCGGAAAGACGAAGGACCGGCGTTGGTAATCGCACCGACCAGCGTCGCGTTCAACTGGGTACGAGAAGCCGAACGGTTTGCTCCGGCGTTGTCCGTGCACATGTACCGCGAGACCGATCGCGCTGAGTTTCTGAAATCAGTCGCCGCCGGAGACTTGGTGATCTGCAGCTATGGTTTGGCGCTAAGAGACGGCGAAGCTCTCGCGGGAGTCGATTGGGGATCGGTGGTATTGGACGAGGCGCAAGCCATCAAGAACAGCCGCAGCAAAACATCCAAGGCGATCGCAACGATTCCTTCGAAGTGGACGATCGCACTCACGGGGACACCGGTGGAGAATCACCTCGGTGAACTGTGGAGTTTGTTCCACGTTGTCTCACCGGGAGTGTTTGGTGGTTGGGAGCAATTTCGCAAACGCTTCGCCACGCCGATCGAGAAAGAGAACAATGAGGCGGCGCGACTCGGACTCGCCGAGCGGCTCAAACCGTTCGTGCTGCGTCGCAAGAAGTCTGAGGTGCTGAAAGACTTGCCGCCACGGACGGAAATGAATTTGTATGTCGATCTCTCGAAAGAAGAACGCGAAGAGTATGAGCGTGTACGTCTCGAAGCGATCGGTGAAGTCGACCAGATCGAGTCGCTGACCAAAACGCAGGATCAACGCTTTCGAATCCTGGCATTGATCACCCGGTTACGGCAGATCAGTTGCAACGCGAAGTTGGTCAACGGATCCTTCGAAGGTGAGGCGGCCAAACTCGTTCAGCTCCGTGAAACGTTGACCAACCTCAAAGAGGAAGGTCACCGGGCGTTGATCTTTAGCCAGTTCACCGAACACCTCGCGTTGATCCGCAGCGAACTCGATGACGCCGGATTCACCTACGAGTACTTGGACGGTTCGACGCCCGCTCAAGCACGGCAAGATCGCGTTGATGCGTTTCAAAACGGAACGGCGGACGCGTTTTTGATCTCACTCAAGGCGGGAGGTACCGGATTGAATTTGACCGCGGCGGACTATGTCATCCACATGGACCCGTGGTGGAATCCGGCGGTCGAAGATCAGGCGACGGACCGGGCTCACCGGATCGGTCAGCAGAAACCTGTCATGGTGTACCGGATCATTGCCCGGGGCACGATTGAGGAAGAAATTCTCTCCCTTCACGAATCGAAACGTGATCTCGTTGCGGGCGTAATGGAGGGAACCGCGGCCGCCGCGAAGCTAAGTAACGACGAGTTGATCGGCATGCTGCGAAACGGCTAGAGACTTTTGAAGAACGATGTAGCCAGGATTCGTGCGATTTCAGTTACAGGGACCGGGCATTTTAAATTTCAAGTTGCTCTCGTATTCGGACGCAGCGTGGTGTTCGGGTAGGCGGTAGTGGATCTTGTGAAAGATCCTTCTGTATGAGGATCTTCCACAAGATCCACTACTCGAAAATGGAGACGACATAGACTAACAGTATGCGACAGAAGTCGCTTCTGAAGCGCACTTGATCCACTCACTGAACCTGATTTGATGGGACGACTTAGCGACGCACTGATCTCGTTTGTCGGAATTCGGATCTCTAGCCGATATCCCGAGGAGATCGTCGTTTCATTCGTGGGCACATACGTTTGTGAGTTAACACGAAAGACAGTCGATCAACTGTTCTCCTCTGATCGCTTTCGGTCGAGAAGAGTATCGGCGTTTGACCGCTTTCACTACGCCTATCATGACGATGTTTACGCATTCGACGCTCCTCGATCATTGCATGCTGAGTGCGAATACGATGAAGGCCAGACTGCGACTGCGTTCTTGAATCCAAACCATCCAGATGACATTTGGTTTGAGAATCGATGCCAGGTAGGCAAATTGATTCAAGCGACGGCAGATCCTGTCGGCAGATGGCTCGGGCAACAATCACGCCATCGCTAGTTGATACGTGGCAAAGCGTTCCGTAGTCCCCGGTGACGTCGGCGGTTTGGTATGTCAGTTGCTCGGAAAGGGTGAGGCAGGTGTTGACGTTTGGAGCCGTGTCGGCCGAATGAACGTCGAAAACCTGCGATCGCGGTACGCTTTCTTCAGAACCTGACCGGAACCCTTTATGCTCCAAACAACGCATTCAAGATCACTCGTCTTTGCCGTATTGTTGTTCGGACTCGTGTTGGCCGCCGCCGGAGTGTTGATTCAAACGGTGAATGTGCTGCTGCTGATCCTCGCCGGTTTGCTCTTTGGCATCTTTGTGCATGGGATCTCGAGCTGGCTCGCCGAGCGCACGCCGCTACCGTACACCGGCAGCTATCTGATCGTTGTGTTGTTAATGCTGCTCTTGGGAGGGCTCGGGTTCTACTACCTGGGATCGCAAACCGTTCAGCGGGCGAGTCAACTCGGTTCGGAGTTGCAGTCGGCAGGTGACAAGGCAATTGATCGGTTGGACCAGGTGGGTGTGAGCGAGAAGTCTCTAAAGCAATCGTTCAATCTTGAGAAGGTGCTGTCCGACCAAGGGAAATCCGCGTTGATGGGGCTGCTCAGCGGGATGCGTTCGGTGGGGGCGGGGATCACGGCCGCGTTCGTGATTTTGTTTGTCGGTCTGTACGCAGCGTACGAGCCAAGTCTTTATCGCAGCGGCATGTTGAAGTTGGTGCCGATGTCGAAACGTGACCGGGCGGAAGAGGTTTTGATGCAACTCAGGGAGGCGTTGTCGGGGTGGATCATTGGTCGACTGATGTCGATGGCGATCGTCGGCATTCTGACTTCGATCGGTCTGGCTGTGTTGGGAATCCCGTTGCCGGTGACACTCGGTGTGCTCGCGGCGCTGCTGACCTTCATTCCGAACTTTGGTCCGTTGTTGGCGGCAATACCGCAGGTTTTGTTGGCTCTGAATGTTGGTACCGACACGGTGATCTACGTCGTCGTGTTTAACCTGGCGCTCCAAGGGATCGAGAGTTACCTGATCACACCGATGATCCAAAGACACGAAGTAACGTTACCACCCATTTTGACCATCGCCGCGCAGTTGTTGATGGGAATCGTCGTCGGTGTGGTCGGAGTCATGATGGCCGCACCGCTGGTGGTGGTGATCATGGTGATTGTTCAGATGCTGTACGTCGAGGACGAGCTAGGCGATCCCAATCCAGGAAACCTGACCGGTTCGTAGGTCGTTGTCTCGGGGGCAGCAGAGGTTCAGCGGGAAGGCAGATGCGTTAGGAAGAGTGCGTTGCGGTTCCGCTTCATTTGCGGCACTCGGTCTAATTTGCCCGCGTGCTTTTTGCATCCGCATTATTTTCTTAGCATCCGCATCCAGTCGGTCGGGTAGTCGTCCTTGTCGGTCATAGGGACGCTGGTTTGCGAGACGGTTTGGAATTCATGCAGTGGCAGGTCGACTTTGGTGTCGCCGGGAACTTTTGCCCAGACGCGTGTCCACCAGAGTTCTTCACACCGCGGAAGCCACTGCCGATAGATCTCGCCGCCGCCGACAACGTAGATGTCTTTGCGCTCGGCCGCCTGGAGGATTTCGTCTTCGCTGTGAACGGGTTTGACGCCGTCGATGTGCCACTCTGGGTTGCGGGTGAGAACCCAGGTCTCTCGTCCCGGCAGAGGACGGCCGATGGAGTCGAATGTCTTTCGCCCCATCAGCAGTGTGCCGCCCATGGTGAGCTTTTTGAAACGGCGGAGGTCTGATGACAAGCGCCAGGGCATCGATTGGTCGAGCCCGATGACTCCTTCGGGAGTGGACGCGACGATGGCGATCAGCATGCGATCGAACTTCGTTGAAGGGCTAACGAATCGGGGTGGTTGAAGCAGCTAGCCTAACGTTCCTTGTTCATTTCTTGTAGGACGGCAATACGTTGGTCGAGTTGCCGCATCAAGGATTGGGTGACGGCGATTCGTGAATCGAGTTCACCCTTGAGTTCTCGTTGCAGGTCGAACATCGCGACCTGCCACCGTTGGACTTCCACGGGCGCGTCACTGAGGGGCAGGGCAGTGGAGGATGTTTTGTCGAGGCGACGTTGAATTTCGCGTTCCTCTCCCCGTTGGCGGATTTGACGCCGGCGACGTTGAACAGTCATGCGCGCCATCACCCACCCGAGCAGCAGGAAACCCGCGAGCATCCAGAGTCCGTTGCGATCGACCAGCGCCGTCGCAACCGGAGTATCGAAAGAAGCGAAATCAAACATGAATCGGTTTGGGAAAGGGGGCCGCGGGGAGTTGCGTCGGTGCGGTTCCTGACCCACCACGTGCGTCAACGGTATGGAAAATCCGAACGGATTGCCGCAGTCGTTGTCATCGTCACATCGGGGGACGCGTCTGAGAATTGTCTGGGTGTTGGGTGGGGACTTATTGACGTTGGAGTTTGTTTTTGACGATCATGCCAAACATGCAATCCGAATCTCCCACGTCTTCTGTAGCGATCGAAGTTTGGCACGCCCCTGCGGCATCGGACGTACCGGGCCCGACCGAGTCGTTTTGCGAGCGTTTGTTGCTCGATGAGGAAAAGGTACGTGCGGACCGATTTCGTGTGGCTTCCGCTCGCCACCAACACGTCGTCGGTCGCGGCATGGCGAGAGCGTTGTTGTCGCGAGGGCGATGTGAAAGCCGGGAGATTGATTTCCGGTTGCTCGATCACGGCAAACCGATCGTGCAGTCGCCCGAGGCGGCGTGCCGGGCGTTCAATGTCGCGCACACGAAGGGGTTGGTGTTGTGCGGTTTGGGCGGTCGCGAGCAGTGGTTGGGGGTCGATGTCGAATGGATCGACCGACGCACCGATCCCGATCTCGCTCGGCGGTATTTCGCACCGGCGGAGATTCAGCAGCTCGACGCGACTCGCAATGCCGATGAGCATCGGGAGTTGTTCTTGAAGTTGTGGACACTTAAAGAAGCGTTCATCAAAGCGATCGGTACCGGACTGTACACGCCGCTGGATCAGTTTGCATTTGAGGACGCTGCGAGTGAGCAGCCACGATTGACGTTGGCCGATCCGAAACTGGCGAGAGGAAAGGTGTGGCGATTCGAGAGCTTCGTGCCACGTGACGGTTTCGTCGCCGCGGTGGCGGTTGGAGAAACGGAAACGTTCACGACAAACGATTCGATGGTGCGGTTGACCGCGTTTGAAGAGTGGATCGCCGGACAATCGGAATCTGATCGCCGTTAGCACTCTTGCATCACCTGGTTCAATAACCAGGGGCGCAGTTCGGCGGCGAGGAAGAACGAACCACAGATGACTACGACGCCGTCGCTGCCGGCTTGGTCGATGGCGTTTCGGCATGCGGATAGTGGATCTTCGTTGATCGAGGACCATTGCGATCCGGTGGAGTCGTCGTCGGGATTGTCGGGCGTTTGATCGGCAGCGATTTCCTGAGCGGTTTGGGCGAGCGTTTCGGTGGGGACGTACCTGGGATTTCCGTGATAGCGGGTCAGAACAATCTGATCGAGACTCGAGTGCAGTTCTTTGAGCATCGCGGTGGCATCTTTATCGACGCTGGTACCGAAAACGCCGACGGTCTTTCGTCCCGCGAACCGCGAGCGGATGGTGGCCAAAAGGGCGGCGATCGAGTCCGGGTTGTGGGCCGCATCGAGAATGATCGCTGGTCCGCCGGAAAACGAGAATCGTTCCAAACGGGCTTCGATCTGGAGCCGGGCCAACGCATCGAGCGATTCCGTGCTCGGGGACACACCGAGTTGATCCAACGCGACGATCGCGATGGAAGCGTTGGCGATCTGGTGCTCTCCCTCGAGAAGAAGAGAAACCTGCGTGCGATCGCTGGGGTGAGCCTGATCGGGGATGTCTTCAGAAGATGCGGATCCGGTATCGCTCTCGACTTGGCACCGGACGAGTTCAAACGAGCTGCCCCAAGGTTCGCCGATCGGGTCGGCTCCCGACGCGCGGTGGCAAACCGATTCGATTTGAAAGTTGCGG
>NZ_ANOH01000170.1 GCF_000346505.1 Aporhodopirellula sallentina SM41
CAGGTTCAAATCAAAGACTTTGATCTGTATCGCGACCAAGCCCGTTTTATTGAAGAGACACGCGGGCACATCGATTTCTTCTCGCACCACTTCTACGAAAACGCGTTGATGCTCGGTGCCCACGCGCGTCGCGGGCAAGGCTACTCGAACTATCTGCTCGGCCGCTATGAAGCGATCCTCGACATGCTCCGTGCTCACATGCATAAATCGGACAACGTGCTGCCGATCCTGATCACCGAATGCGGTTCTCTTCAGAACGGGCGGCAACCGTCTGATAACTGGCTGCGTTTGCTCGCCTGGAACGCGTACCTGACCAAGTCGATGCAGCGTCCCGATCAGATCGAGTTGTTCGTGCCGTTTGTATTCCTGCACATGGCGTGGAACCCCTACAGCGGAGATGCGGCGTTCACGCCGAAAACAAACTTGGAACGACACCGAACGATCGAAGACTTCGAACCCACCACGATCGCGAACTACTTCGAATTGTGGCGGGATTTCGACGGTCGACGACTGCCCGTTGCGTTCGATCGTGACTGGTTGGACGTCGTCGCGGTCCATGACGGCACGCGAATCTCTATCGCCGTGACGAACATGGGCGGACGCCAAATCTCGTTGGATCTATCAGGTGTTGCGAAAAACGCAGGAGCAAACAAGGCGACACAAACACGACTGAACTACCACAAGGGAGAGGTTGTCTTTGAGCCCGAACACGACGTCGATGCGTCCGCGGTTCCCGTCGACGTGAACGAGACCACGGTGGTCCGTTTGAACTTGGCGCAAACGCTCGCGCCCGCGAAGGTCGTTAAACAACAACGGCACTACGCAGAAGAGACCGCGGTAAAATCAGAAGGCGAAGCGATTAAGTTCTCGATCGACAACCTGGATGCGTCCGATCTGCAATCGGCCAAACTGATCATCGGTGTTCATCGTCGCGGTGGAATCAGCGAACCGCTCGTGGTGGAAGTCAACAGCACGACGATCGAGATCGACCGAGGAGACGCGGACGAATTCACGGAGTTCTTCGCACCGCTCGATGCCGTTATCCCGGTGTCAGTCTTACGCAAAAACAACGAGGTCGAAATCAGCGCACAAACCGGTACAACGATCACGTCGGTTCAGATCGCAACGCTGCAAAACGTGGATGATTGATCGAAGGCGGTCCGCAAAAGCCATCAGCCGCTGGGTTACACCTCCGGTTGATGGCAACGACCGCGGCTTACAGGAAGGCCGTAGTGGATCTAGTTAAAGATCCTCATGCAGCAGGATCTTTAGCAAGATCCACTACTAGAACGTAAAGCCGACAAAAACGAATAAAATTCGGTGCCTGAATTCTGGCAAACTCGGTTGCGGGACCCGGCACGTTGAGTGCCAAAATGCTCTAAGTCTGCTGTGGCGTTTCGGCTTCCGTTTCGCTGCTCGACTCCTCAGACGCTTCCTGCAGCGAACGGATGAAGTTGATAAGGTGCCACACGTCATCTTCTTCAAACTGGCCGTCGACGAACGTCACCGCTGGCATCGGGGAACCTTCGATGCCTTGCGTGATTCGCATATACAAATCGCTGGCCTTGGCACCTCCGTGAAACGCACCGAGTGCGAAATTCCTTGGCTTGGCATTGACCGGTGGTAACGCTCCCCGAGCGAGCAA
>NZ_ANOH01000171.1 GCF_000346505.1 Aporhodopirellula sallentina SM41
TTCACGAGACATCACCGAGGAGTCACCGGTGCAGGCACCGTAGTTGGTGCGGCCGAGCGATGGCAAACCTGTGCCGGGATCGCTCGGGCAGCGGAACGTAGGAATGTTCGTCGCCCAAGGACCGTAGTCGATCCGGGCAACTCCGGGACCCATGGCTTGCCATGGCGGGTTCTTGGCGCTGCCATCTGCGTTGACGTTCAGGGGATTGGAGATTTGCTCCCACAACGCCTGTTGCTCGATGAATGGAAGGACGCTGATCAAGAACGAGCCGCGGCGGTTGATGCTCGTTCCGTCGTTGTCACCGGCATAGATCTGTTGTCCTGCCGGGCGGTCGGTGCCGGTGCCGTGGATTGGCATGCCTTTGTAAGCGGAGTGATAGTTGTGAATCCCCAAGCCGATTTGCTTGAAGTTGTTGCTGCAGCTCATCCGGCGGGCTGCTTCGCGGGCCGCTTGGACGGCAGGTAGGAGAAGACCGACGAGCACTCCGATGATCGCAATGACCACCAAAAGCTCGACCAAAGTGAATCCTGATCGATAACGTTTCATTTGAAAATCCCTGCAAGAATATTGATAGTGCGCAATGAAGCGACGTACGGGGCCGTTAGTGTGTAACCGCTGGCCTATAGATATTCCCAAGACATGAGCTATTTTTGCGGGAAATGTTGAGAAGTTTTGTGTCTCTTGCCCGTTTGCTCGGTATACGCAGCCCGATGTGGGGGGGGGCGAGGACGAGGTTGCTGGGTTGGGGACGGGCCCAGCTTGAGGCTCGGGTCATGGTGCGCGTCGCTGGGGCAGTTATCTTGATGCGAATGCACTAAGTCTTGCCGGCATCAGTTGAGTCAGATGGATCAACCAACGTCACCTATCGACAAATCAAATGGGACGGCTTCGAGCCCGTCTCCTCCCGTCCACGTCGTGCTCTATCAGCCCGAGATTCCCCAGAATACAGGCAACATTGGTCGCAGCTGCGTTGCTGTGGGAGCGAAATTGTGGATCGTGGAACCGGCTTCGTTTTCGTTTGAAGAACGACGGCTGCGACGCGCCGGTCTGGACTATTGGCAGCATCTCGACATCGAGAGGGTGCCGAACTGGGAAACGCTCACGTCGAAGTTGGATCCGGCGCGGTTCTTCTTCTTGTCAAAGTTCGCCAAACGGCATTTGTGGGACGCGCCGATGAGCGTCGGTGACGTGTTCGTGTTCGGACGAGAGACGAGCGGATTGCCGTCGCATATCATGGACCCGCATGACGAGCGTGCCCTACGCCTGCCGACGACCGAAAAGGTCCGCAGTCTGAATCTCGCGACGACTGCTGGCATCGTGTTGTATGAACACGTGCGACAGTGTTCTTATTTGAGCTGAATGCGTTTGTCCATCGACTTTACTCTCGCAGTTCCCGCAACGAAGCTGGCAATCTATCCACCCGATTGTACGCTGGAAGGAAAAGCCGCGTTCCATGCGGAGTATGCTGTTGTTTGTTCAGAACGCGGCTGATGAGTCCTAGGATCGGTTCTTAGAAGAGTATCTCAATGTTTCAAAGATTCACATCGTTGTGTCGTCGAGTTGTCTTGGTGGGGATGATTTGGTTGGCCGGCATGGCTGCGCCTTGCCACGCGATCATTTGGCAGCGAGGCGTCGACACGACTTGTGATCAACCACCGACAGGCGTCATGAAGTCGGTTGTGCGTATGCTCTATTCACCGCTGCATGTGTTTGGCGGGTGCGGGGTTTTGCTCGACGGAGACACCGTGTTGACGGCCGGGCATGCGGTGGACGGTTGGAAGGCATCGTCGATTCACGTTCGGCACGGTGATCAGGTCATCGCGGTGACTCAAGTCATCCGCCATCCGGACAAGAAAGTTGACTTGGCCGTGATTCGTTTGGCAAGTCCGTTCGACGACGTTCCATCGATGGCAATATGGAAGCAACCGGTGCGAAAAGATGATCGCGTGTGGATGGGTGGGTATGGGATTTCCGGCGAGCTGATCGAAGATGGCAAGAACTCGATCATCACTGCTGCGGCAGGGCTCGGCTTTGCATCAGGCTACCGCACGGGGCAGTTTGCCAGTGGGTTCAACCGGATTACCAAAGTTGGTTCTCATCGCAACCAAATTGTGTTTGATCCACCGGGGAAAGGCAGCGAACAAAACGAAGTCTTGCCTGCTATGTTCGACAGCGGATCGCCCGTGTTTGTTCAACGCGAAGGCACATGGCATTTGGCAGGTATCACCGTGACGGTGTCGAATCGCATGTCACCGGCGTATGGCAATCGCAGTTCGCATGAATCGGTTCATGCGGCGCTTGATTGGATCGAGAAGTCAGCTCAGGAAAGTTAGAAGCGTACGGCAAGCCAGATCGGGCGAACGAGCCGACCTGTGTTCGTGCCGGTAGAGAGTATTTGCTAGTGGGGAGTGGATGTTGTTGAAGATGCTGCTGCATCAGGATCTTTCACAACATCCACTACCGGCTACCCGGAAAAGGAAACTGCGCCAGAATACTAACTCTTAGCACGTTGCGCGGCGAAGCGTTGGCATACATCGGAATTGTTCATTGCCGCGATGGTCCCGTTGGCGACGTGTTGTCCGAGCATCGCCAGGACTTTTTCGAGAGCATCCCATTGATCCTCTTGTTCAATCTCCCAACTGTGACCCCAAAGATGAAAAACGCCGCCATGGCGGAGGCACCGCTGTAAGAGATGTTCAGCCAACGAGGGCCAGTCACTGATCTTGCGACTGGTCAACGCGGTGATCGCGGCGTGATGGCGGAATCGCTTCATCGCGTTGCGTAGGTAGGCGGTGCGTCTGTGCGGATGGCTCTGGGCCGTGGTGGGCATTTCCCACAAGAAACCTGTTTGTCCCTTTTTTGTGTTTCGCTCATGCGGATGAGGCGAGCGAGTTTGCAGCAATTCGACGCTGCGGAAGCCGAGGTAACCTGCCTCTGCGATGGAATGGATGTCGGATTGGGCAAATTTGCCGAGCGGTGGACAGAACATCGGGCAAGGTTTGCCGGTCGTATCTTCTACCCAAGCTTTGCACTCGCGGACCTGTCGAGACGCCTCTTCGTCAGGCAGGCTGGTCAACGCGAGATGGTCGAGCGTGTGCCCCCCAATCTCGAATCGATCGGACAGTTTGGATACGTCGGCTTCGCCGAGCGTCGCGAGTTGTGATTGGCGAGGGATGTAAAACGTCCCCTGAATGCCATGACTTTCCAGGAGATCAGCGAGTCTCAGGTCCAGTGGATGCCCGTCGTCCCAGCTCGTCGTTAGTATCGCGTTGGACATCAGATTCTTGGGGAGTGTTGCGTCTGGATTTGAGCGAAGGGGACATCGGATCGATGCGTTTGGGGCGGACGGAATGGTGTTCCGGTTCGTCGTTAACCGTTGCTCGATCGGGCCAACGTCGTTTGGTGGCGTCGGTGTAGATCCGTTGGAGTTGTTCGTGATTGATCTCTGCGGTGTAGTGCCGTTCGTATTCGCGACGGGCATCGGCCCGCATTGCGGAGAGCGAGCGGTCAGGGGCGCTAACCAGGGAGTCGATGACCTTGGCAAGGTCGATTGCGTCACCACTTTGGAAAGTCCCGCCGACGCTCGGGTGAACCAGTTCCGCTTGGCCTCCCTGGTTCGCACAAACAACAGGTGTCCCCTTTGCAAACGCTTCAATCACGACTCGTCCGAACGATTCGGCGCAGTGTGAGGGGAGAACCAGCAAGGCGGCGTTGCCGATTGCGTCGTAGACCTGTTCCTGACCGAGTTGACCGAGGTATGTGATTTGATTGCCCGCATTAGGGGCGTCATTCGGATCGGTATGCTGCGATGATCGAGCTCGGACCTCGTCTTCGAGTGGACCTTTGCCGACGATTTTCAGGTCCAATTGTTGTTGCAGTTTCGGCCACGCGTCGAGAAGTGTTCGCAGACCTTTTTCTTCACTCAGACGCCCGACGAACATCGCGTAGCCGCCGCTTCCGTCGCCCTCGGTCAGGTTGGTTTCCAGGAAATGTGGTTTCACTGCGATTGGGCAATACGGTACGGTCGATGCCTGGTATCGCTCGCGGATGTAGTGTGTGGGGGCGATGGCCACGTCGAGGAAATTGAGATACGTGTTTCGGACGCGATGGATGTAATTCTTCAACACCACCGCGCCGGTCGCCATGCGGCTGTCGTGAAAGCATGCATGTCGAATCGCGGAGTACCCGAAGGGGGTTTGAACGCAATCGGTGCAGGGTTGGTGATCGCGGTAGCAGACGCCGGCGGCACATAGTGGTCGCGAGTTGTGGAGCGTTTGCACGGTGACCGCACCGGCTTGATGTGCCGCTCGGATCGCCAAGGGAGAGATCGACGGAAAAGTATTATGGAAATGGACGATCTCAATACCGTGTTGGTCGATTAACGCGGTGATCTCATTGGCGACGGATTGATTCCAAATCGTGTTTTTGACATTGGTGAGGCGACTTTGGCCTACCAGGTCCTCGTTGTTCTTCGTGTAGCAGAACACCTCGTGACCGAACGACTCGAGCATCTTTGTTTCGGCTTCAAAAACCACGTCCTCCCCGCCGCGCAGGCGATAATAGCTATGGACGAGAAGGATGCGCATGCAAAGCAGGGGGCGAATACGTGAATGAAGCAGCGGTGATTGGGAATTCCGCCGCGATGTTGTCGTCGCGAGAGCGTACGCGACAAACAATAGTTATCGGGGGACCCCTGGTACAGAAGCGGAATCGGCAAATTCATCTTCTATCGACGAAGTTGACCGCAGGCGTTCGGTCGCTGCGTCCGCGGTGTCTCGCGTTTGCTGCGTTTCGGGCGAGTGATGATGAGCACGGTCGATGCGTGCCTCGGGAGCCGGAATCTTCTTGCGGTGGTCTGTGTTCGCTGAGTTGGGCGAATCAAACAGCAGGCTGCGGGCGACCGCTTGGAAGACTCCGATCGCGACTGCCAGGGCGGCCGCAAGGATCGCCAAGATGGCCCGTTGAGGTTTGACTTTCTTAAGTCCGAGACTGGCGTCTTGAACAACAGCGATTTCGGTCACGCGTCCCGAGGAGAGCTTGTCGATCATCTTCGCGTTGTCGCGGGCTTCGGCGGCGCGAAGGTATTCCGCCTCCGCTAAGGTTGCCTCCCAGTTCAACTGCGTCAGGTCGACGTCGTCGTGGTTGAGTTGGTTGAGGTCCTCGAGCAGTTTCTCTCTTTGGGTCTAGCAACTTGGTTTGTTTCGATTCCAGGCCAGCGAGTCGCGTCAGAGTTTGTCGATGAGAGAGTTCGAGTGATTGACGGATCGGGTTGATTGCTTCTTTGGTCTGTGGTTGGTCGCCAC
>NZ_ANOH01000172.1 GCF_000346505.1 Aporhodopirellula sallentina SM41
TCAGTTGCTGATCGATTGATGCGTGTCCCCTTTCGGTGGGCCGTCTCGCGAGTCAGTTCTGCGGCCGCGATTTGATTTCGCAAACCGACCCGTAGCCGGGGAGGCTTCGGGGGGGGCAAATCAAACCGTAGCCGGCGTCGCCACGACTTCGGAGGTTCGCAGTCGGTGTGTGGTCTGAATTCGGGCGAATCCAGCTAGGGGCGCGGATTCACTAGTTCGAGGTTTGGCGCGGCATTTGCGTGCCATCGTTCTGAAAAGTAACGATGGTCGATGCGTTCTCATTTCGCGCGATTGGCCATGTCACAGACATTACCCACCGATCGCAACGGGCCCGCACCCATGGACTTTTTCAAGCAAACTTTCAACGAGTTTTCTAAAAACAATTGCAGTACGTTGGCGGCGGCTCTCGCCTACTACACCGCATTCGCATTGCCGCCATTGCTGTATCTGCTTCTCACGGTGCTAACGTTCGGTTTGTCGGTGATGTACGACACCGAACAAGCCGAAGCGCAGGCTCAGCAGGTCCTCACCAGCCAAGCGGCTCAGATGCTGGGCAACCAAGCGGCGACCGAACAAGTCTCGACGATTCTCGAGAATAACGATCAGGCTAGCGGCAAGTGGTGGAAGACACTGCTGAGTTTTGCCGGGATTGTCGTCGGAGCGACCGGCGTGGTTGCTGCGTTGCAAGCGGCACTCAATCAGGTTTGGGAAGTCCAGCCGGATCCTGAATCGACGGGGTGGAAGAATTTTCTCGTCAAACGATTGCTCTCCTTTGCGATGATTTTGGGGCTCGGCTTTTTGCTGTTGGTTTCGCTAGTTGTTTCGTCTGTGCTCGCGGCGATCGGTGGACAACTCGGCGGATGGATTGGTATGTCCGGCATGGC
This sequence comes from Aporhodopirellula sallentina SM41, assembly GCF_000346505.1. Taxonomy (GTDB): domain Bacteria; phylum Planctomycetota; class Planctomycetia; order Pirellulales; family Pirellulaceae; genus Rhodopirellula; species Rhodopirellula sallentina. Next base: position 885 of record NZ_ANOH01000172.1, read on the forward strand.
TGCGTCTGCGGTGAACTTCGCGGTGCAAGGATTGGTCGTACTGATCATCTTCGCGGCAATCTTCAAATTTATGCCCGATGCGGAGGTGCGATGGCGTGATGTTTTCGTTGGCGCGGTGATTACGACCACCCTGTTTTTGCTCGGCCGATGGGGGCTGGAGTTGTATTTCTCGTACAGCGATCCTGGAGCACAACTCGGTGCCGCGGCGGCCTCGTTAGCCGTGTTGCTCGTATGGGTGTACTACTCCGCGATGATCGTTCTGCTCGGTGCGGAGGCGACCCAGGTTTACGCGATGAAATATGGTCACGGAATCCGGCCGGAGAACGGGGCGGTCCGCGTGGTCAAAGAAATCAAACGCGGTGCGAGTGCGGTTGGCTAAGATAGCGGTTAGAGGTCTGCCGCAGCGTAGTCTTCGGGTGGCTTTGTAGTGGATGACGCAAGGAATCCCTCACTCGACTTGCGCATCAAGGATTTGTTCCCTCGTCCAATGCCACGGATTCGAATCGGGTTTTTGACCGACTATGAAAGCCATCTTGATCACGTTGTGGGCGAAGATAAAAGCCAGTTATTGGTTTGTGCCCCTATTGATGGCGATCGGTGCGATCACGCTGTCGTTTCTGACCACCGCGTTGGATTATCGGCTCGGCACGAGTTGGATTAACAACACGAATTGGCTCTACGGCAACGAGCCCGAGGGAGCGCGAGCGGTCCTGTCGACGGTTGCCGGTTCGATGATCACGGTCGCCGGCGTGACTTTCTCGATGACGATCTTGTCGATCTCTCACACAACGTCGCAGGTCGGGCCGCGGTTGCTCAATAACTTTATGAGCGACAAGGCGAACCAGTTCACGTTGGGCGTGTTTATCTCGACGTTCTTGTATTGTCTGATGGTGTTGCGGACGGTTCGCAGCGCGGAATCGCCGCCTCCGGGGCTGTCCGTTGCCGAGGCGGAGCAGCTCGAGTTGTTGGGGGCGTTTGTGCCTCACGTCGCCATGATCGTTGGTGTGGGGATGGCGATCGCCAGCGTCGGTGTGTTGATCTTTTTTATTCATCACGTCCCTGAAACCATCCATGTCTCGAACATTGTTGCCCGCGTCGGTCGCCGATTGAATTCGCAGATCGACCGCCAATTTCCTGCCCGGGTTGGCGAGCCGACGGACGCCGATTGCGAAGTCGACGCCCCGGTGGTGTTGCCGCCCTGGTTTGACGAGTCGGCTGAGAAAGTCGTGTCGGAAGGGACCGGGTACCTGGAGTATATCGACGGAGATGGCTTGCTCGATTTGGCGTCGCGTCATGACCTCGTGCTGCATGTTCAGGTCAGCCCGGGTGATTTTGTGACGTCAAAGACGGTGTTGTTGCTGGCGTCTCCGAAGGAACGATTGAGCGAGGAGGCGGCAGAGGATATCTCGGCGATGTTTGTGTACGGCGCGCAGCGTACGGCGACGCAGGATTTGCGGTTCCAAGTGAACCAACTCGTTGAGGTGGCGATGCGTGCATTGTCACCGGGGGTGAACGATCCTTTCACCGCGATCAGTTGCATGGATTGGCTGCAGTCGGCATTGGAAACGTTGGCGGACCGTGAATTGCCGTCACCTCATCGCTATGACGATGACCAGAAATTGAGATTGATCGCCGAGCCGACTTCGTTCCGAGCGTTCGCGTCGCTCATTTTTGATCAACTGCGACCCTACGTGGCGGCGGATCGCAACGCGTCGCTGCAGATGATGGAAGTGATCGGCAACCTCGCCGTCGAGGTTCGGTCGGCGGAAGACCGGCGTCTGCTGGCTCGACACGCGTGTGCCCTTCGCCGAGAGTGCCGCCGAGCGATCAACGACACCCGAACGCTGACGTCGGTGTCGCGTAGGTACCGAGACGTCTTGCGTTTGCTGACGGATGCGGACCAGCGGATTCGCGCTCGACAAACCGGACGCTGGAATTGATGGTAGTAGTTATTCCGAGGCAAGTGAGGCTGCGGGGCGGCGGTAGTGGATCTTGTTAAAGATCCTGTT
>NZ_ANOH01000173.1 GCF_000346505.1 Aporhodopirellula sallentina SM41
CGACGTGACCGTAACAGGCGGGACGGTTCAACTGAACACCGCACCCCAGGAAGGCGGCGGGATCTGGAACGGCACCGGCACGCTGAACATTGACGGCACCGCCGTCACCCAAAACACCGCCAACTCCAACGCGAACGCCGGAAACGATCAAGGCGGTGGCGGCGTCTTCAACGACGGCGGAACACTGGACATCGATAGCGCGACCATCACCGACAACCTCGCGACGACAAACAACGGTAACGGCGGAGGCGTGATGACCGTCGGCGGAACGGTCACGATCGACAACACGACCATCGCGGCAAACGAAGCCGCACGTGCCGGAGGCGGGATCGAAAACAATGCGGGCAACGTCACGCTCACCGGAGTCACCGTCGGCGGACCGACTGCCAGCGAAGGCAACACGACCGGCGTCAATGGCGGCGGAATTCATGCCAGCGGCGTGCTCAGCAGCACGAACATCAACGGCGGCTCGTTCGAAAACAACCGTGCCGATCAAGAAGGCGGCGGGCTGTGGAACGGGGGCGGCGTCATGACAGCCACGGGGACAACCATCGATTCAAACACCGCGTTTGGAACCGGAGCCCAACAAGGCGGCGGAGGTGCTTTCAACGAAGTCGGGACACTCACGCTCGACGGTGTCACCTTGACGAACAACACCGCCAGCTCAGGACTCGCTTCCGGCGGTGGTGCGTTCAACAACCTTGGCACCATGAACGTTTTGAACTCGGTCATCGACGGCAACGACAAGTGCGGATTGTCGTACTTCATCGCGGAAGGATCGATCACCAACAATGCGTTCGGCGTCAACGTCGGGGGAAACCTCTGCTCGTTGTTGGCGACCGACGCAGATGACGTCATCTTGGTAACCGACGACGCGATCAGCATCAATGCGAACACGCTCAACTACGACGACAACACGCTCGGACCGATCACGATCCTGGCAATGCTCGGCAACGACACCTTCAACATCCAGTCGACCGACGCGGACAACCCGATCATCGCCGACGGAGGCGACGACACCGACGTCTTCAACATCTCGTCGGACGCCGATGCCAACTCCGGTACACTCGACGGATTGCTCGGCGATGTAACGATCATCGGCAACGCCCATAATAACGCCACACCGGTCACCGCATCAGCGACCGCACAACGACGACCGGACGCAGATGCGGTCACGGTGACCGCGAGCAGCGTCCCCGGCGATGTTCTGAACATCAGTGACGAGGCGAGCGTTGCCGACAACGCGTACGAACTCACGTCGACCACGTTCCAACGCACCGCGGTCGCCGCCACCGCCGTCATCACGTACCAAACCGTCGAGACGGTCAACGTCGAAACAGGTTCCGGCGACGACACCGTCAACGTCGCCTCCACCGTAAACGGCAACATCGTTTCGCTCGACACCAACCCGGGCAACGACACGGTCACGATTGAAACGACCGGCAACGACAGCATCCTGGAACTCGCAACCGAATCAGGCAACGACAACATCACCCTGCTAACGACCGGTGCCCGCAGCGTGACGTCGGTGACCACTGCCGATGGACTCGATAGCGTCGCCGTCATCAACCGCGGCACCGGGTCAGGCATCGACATCGACACTGGTGCGGCGATTGACCAGATCACACTCGGCGGCGGCACCGCGTTGACGCCTTCCCAAACCGACCAAACCGCGGTCATCCACGTCGCGAGCGGCGCGGGCGAAGACAGCTTCACCGTCAACGAAGTTTTCTTCGAGACCGTCATCGAACTCGACGGCGGCGCCGACAACGATACGTTTGATCTCAACGCAGACGGCGCCGACGCGGCGGGCTTCCTTGGGCGAATCAACAACGACCCGATCAACGCGACCGGCCAAGACGCACAGGCTCGCACGCGGGAACTGCTGATCAACGGCGGCGGCAACGGTGCGGCGACTCGCACGTTTGTCGAAGGAACCACCGTCGACGGGGCAGGCCTCGCATCGGAAGGCAGCGTATCCGGTCAGGCTGTCGGTGACACGATCAACATCAACGCCCAATCCTCCACCGTGCCGCTCGACCTCCGCTACGCCATCACGCAGCAAGGCCAGGGAGTCTTGGCCACCACGTTGCCAGCGGCAGACCAATCGGCCCGGGCGACCATTGGCAACGAGGTCGTCGACTCACAGAACGTTGAAACAATACAAATCAACACCGGGTCCGCTGACGACGTGCTGACCATCAGCAGCGACATCGCGTTCGGTATCAGCAACAGCAACCAAGCGATCCGGTTTGACGGCGGAGATCCTGCGGGTGCCGCCGGCACCGATCGGCTCGAGATCGTTGGCACCGACCTGGACGACCGGATCACCGTCGGCGACAGCACTGACGGGACGATCGAACCGATTGAAACCACGAACGTCGAGTTCGTACGAATCGATGGGCTCGACGGCGACGATCAAGTTTCGCTTCGCAACGATGCGGTTAGCGTGCTCAACGGCGGCGAGGGCGATGACACATTGTTAGGCGGTTCCAACCAAGATGCCTTGGCGGGAGGTCCCGACGTCGACCAATTGTTCGGTCGCAATGGAAACGATGTGCTGTTCTCCGATCGCAACTTCGGATCCGACGACGACTTCCCCGAAGGCGGCGAACTCCTCGACGGCGGCAACCAAGACACCGTGCCTCCGGGCGACATCTGCGTTCAGATCGGATTGGACATCGTCCGCAACTGCGAGGCTCTCGTTGACGGCGGGGCACAGAAAGACGTGCTCACTTGGTTGCAAGGGATCATCATTTCCGACTCCAACGTCTCGTTCGAAGATAGCGAAGAGTTGGAGGTGTTCGGCCCGGTAGAAGAGCCTGGCATCCCGCTGATCGAAACCACCGAACCGAGTTCCCTATCACCTACCGGGGGATTGCCTGGCGGCGGAGGAACCGGCACAGGTGGAGGCGGAATCGGCGACAGCGAACCAGACCCGCAGCGTGGCGAAGGCGAAGTCATCTATGACGTCAACCGCGACGGATTGATCACGGCGATCGATGCACTCCGGGTCATCAACCGACTCAACGCTATCGACGCGTCAGGAGAAGCGACCGACGCATCGTCTCAAACGGGAACACCCATCGATGACGAGGACGTCAACGCAGACGGAACGGTCTCCGCACTCGACGCGCTGATGGTCATCAACCTGCTCAATTCCAACCCAGCCGATTCGGAACCGATGACGGCGCCATGGCAAAACGCGGTGGATCTCGTTTTCGCGGACGACGACAGTTTCGACGACGACGAACGAATCGAAGACTCGCTACTGTTCTGAGCCGCCGCGTTTACCCGCTGAGTTGATCGCAAAGAATGCAGCGCAAGGTTGCCAACCTCAGAGCCCGGGACCACTCAGTGCGTGAGCCGAATGGCCGTAAGGCCTCGGGTGGAAGCGTCGAACGATACAAAACACCGAACCCGCCCAATACCCGAGTGCTCACGCACTTCGGCTCACAGAACCACAAACCAGCGTGTAGGTCATGCTCCGCATGACAC
>NZ_ANOH01000174.1 GCF_000346505.1 Aporhodopirellula sallentina SM41
GATCGTGGATTGTCCGCCTCGGAGATGCGGACCTACGTGACAGCTCGCCCCTAGCAGTGAGCCGAAGTGCGTGAGCACTCGGGTTTTCGGCAGGTTGGGACTGGAAAATCGATCCGCGTTTCCACCCGAGGCCTGACGGCCGTTCGGCTCACCCACGTAGCTCGGTCTTTCCAAGACCGAGGACAGGCGATGGTTAGCACGATATACCGATGTCTTTTGATTCCCTCGTGAGACGACCGTGGATTGTCCGTCTCGGAGAGAGGCGGGCGTACGTGTTTTGCTCTACTGCGAGACGCCTTGCAGGAGGTCTAGCGACAGGGTCGCGTTTCGGCCGCTGCCTTGGACCTGACCGAGACCGATCTGGATGCCGCTCGGGGAGGAATCGGTATTCGGCGGCAGGGTTACCGGTACCTCTTGTTTGTTACTCAACAGGAATGTCTCGGCTCCCGGTCCACCGGACATCTTGCCGACCACCAACGCTCCATCGCCGCCCCGCTCTTCGCTCGATTTGGCAATCCACTCGGGCGAAGTCTTCGCGAACGCGACCACCACGCCCACGTTTGACGCTAGATCGCGAAGCACCGGTTGGAGCTGCGATACCGAATCGGCAGGCACCTCACCGGCGAGACGTGAGAGCGACTCGTACGCGTTTTGAATTTGTTCGTTTCGCTGTGGATCGTTCGCATCCATCTGATAAATCGCATCAAGAGTCGAACTCACCTGAGCGACCTCGGCCGTGACGTCGAAAGCCGGTGTTTCGGGCAGCGTCGGCAAACTCATGTCGGCCGGATCGGCAGCCACGTCCTCGCTGGACATTTCCTCAATCGCGGACGAGTCGCCGAACAAATCATCGGAATCCGAGCCAGCCCCGGGGAGATCAAAACCCGATGGAGAATCCGCACTCTCGGCAACAGGCGGCTCGGGCGAGAACGAATCAGGCAGCCCCAACTCGTCGGTGGCGGTATCGGCGGGATCAGCACCGACCGGGTCGCCGCTCGCGATCGGGTCGACCATTTCACCGGCTCCGATGTCTTCGATCGCGGTTGACTCGCTGCCGAAACTATCGTCCGCCGGCGGTGTGAACGAATCGGTTTGGTTGCCGGCGTCCGCCGCCATGACTGGGGCTCCGGTGATTTCCTCCAGAGCCGACGCGGCTGGGTCAGGTGTCGTGTCTCCCGCCGTCTCGTCGCTCAGTTCCTCACCGATCGACCGTCCGGTCACCGGCTCGTTCGCTTGCATGTCGTCTTCCACAATCCGCGGTTCGAAATTGTCGAGCGGCATCGGAGTGTTCGCACGCACCTGGGTGTTCGATCCGCCGATACGCGGCAAGACATCGCTGATGACCGGGATATCTTGACCGAGGAAATGCAGGATCGTCCCGACGATCGGCAACGACAACAGTCCACCAACGGCCACGCCGAGAATCGTCTTGATCGGCGATCCGCTCCGCCGACGCCGGCGGCTGGTGACGTCCATCATGACCTCAGCCGGCTTGCTGCCGCGGACATCGTCGGGATCGTCATCGAGCA
>NZ_ANOH01000175.1 GCF_000346505.1 Aporhodopirellula sallentina SM41
TCTGCGGCGAACATCCAACGCCATCCATACTGACCATTCCACGAATCCAGAATGACGTCCGTGGTGGCTTCGCGGTCGACCGGAGCGTAGTTGTAGATCAGGAGATTGACGATTTGCGCCGCCAACACCCCGATGACAATTGTCAATTGGTTCATCGAAACAAACCGACCACGCAGCGACGAGGGAGAAACCTCGGCGATGTAGATCGGCGAAACGTTGGACGCCAGTCCGATGCCGACCCCACCTAAAATGCGTGCGATGATGAAGACGAAGAAGCTATACGAGCACGCGGTCCAGATCGCCGATGCCGTAAACAGTAGCGCGGCGATGATGAGGACTTTCTTTCGGCCGATCGAATCGGTGATCGCTCCGGAAACGATCGCACCGCCCAAACACCCGGCGAGCGCCGAACTCATCGCCCAGCCGGACATCCACGCTTTGTCTTCCCCGACGAGATCAAAGTACGGTTCGTAGAAAGCTTTCGCGCCACCGATTACCACCCAGTCGTATCCGAAGAGCAGTCCACCCAACGCGGCGACGAGGGAAATTCGAAACAGGTATCCGAGGTTGTAGGAGGTTGCGTTTCCCAAAGGAGTCGCCTTCGTTGTTTGGGTGGGGATGGGGGGAGGCGTCGTTGCGATGCAGGGTAGCAGAGAATCCGGTGGATAGCTCGCCCATGGATTCAATGCTCACCCATGGATTCACTGCTCACCCATGAATTCACTGCTCACTCATGAATTCACTGGCCGGCGCTTTTGCGGGGGCTTCATGACCTGCTGCGCCGGTGGTGGATTCATGTTGGGAGCCGATCCGAATTCGTTGTGAATCGGTTCCCCGTCGAACGTTAGGCGATGGACTCTGTGCTCCCAAAACATCGCTGCCGATCGCCGACCGGCACGCGTAGGAAGGTTTTAGGCCTGCGCCGCGTAGGTGCCCTGTGGTTTGGTTAGCTTATTCAATTCGCGTGAGCGATGGAGCGTCGCACCGAGGTGAGCCGGGTCCGCACTGAGGATCTCGCTGAATTGCTGTTGCGCCTCGGCGATCCGTCCCAATCCGAGTGATCCCAACGCGATCATGAATCGACAGTGAATCTGGTTGTTCTGTTTCAGATCGGGCTCGAAGACTAGGAAGTGCGGCAACGAAACGGCAAAGTAATCGATCGTGACGTCGTCGTTGAAGTGGCGTTTCCCGTATTCGATCAAGCGTTCGAATCGCTTGGTGGCTTCGTCTTGGTTGCCGAGTTTCGCTTGAGCGAGGCCTTGATAGAAGATCGTTTCCGGCGGTTGGTCATTGTAGTACATCGCCGAACTGGGCTCGCTGAGCCCTTCGCTGGCTGCGTTGAACCATTCGGCAGCTTTTGCCGATTCGCCCATCGCTTCGTAAGCACAGCCGAGATGGTATTGAATCTCGTTCTCCTGGATTCCTTGGAGTTTGCCTTCACCCAAATTGTGTGGCCACTGAAGGGCTCGCTCGAGATAGTCGATTGCTTGGGAAGGATTGTTCTCGTCGCTAGCTTTCTGCGCGAGTTGTACTAGCGCGGTCACGTACTGCGCCGGTACCTTGCCTTCGCCACCTTCCCACGGACGGAAGTTGCGACGCATCAAGAGGTCCAACGTCGAGTCATGATGACCGGTCAGGTTGTCGAGCGTGCAGAGCTGCAGATACAAATCATCACGCTGGTCAACCAAGTCGCGATGATTGCTCAATCGGTCCAGTCGTTCGTTGGGTGATTCACCGATTCGCAGGCAGAGTTGGTCGAGTTCAAACAGGATGCGAGGGTCGTTCGGGCTCAACCGGAACGCGGTTTCCATCGCGTCGAGTGCTCGATCTTGGTCGCCACGTTGGTTGAAATACGCGAGCGACAAATTACGCCATGCGGTCGCGAACGAAGCATCCTCGGCCACGCATTTCTCCCAGCAATCGATCGCGTCGTCGTACTGGCGACGGTCGTACCAAAGGTTGCCGAGTTGATAGGCAGCGATCGGATCGCCGTTGGCAGATTCCATTGCCGATTGAAGGACCGCGATGTCTTCGAGTTTGTTTGCAAAGAAAATGTCACCCGTTCCGATCGATCGTGCGATCCGCCGCTGTGCAGTCGCTTCGTCGCTGTTGCCGATCTTTTCGAGACAGTGTGCGAGGTGATACCGAATCATCGCAGGGACGGTTTTGTCCTCACTCTGCGAGATCAAACGCGAGAGGATATTCGATGCCGTCTCGTATTCACCAAACGCGGCGTAGTCGATCGCAATTTCCAAGACCGTGTTGGGGTCTTGTCGGGTGAGAGAATCGAACGTGGCGTAGTCGTCTGTCGCGACCGCACGTTCCCACTGGATACCGAAATTGAACGCGTTGTTCTGGAGTTCAAGGTCGAGATGGTCGGCGTGCTCGGCCGTGTCTCGTTGGAGGTAGGTGAGCAGATGTGCGGCCTGGGTGTGATGCACGTTGCGATCGAGACATCGTTGGCAATAGTTGATCGCGTCTTGGCGTTTGCCCATCTTGGTCGCCAAGCGGGCCAGTTCAAAGAACGAGGCGGAAACCCATTCGTCATTCCAGGTTGCTTTGTAGAACGCATCGAACGCGGCCTCGTCATTGCCGAGCATGGTTTGCGCCACGCCGAGGTTGTAGAGCGGTTCGCCGTCGTAAGGGTTAGGGTTGTGCCGCGTGAGCCTTTCGATCGCCCGTTCAAAGTAGCCGATCGACTTGGCGAATTGGCCGTGTCGCAAAAGCAGTTTGCCCTTGGCGTTGTTCAGCCGCGCGTCGCCCTCATCACGACGCAAGCCTTCGTCGTAGTAGTCCATCGCACGACGGGTCGCGTGACGGTACTGCTCAATATGCTGTCCGGCGAGGAACAAGGACTCCGTCGAGTCGAGTTGTTCCGGGGCGTCAATGGCTTTGGCCGGTGCGGGGACTTCGTGAACGGGACCCGATGGCGGTGTCCACGTGACGAGCGTTTTCCCGTCGGCGTCACGGAGCGTCACGGTCAGTTCGCTCGCTGGGATCGCCGAGGGCAGGTCGAAGGACCGTTCGATATGACGGTTTGGATCTGACGGGCAGCTCGACTCAGCGATCGTGTTGCCTTGCGATTGCAGATTGACGGTGACGCAGTCGTTTCGACGCGTGGTATAGAAACGAACGTCGGCACGGCTTTCGGTGACGTCCATGCCAATCGCCGCATCGGTCGTTGCGTTGCCGATCACACCGATGCCTTTGTAAGGCATGAAGTACTGCTGGAACGACTTCTCTTCGCCCGGCATCAACCAAGTGAAGTCGGGTTGGTTGTCAGTGTAGACGCCGCACATCAATTCGATGTAGGGGCCGTCTTCATCGGTGAGGTGGCGATCCCAGGCTTGGCCGAAATCACCGTTGCCCCACGTCCATTGCTTTTTGCCGGGACTGACGTGGTGATCGCAAACATGCAGCAAACCGGCTTGCCGTCCGTGATCGTAAGTGCCGACAAAGTCATAGTCGCTCTTGTACGCCATATAGGACGTCGGCACAGGGATGTTGCGATAACGTGAGATATCCGTTCCGGTTTGATCGCCTGAACGGTCGTCGCCTTCGGAATAATCGACTTTGTAGTAGGTGCCTGTCGCGATCGGGAATGTCGACACATCCCGTTTGCCGTGGTCCATCACTGCACTGACATCGGGTGGGAAAATCGATTGGTGATTGTCGTCGACCGCGACGGCCGGGTTGGCCCACCACAGGAAGGTTTGTGGCAGCGAGGTCCGGTTGGTCAGGTGAGCATCGATTTCGATGTAGGCATGTTCCGGATACAACCGAATGCCGTAGCGGACCTCGGTGCGATGCATGCGATCGATTTCGTGGCACCAAACAGTGGCTTCGCCGTTTTCGCCTTGTTCGAGCTGGAAATCGACAGGTCCGTAAGTGTTGGGGCGGTGGTGTTGCGGCCAGTTGAACTCGATGCCGCCACTGATCCACGGACCGGCGAGTCCGACCAACGCAGGTTTGATCACTTGGTTGTAGTAGACCATGTGATAGTCGTTGGTCTTGTCCAACGCCATTTGGATGCGGCCGCCGAGTTCAGGCAGGACCATGACCTTCAGGTAATCGTTTTCGAGGAAAACGGCCTGCCATTCTTTATCGTGTTTCTCGTCTTCGATTTGGTCGATCACCGGCAATGGATAGACCGCGCCGCTGCTGCCTTGGTACACCCGTTTGTCGAGGAACATCGGGTTCGGATCGGGAGAGCCGATTCCATAAGTAGGGATCGTGATGGGTTGTTGCCAAACTCGAGCAGTGCTCTTCGTGTTCATCGCTTTCTACTTTGATAGAGAAGGGAAGCCACCGATTCTCCGCAGGGATGAACGTGCGGGGTGGGTCGGTTGGCTTGGTGGGGAAACCAAACCGGCTTGGAAACGGTGGTACGCAGTTGTTGCGCGGCACCCTCTTCACAACCGGTCGAGGTCCTTTTTGCCTCACTTTTTGTGCGCTATTTGGACCTAGGGCTTTTGGTGGCGTCTGTTTTGATGGTTCGCTTAGTCATTCGTTACCATGCTGCCCCACCAATCGGCGTTGGGCTTCCAATTTGGGTCGAGCATCGCAGCGTGAGCTTTTTCGAGACGTTGTTTGAACGTGGTTTGGTAGCGAATCGCTTTCGCCTCGGCTTTGACCGGGTCGAATGACGGATCGGCGGCTGGAAAGCGTGCGTCGATTTCTTTGAGCCAAGCCTCCAGTTCGTTGGCGAGACGTTTCGCGGTGACCGGCATGTGCAGCGAGAGATCGTTGGTTTCGCCGGGGTCATCGGCGAGGTTATAGAGTTCGTTATGGCCGTCTTCGTAATAGTGGATGAGTTTCCAATCACCCTTGCGAATGATCGAGCTTGGCTCACCGCCTTGATTGCCGTAGTGTGGGTAGTGCCAAAACAGCGGACGTTCGGGCAGTTGTTCGCCTTGCATCACGGGAGTGAGTGCGACTCCATCAATGTGTTGTTTTGGTAGAAGAGGCAGGCCGCAGAGGTCGAGGATGGTCGGATAAAAGTCCGCGCCGGTGGCGGGGTAATCGCAGATGGTGCCTGGTTTGATTTTTTCGGGATAACGGATGTAAAACGGTTCGCGGATGCCGCCTTCCCACTGGCGTCCTTTGCCGCCACGCAGGGGCAGGTTGCTCGTCGAGAATCCGTCGCCGGAGGAGACTCCACCGTTGTCGCCGGTAAAGACAACAATCGTTGATTCATCCAAACCACAGTCACGGAGCGTTTCGAGGACCTTGCCGACGGCGGTATCCATGGATTCCATCATCCCGGCGTAGACCGGGTGGTCTTGAACTTGGCGAACCGGCATGGTGCGATCGACTTTGAAACGCGAGGATGGTGGTGTTCCTTCGGCGGCAATCGCACGATACTTTTCCCACAACGGTTTGCTCGTTTGGATCGGCCCGTGAACTGAGTAGAAGGACAGCATCGCGAAGAAGGGTTTGTTTTGATGTTCGCGGATGAACTGCGACGTTTCGCTCGCTAGACGTAGGGGCAACGATTCGCCATCGGGGCCGTCTTCGAGTAGTGGGTTTTGGTAGGGCGAGAAGTAACCGCCCGGAGGCCCTCCGCGATCGAAACCACCGCGATTGATCTGGTAACCGTGATCGGTAGGCCACGAACCTTCACCGCCCAAGTGCCATTTTCCGGCAAAGAACGTTGTGTAGCCGGCGTCTCGCATCGCTTCGGCGATGGTCGTGTCTTTGAGTGGCAGCGAAAGAGCGTACTCAGGTGCATACAACCGTTCGCCGAGAGATTTGCCCTTCCCTGCACCGGCTCCGATCCAATCGGTCACACCGTGACGGGGCGGGTATTTTCCGGTTTGGATGCTGGCCCTCGATGGGCTGCAAACTTGGCAATTCGCGTAACCGTTGGTGAACCGTGCGCCACCGAGAGCAAGTTCATCAATATTTGGTGTTTGGTAAAACGTGCTGCCTTCCACCGAGATGTCATGCAGCCCGAGGTCATCGGCCAAGATAAAAAGGACGTTGGGTCGCGCAGGAGACGAGGATGGTTCCCTGGTTGGACTAGCGGCACGTGCGGCGTCGACTGAGGCGACTGCAAGAACCAGCAGGAAAACTTGTCGAAGTGCCATCTAAAAACCTTTGAAATGAGGAACGCTGGGTTTCAGTTGAAAACGCTTTGACAACTTGCGTTTCCCCTAAACACTTTCAGCGGAGAGCAATGCTCAAAGAAACAGCAATTCTCGTCGTTGCCGTATACCTACCGATGCTGAAGGATTCACTCGAGATCCCCTACGGCGCGCGAATTCTGCAATTCCCGACACCGCATGCATGAATTAAATGTCTAGTGAATTGGCACAGAAAACATCAGGGTTCAACTCGCGGCGAAAGCGGCCAAGAATTTCGTTGAATTACGAGGCCTACCGATACTGTTGCCGAGATTGCGACCCTGAAGGTAAGCCGTCTTAGATCACTAGTCTTGAATAACAGGTTCCATATCCGCCGCCGCGTTGGCGTTGAATTCTGCAAGCTCTTCAGGGGTCATTTCGCGTGCTCCCTCGGGTGGCGCGATCACGGTGCTGGAATCACCATCACACCCCACGAACGCGATGCCGGCGAATACAAACAACAAGCAAATACTTCTAATAAACATTGGTTTCTTACTGTCGGATATTTAGGGTAGTGAATCAAGAATTCGGTTACTGAATCAAAAAATGTTAGCGAGCCATGGACGCCACGAAGAAACCCAAATGTTTTTCCTGACACACATTTGAGCCCGTATTCATTCTTGGTTCGCAGTTGTCGAGAAGCCAAGCGACCCTAAAAGGTCGCGTCAGGTCTCTCGAAATTTTACAACAAGGCCACTGACCTATTTCGACCGGACGTTGATGTTCGCGCCTAGGTCACGCGGAGGCGTTAGGCATCAACACAGATGCAGAGGACATTCATCGGCATATTGAATTTTGGATCGCCTTGTCCCTTCCGAGCCATCGCCGTCTTTCGGCGATGACTCTTACGGCACGGTTGCGGCGTCGACAAAAATACGATCAGAATTCTTCGCTGATCACTTCGCGAGCGGCCCGTGTCCCGAGGGCACCCCATAGGCCGTAAGGACTTTTCACCCCCGGGCCACTGGAGGTCCGCACGTTGGGAGCCTGTTGATTACCCGCCTCGATAGAATCAGTGATAAACTTGACTGCACCGTCTCCCATCAGGACATGGGCGCCGCCCTGGTGATAGCTGCTCGCACCATAGACCCCGGCTTGCCGAGCATTTCCGGCACAGGTGAGCGAGTTTGGTGGTTTCACGGTAACGAATCCAGTCTGCATCATGTTTGCGACCGCCCATTGGTATCCGCGTCCCTCCGCGGAACGAGTCGAAGCGACATCGACTGGAACGGAAGCTTCCCAGAACTGAGGACGAGCTGGATCAGGATCGTTATCACAGTTAACGACTGCAATATGAGAGTTTGCCCGGTTGGCAGCACTCGTGCGAATATCACGGTCGCCTAAGTAGGTAGCGATTTCACCCATGGCGATCGTGTTGGAGAGGCC
>NZ_ANOH01000176.1 GCF_000346505.1 Aporhodopirellula sallentina SM41
ACGTCCTCCCCGTGACCCCGACGAACCGGTTCTCAGCGGCCGCGGTGTCGCGATGATCGTGTTGCTCGGTCTCTACGTCGGGCTAATGTCGCTCGGGCTGTTCCATTGGTACCTCGTCGACGACGACCCAGAAACGTTGATGTTGGCTCAGACGGTCGCCTTTACCGGAATCATCGTGATTGAAAAAGTTAACGTGCTGAATTTTCGGGCGCTACGCCAACCGATCTCGTCGGTGGGTTGGTTCAGCAATCCGTGGATCCTGGCAGCGATTGCGGTAACGCTGCTTCTGCAGGTCGCCGCGGTCTACATCCCGGCATTGCAACCGGGGCTGCACACGGTGGCACTTGGGTGGCGTGAATGGGCTTTGATTGTCGCCGCAGCGCTGCCGGTTTTTGCGATTACGGAGGTGGTCAAAATCGTTGCCTCACGACGATCGCGAGTGGCCGAGAATCCGTAGACTCTGGATGGAAGGCATCGGCCTGAAAACAATTCAGCCGGTCGGCGTTTTCCGCAGATCAGGTACGACAACCGCAGCCGATTCCCGTCGGCTGTTTCGTTGGTCAAGTTTATTCGGATACGCGTCCACGTTGTCCGGAATGGGCAGTGCCCAATGGTGTGCATATGTGGGCGATGCGCGCTTCCGTCGTTCCTCTGAAAACTTGGTTTCCAAGGAGATATGTTGTTTTTGGGGTGTGGCGCGTTAGTTGCATTGTCATCACGTGATCGAGTCTTCGGTTGCAACCTTCTTCACTCAAACATCGGGAGCGGAAAGATGTCCGATTCAATCATGACTTTGTTGGGGGACGATGCCGCGTTTCTGCTCGAGCACGAAAGCACAACGATCGATCGCCAGCATTTGAATTTGCCCGGGCCGGACTTTGTCGATCGAGTTGTCTGTCAAACCGACCGCAACCAACGCGTCGTCAATCAACTCGCGAGGTTGTTCGGGCATGGACGGCTCGCGGGTACCGGGTACGTGTCGATTCTTCCTGTGGATCAGGGGATCGAGCATTCCGCGGGTGCTTCGTTTGCACCCAATCCCGAGTATTTCGATCCCGAGAACATTGTGAGGTTGGCGATGGAAGGCAGTTGCAATGCCGTCGCCTCAACGTTCGGAGTGTTGGGGGCGGTCGGTCGGAAGTATGCCCACCGTATTCCGTTCCTCGTCAAAATCAATCACAACGAATTGTTGACGTACCCGAACTCGTACGACCAAGTGATGTTTGGGTCTGTCGAGCGGGCGTATGACATGGGAGCCTGCGCCGTCGGAGCAACGATCTATTTCGGATCGGAAGAATCTCGCCGACAGATCGTCGAGGTTGCCGAAGCGTTCGAGCACGCTCACGAACTCGGCATGGCGACGGTTCTGTGGTGCTATCTGCGAAACTCGGACTTTAAAACCGACAAGGACTACCACACCTCAGCGGACTTGACCGGCCAAGCGAACCATTTGGGAGTGACGATACAGGCTGACATTATCAAACAGAAATTGCCGACCAATAACGGTGGTTTTAACGCGATCAAGTTTGGCAAAACGTCACCTTTGGTCTACAGCAAGTTGACATCGGAACACCCGATCGATTTGTGTCGCTACCAGGTCGCCAATTGCTACATGGGACGCGCCGGGCTGATCAATTCGGGCGGTGCCTCATCGGGTGCGTCCGACTTGGCCGAAGCGGTCAAGACGGCGGTCATTAACAAGAGAGCCGGTGGAACGGGGCTGATCTCGGGAAGGAAGGCGTTTCAACGCCCGATGAACGAAGGCATCGAACTGCTCAACCGGATCCAAGACGTTTACCTCGATGACTCGATCACAATCGCGTAGAGCCTTTTTTTAAAGTGATAAAGGAGATTGACGATGAAAGACCCATTCGTACAGTCGCAGTGGCAGGAACTATGCGAGCACCTGAAACAGGTCGCTCATCATGTCGGTGAACGTGCAGGACTTGAGTCGCAGTATGCCGACGAGGCCGAACAGTTCTGTGCTTCGCAACCACCGGCTCGTTATTCGCATCTGCTCGATCGCGTTCGTGAGGCAACGCATATCGCGATCCGATGGCAAGAACAGGCTTCCGAGCAACGACACGTCGAAGACTTGGTCGACGAAGCGGGAGAGGAAAGTTTTCCCGCGAGCGATCCGCCCGTGTTCAGTCACTCACACGCGTGAGCGTCGGATTGCTGCGTCAAAGCCAAATTTCACGGTAGTGAAACGCGCCAAGAGTTTCGGCAGGGGGGCGTGGATCACCGAAAGTTTTGGCGACTTTCGCGACGGACTTCACCCTGGTGTTTGGCGGTTGCGATCGACTAGATACCGATCGCGTTATGGTGCGGAGCGAACGTGGTTTATGACGGAGACGTTGGATGTCCCCATCGGTCACAGTGCAAGACCGGGGTTGCGTGCTCGCTTTCGATCTTGTCGAGTCGCTGTGTTAGCGCCGAGATGTAGGCGGCGCGTTCTTCGTCGTCGGTGAATTCCAACGGCCGTGTTGTTTGCAGGTCACGCAAATTGGTGAGCCGGTGCCGGTCGAGAAAAACGGTCAATCCGTCTAGCAACGTTCGGATCACATCGGGACCTTCGCGATAGATTGCCGACGTGATCATGGCGACATCCGCTCCCGCGAGAAGAGCCTTGATCAAGTGGTCTGGGTGTCCGATCCCGCCGCTCGCAGCGAGAGGCATCGCCGGGCAAAATCCGTGTACCTGCATGAGCGTGTCGAGATTGCTGGTTTCCGTTTCGGTGGATGTGAGCCTCCACCTCGACGAGAGCTTCAGCGTGTCCAAGCAAATATCCACCGACGGGGCACGCCCGTGCAGGACCATGCCTTGGGCGCCGGAAAGCAATTGCCGGGCGAGGTGCGGGATGCTCGTAAAGTTGCGTCCGAGCTTGACGAACAGTGGAATCGTGATCGCTGCGTTGACGTCGCGAACAGCATCGAGGATCGTCGTCTCAATCTCTGCGGCGCTGCTGTATTCCTTCGCCCGACTGTGGTACACGTTCAGTTCGATCGCGGACGCACCGGCCTCCTGCAGTTCACCGGCGAAGTCCATCCATCCGCCCGCGGTGAAACCGTTGAGGCTGGCGATGACGGGAATCGAAAGCATGGAGCTAGCTCGGTTGACCAACGCGAGATACGACTTCGCGTCGGGGCATGCCCAGTGATGACGCGACTGGTTGGACATCTCGAGAATCTTGCGTTCACGGTCGGTCAGTCGCCTTCCGATCTCAACGCTCCACTGAATCACCTGCTCCTCAAAGAGAGACGGCAGGACGATCGCACCCGCGCCTGCGTCTTGCATGGCGATTCGTGTTTGTTCATTCGTGTTCATCGGACACGCCCCAACAATGACCGGAGACGTCAATCGGAGTCCGCCGAAATCAGTATGAAGATGCGAGAACATGGGATGAACCTTGATAAAGAGGAGAAGCGGCTAGATTTGCTCGACGGTGTCGACCAAATTGGGAATGTGAATCACATGACTGCGTTCTGCTTTGGAAAGTGGATCTCGGTGCGCGATCTGTCGGTCAAGTACGTTGAGGTCGGCGTCGGACGCATCGTCGTCTCGTGCAATCCGATTGGCGATGCGTTGATGTAGCGTTTGTGGGTCGCATTCGCATTCCAAGATGCGATAGGCGACGCCTTCTGTTTTGGCGATGGTTTCAAATCGTTCTCGGTGTCGACGTCGCAGGAAGGTCGCATCGACAATCACGCTGTATCCGGCCCGCAGTACTCGTGCGGCGAGGACGCCGATCCGTCGGTAGGTCGCATCGGTGTGCGAGGCACTGTAAAGGCGACCGATCTCATCGCCGTGGACGCGGTCAGTGGAAGCGAGCCCCTTGAGCCTTTTGCGTTCGACATCACTGACGACACGAAAACAATCGTGACGCTGCACCACGGTTTCGCTGAGCGTCGTTTTTCCGCTGCCGCTGACTCCGTACGTGATCCACAAGCTCGGTGTCTCGCGTAAGGTGAAACGATAGGCGAGGTCGAGTTGTGTCCGCGTCATCTCGTGTGCTTCGCGGCTTTCTTCGTCACTCATGT
Organism: Aporhodopirellula sallentina SM41; assembly: GCF_000346505.1. GTDB lineage: Bacteria > Planctomycetota > Planctomycetia > Pirellulales > Pirellulaceae > Rhodopirellula > Rhodopirellula sallentina. The sequence goes on from NZ_ANOH01000176.1 coordinate 4,041, forward strand.
CGAACTGGGACGCACGCATCGCGGGAACCATCGCGCGGATCAGTGCTCGATAGAAATGGAACCAACGCAGCAAACAGAGCGAGTCGTAGTCGCCGGTTCGCTCGACGTACGCGTTGATGAAGCTACGCGAAAGGTCGAGGTGTCCTTTCGCGGCCAGGTCCATCGATAGGAATGCCGCGTCGCTGAGGACGTCGATCCACCGAAGTCGTTCGTTGAATTCGATACCGTCGAACGGGATCAGGCGGTCGCCCCAGTGAACCACATTTTGCAAATGGAGATCACCGTGGCACTCGCGAATGAAGCCGTTCGGGATGCGGTCTGCGATCTCATTGCGATGATCGGAAAGAAATTCCGCCGACCATGAACGGAGGACCGCGAGTGTCGCTCGCGACTCATCATCGATCAGCAGGTCATCGAGTTGATCGAAGAGTTGACGCGAATTGGTACCGAGAAAGTTGGGCCATCCGTCGGCGAATTCGGGGTCGCAGATCGCGGCCGACTGGTGGAACGTGGCGATCCACTCGGCGAGGTCATGAACCTCTTGGCTCGTCAGCACGCCACGCTTTATTCGGCGGCTCAACAACGCCTCGTCAGGGAAACGCCGCATCTTGACTGCGTAATCCACAACGTTTGCCGCAGCGTCCGTTTCCTCATCGCCGATACGGAGTCGATCATCTTCTAACAAAATTGGAACGACGCCGACGTACAGATCTTTGTCGTATCGACGCCCCAAACGGATTTCTTCGTGGCAGTAGTACTGCCTAAGCTGGATGCTGCTGTAGTCGAGGAAATCGGTCGTCAGTGGCTTTTTGACTTTGTAGACGAAGTCACCAGCTAGGAAGACGACCGAGATATGGGTTTCGTGCGTTTGGATTTCGCCATCGACGGCGTGAGGGTAGGCTTCCGCCCGAGACAACTCGTCGACCAGTTCAGCCGTGCTCACGTCCTTGACCGGTAAGATCTTCATACATCACTCCGTTTGATAGTTCATGAGTTCGATTCGATGTTTCCGCATGTAGGAATGGCATTCCACGCAGCGTACCGTCATCGCGACATAGCCGAGCGTTGCGCGATTGATGTCTTTGCCTTCAGCCGCCTGCGCGATCAAATCAGTGCTGCGGCGGAAATCGCGGCTTTGCGAGGCGTACTCTTTCGTTTGCAAAACGTTCCACCCGGCCTCGAGGCTGAGCAGACGGAGGCTGCGAGCGTTCGCAGCGACCATCTCATAATCTTCCAGCGTCAATCCCTCAAGGATCGCTTTGGACTTCTCAAGTTTCATTCTCATCAGAGGTGGGATTTCCTGTGACGGAACGATAGGCGGATTCGCGAGGGTTGGCAGAGCAGCGGCGATCACGAAGAATACGAGTGTGCAAATGATGATCCGTTTCATGATGTGCTCTCCGGTGCACTGGAGTTTAAAGCGGTCGATGTGATGGGGAAGGAGGATCCGGCGGCAAATTCCGCTGGAGGTGCGATACCCATCGTCCACCACTTGATACAGGTTTGGGGATGACGGGGTTAAACGAGTGGTAAAGGTTCATCCTCTTCGTTGAAGACCGAACCGCTGCGTTGAACCGGCGATTGGAAGCCGTCGGGTTTTAACGCGAGTAGCGAGCAGTTGATGTCGCTGAGAACCGTCTCGGCAGTGTTGCCGATCAAGACGCCGGCAATGCCTGTTCGGCAAACGGTGCCCATCACCATCAGGTCGGCTTCGACTTCATCGGCAACGTCGCGAATCACCGATGCACCGCCACCTTGCCGTAGGTGGACTCGAACGTCGTCCGCGTCGGCAAACGGTGCTTGGAGCAATTCGTCAATGGCGGATTGGACGCGACTGTGATGTTCGCGGCGCATCGCCTCGACCTTTACACTTCCCGCGTGTGGCAGGATGGCGTCCTCCATCCACAATTGCCACGCGGCGACAACGTGCAGTGTTGCTTTGTCTCGCAGGGCGATCGAATATGCGTGTTCGAGAATTTGTCGATTCAGATCGCGATGAACCTGGTCGGTTGATTCGACATCGATCGCCGCAACGATTTGATCGAATTCGCCATGCAACTGTGGTTTGAGCAACATGACCGGGCACGGGCAGATCCGCAGCAGCGACGCACCAATGCTGCCGAACAGACGCCCGGTTGGGGAGAACGCGTCTGCGTTTTTGACGACCAGGTCGTGATCATCGTCGATCACGCGACGAGTGATCTCAGTCGCCGCGTCGCCAATCGCGACGCATACGTCGATCTGGACGCCGATATCGGAAATCTCGCTGGCGATTTCCATCAACCGGCGTTTACGGTCCGCCGCCACGAGCCGTTCAATCTCGTCTGGTTTGGCGACTTCGGTCATCAATCCGAGGACCGAAGGCATCGGCTTGACGACGTCCATCAACGTCAGCGACGCGTGATTTTCCATCGCCAATTGTGCCGCCCGGGTGACAGCCGAATCGCGGTGCTGCGTTCCGGCGTAGACGAGAATGTTGTGGTAGCGTTTCATGGATCTGTCGTGGGTTGGGGGGACGGACGTGAAGACGAATCGGGAAACAGCTATGCGTGAGCGGCTTCCCTTTGGGGCGGTTTTGCCCCGTGGAGCATACGATTTCGTGTAATCCAAACACTGCACGGCGCGTGTCGGAGGACGTAGCGTGTGAGGCTGCCCATCAAGACCCGACCGAGACGTGTTCGCGGGGTTTCGCCCAGAACGATCAAGTCGACTTCGTGCGATTCGGCGTAGCGAACCAAGCCTTCGGCGATGTGATCGCTTTCGATGAGTTGCCCCTTCGCGGTAGGCGCGGATTCGTGCAGTTGCTCGGCGGCACGGCGAACCGAATCGGCCGAGACTTTTGGAGGTGGGACGTCATAGAATCGATCGGGATAGCGAACCGACAGGAGCCGCACGTCGCTCTCGACGCCCCATTCGAACTCGGCAAACTCCTCGAGAGCTGCCAGGGAAGGACCGGAGTCTTCGTATCCGATCACGACTCGTAGATCGTGCACGCCCTCGACCGCACCGGTCGGCCGGATGACGAGAACGCTGCAGGGGGCGTGGGTTGCCACGTAGTCGCTCGTGCTGCCGAGCAGAACGCGGGCGATGCCGGAGTGTCCGGTTGCACCGAGAACGAGTAATTCCGGTTTTACCTCTTTGGCGACTTCGATGATCGTTTCAGCAGGATGGCCTTCTCGCATGATGTGTTTGAGAACGACGTTCGCGCCGCTGAACTTCTCTTCAACCGATCGGAACGCAGCCTCGGCAACCTCACGTTCCCCATCCAAACAAGTGCTGTACCAGTCGCCACTGAGGTAACTCCGCTGTGCACCGGGGACATGTAGTACCGTCACGACGGTCAGTTCGATTCGCTCGTCGTGTGGGAGATGCGCCAGAAACCGAGCGGCATCATTGGCGGCGGACGAACCATCGGTTGCTAACAGGATCGATTTCATCAAAGTCTCCTTCGAGGCAAACGCACAAAGTGGAAAGAACAGCGTTGGATCGGTCGCCCACGCACGAGGCAGCCTCGTGCCGGCGTGGTTCGACAGATCGTTGAGCGTTTGTCCGGTAGGCGTGCGTGAACGTACCGAGAATGTGCCGAGTCGGCGTCGCGGCAGCGCTGTGTTTTCGGCGTCTGCTGCCTTGCGATGCGGCTGTATCGACTGCTAGTTCGGTGTCACGCGGCCGTGTCCGTCTTCCCACATCGAAGGGATCTCGGGATACGGCGATTGGCCTGCGACCGGTTGATGAAAAATGCGTTGTGCGTTGTAGTACTCGCGGCACTCGTCTTCGCGTCCGCGAACAATGCGAGAACCTTGGAGTTTGCCGAACTGCGATGTGATCACTGTCCAACTGCCGTGCGATTGAGCGTCGTCACGAAAGATCACCACCCAATCCTGTGTGGTGTTGAGTTCATGGGCCCGGGCGGTGTTGGAAAACAACGCGGTGTAGTGACGTCCGCCACGTTCGGTATGCAAGATCGGTAGCCACGCGACGTTTTCCGGGTTGAGCTTCGCGGGCGAGATTTTCGGTAGCTGGCCGGAGATCGATTTTTCGCGATATTCGCGATCGATGTCGAGCAGTTCCGCGACCGGCACGGAACAGTCCGGGCAACGCTCATTGAGTTCACCCGCGGCGTGATCGAGTTTGCCGGCGGGTGCGTTGTCGGTGGAGTCGTCTTTCGCGA
>NZ_ANOH01000177.1 GCF_000346505.1 Aporhodopirellula sallentina SM41
CGGTCGTCTTGGAAGGTTTCTTTCTGGGCAATCTCGCTCGATGCATCAGTACTTCCGTTGTCAATGACAAGACACCTCCAATCTCCCATTTTCTGGGATTTTACGGAAGCGATCGTCTGTACAATGTGTGCTTCGTTGTTGTATGTCCCAATAACTATAGCAGCTTTCATATTTCCAATCTCTCATACGGTGATTTACGGATCATATCGGCTTTCGGCTGTGTATGGAACTTCAAGACAGCCATCACTTACAAGCAACATACGTCACAACTATTCATTTTTGAAAGCATTGTTTCTCTAGCCGGCTTACGCTTACGCCTTTCCAACTCTTTTGATCAAACGCCATCGTGCGTTGCGGAGGCTACTGACATACCACATTTAGTTCGACATCACTGCATCTGCATTCCTGTAAACAACAGGACTTGCCACGACTTTCACTCGAACGGACAATTTCAAAACGCAACTTAGAATAGACGAGACAAATTTTCGAAGTCGAGCAATTTATGATAACTAACGCGGCAATCTCATTACGTACCCTACGACAACGATCTAGAAAAGACCAACATATTACGTGAGTCGCATGCTCTATCGGCCGTCATGTGCATCTTGCTGCCTTCCATTCCAACGGCGACCACGCAGCAATTGATCGCGCGCGGCATAAAAGAACCTTTCGATTGCCTCGTCTTGCTCCGGCGTGAGCGACTCGCCGTGTTCAACGAGGACTTGAATCGTGGTCGCGGGCAGCGCCACTTTCGCGTTTGTGTCGATGGTGCCCTTCAGAATTTCCCCCAGGCGTGTTGTCATGGTATTGCCGAGATGACTCATTGCCTGCAAGTTGTTTTTCCACAGGTCAGACTGCACCTCCGTTTGATTAGCATCCACCACCGTAAAGAGGACACGCCCAGCACGACCACTGTTCGGCTTGGTCATTTGTAGACGTGTGAATGACAATTCCTCCCTGGGAACACTCTCCCGAGACGCGACGAAATATTCCGGTGTCGTTTCCCAGCCGATCGCTTGATAGCACTCATTCAAGTCATGCCAGCCAGACCACGGGCAATCGACAGACACAACGGCAGAGAGTTCATCTTTAGAATACTGCCATGTGTAAGAGTTGCTCGCCATCATCGCCCCAGTCCCCCGCTGCACATGCTCGTATTGCCCTCGATTCCACCCATCGAGCGACTGAGGAAGATCGCCCTGAGATAGACCGGCAAGTGAACTGGCGTTTTCAAGTGAGATATTCCAAATTGGCTGGGAAATCCTCCAGGCAGACATGCCGAATAGGAACAGCAACATGAAGAGGCCAACAAACCCTAAATAGAACAGGCGACTCATACGTGAAAACATCGCCGCGCTACGATGCGTTTCTGGTGATGGCGAGGTGTCGGCGGAAAACGCAGTCGGGCCAAAGTTCTCGTCGTACCAGGTAACCCGATCTCCGATCAGATTTGCGAAGACCGCGTCGGTGTTCGCAACCATCCCCAAGATGAACCCAAATACGATCAGCGAGAGTAGCTCATGGCCTGATCCGCTGGCAAACCAAACACTGACGTAGTCTGCCAGCGCGACGCACGCCGCAACACGGATTGCATTGCCAACGAAAACCCAAAAAACCGTTTGGAACAAATTGAGGGCAATGCGTGGCAACCGGTGCGATGAAATGACCGAGAACACCGAAACCACCGCCAAAGAAGAAAACAATGACCGGACCCCGCTGCAGGCCTCTTCGGTCATGTATCTCCCATGTTCCGTGATCAGCAACACTCCCTCGCGAACATGCCAAATACCCGCACCATCGAGCAGCAGATCCGCCAAACCACTGGCAACAAACTGCATGTTGAAGATCAGTTTGTTATCGAGGTGCATTGGCAACGGGATTGCTAATACCAAGAGAGACAAGACCGGAAGTAGCGTTTTCAAACCGCCCCAACCAAGCCACCCGTATATCAACACGACCGCCGCTAAACTGGCCCCGACAATTCCGAAAATCCCAGTCCAAAGCAGGTTCCCTAGGAACACAAAGAACGCGACGGCCGAGAGTCCCAGAACAACGACATAGCGATGAGACGGGGTCGCCGCAAGACGTGCCTTTCCCCAGTGATGCCAAACGAGCACGATCACGCTAGCTATCAGGACAGGGAAATATTGATAGTGCCCCTCCAACCATGTCCAACTGAAGTACTGCTGCAGTAGCGGCGATAGCGCCAGCAATAAACTGATTGGCAACAACCAGTTTGTCCAACTGGAGACAGATTGATCGCTACTGACCGACTGAACGGGGTTCGCTTGGGATGTGGACGCCGACGCCATAGTTAGTTTAGTCAAATGATGATTGAATAAGGAAATCGATTCATCGAATACTGCCGTACACCAACGGACTCGCCCAATGTAGTCGACCGACACGAATCAGCGCCAAGCAGGACGGGGATAGCTGGCAACCGAGTCGAAATAGTGAGACCGGCTGCCAGCGTGATCTCCAACGAGGCTCTATCAACGACGATCCCCAGAGTAGTGGACGAGGTCACGAGTCCTTCTGAACGAATAAGAAACGGGGACGCGTTACCTCGTCCACTACCCGAAAATTGCGCTGACATAAACATCCAGTTTATCAACGAATCTACCGGGCCATGACCCCGAGACATTCGATTGACCGACACGTTCGAGCATTGCGTTTCCGAGCCGAAACTCGATTCGGTCTACTGATCGACTACCGCTACGAGAGCGTACTGAAAATCCAAACATCGCTCATTGACAATCGCAACAAAAATTCGGCGTCGGAATTGCGCCGTCACGTTCCTTCGATAAGCGGGTAGGTTCCATATCTCACCAAGGACATTTCAGAAGGGTGTACCTGCCATTGCGAATGCGAGCCACTCAACCCAGCGACTCAGGCATTGCCCCAGTCATCCTCACCGAAATGCGCACGCTTGAGAACGATCGTCACCTGCACCAACAACACCCCTAATTCAATACAACCAGTACCCAATACGGTATAGATGAGATCGGCAATACTGAAACCACGCGTTGGAATCCATCGCTGCCCGTATTCCAGAACTAACATGACTGACATCATGATGAATAGAACGCATCGTCGTTGGGTATCCAGGCTGGGCCGGAACATGGCCATCGCTGGGATCGAACAAACCGCCATGCTCATCAACATCGTCCGGAAGTCACCGTGATGATCTAACCAGACGACCATCGCCGATGAGAGAAAGGGCAGGTCCGCGGAAGTGGTGGTCGGCTTCCAAACAGCGTAGGCCGCGACGCCCACCGCGATGAAAGAAGCCACACCAGTCAGAATCCATCGAGTCACGAGAGCTCATACTCATACTGACTCGCTCCACCAACCAACTCCTCAAGGTCGGCTACAAAGTTCCCCAGTATTGCGTCATGCCCAAGGAAATCCAATGCGTACCGGCGAGCCGCCATACCCAACACCACCCTTCGCTGGGAGTCGTGAGCCAGTTCCTCAATCGCATGAGTAAAGCCTGATGCATCATCTGGCTTCACAACCACCCCGTGCCCCTGGACCACATCCGAGATTTGGGTGCCAGGATCAGCACAAGCTACAACGGGGCGTCCAGTAGCTAACATCCCGGTCAATTTTGACGGCATCACTAAATCAGCAGCACCAGCACGTTGAGGGAGCAAATGAATGTCCGCGCAATTCATTAGCGAGTTGAAACGCTCGAACGGCTGCAACGGTAACATCTGTACGTTGGGCAAATTTTCACACGCTTGAGCCATCGCTTGAAATGATGCACCGGTTCCGCAAAGCACATAGTGCAGATGCGTGTTGTCGACCGTCCGCCGGGCCGCCTCGACAATCAACTCCAGCCCCTGCTTCGCTCCCATATTGCCGGAATAGAGCGCCACACATTTGCCAGATGGAATCGCAAACGACTCACGTAGGCAATCGATGTCACCACGCTTGTCACCCCCTGAGGGACTTCGGTGGAGGTCATCCCAAACTTTTGAGCGAACCGCCTCGTCCCGTGCTCCCCCCGCCTGAGCACCGAGAATTGCAGCGGAAGCCGCGGTCTCACCCGGCCAAACGAGTGGCTTCATCGCTTCACAATCGACCCAATTGGGGAACGAGACCACGCGTTGTTCGTTCACTCCTTTTTGGATCAACTTCAAAAGCATGTTGGGCGAAATGCTACTGACACGATCAAACCGACGCATCAATCCCCCCTCGGCCGCCAACACGAGGCGTTTCAAAAGTGGTTGTTTTAGAATCCCTAGCTCGAAGGCAGCATCTATCTCAAAATCCTGGACATGCAACCAACATTTTGCGCCACAGAGACGTGACGCGAACCAAGTGGTCGGCATGCACATCGCAGCAGGCTCAACCGTCAAAATAACATCAGGACGAAAGGTGATTGCCTTCCACAGCACAGCAGGAATGCTGGACAGTCCAAACGAAGCAAGGTGCAAAATACGCTTCAGGCCCGTCACCTTCCCCGGCACCCACAGCGGGCAGCGAATGACCTCGACGGAACCGCGAGTGGCGAGAGACGAGTCGCGAGTCTCTGGGGGCGTGTTCTGCTCCCGCTGCTCGCCGCTCGCCACTTGCCACTCTTTACGATAGGAAAGCCCCGAGAACCCAGGCAGGATGGCCCACTGTGGGTAGTAAGGCGGCGTGGTAACAACCACCACCTCATGGCCCGCTTCGGCCAGCGCCGAGACCATCTCCCCCGAATATTTCCCGATCCCAATTTCCTCAGGCGAGAAGTTCAATCCATGCAGTAGAATCTTCAACGGTTCGCTTTCCAGTGCTTCATATCCACAAAGGTTGATCCAAAAGCCCAACTCACCCAAGTACCAGATTGATGCGCAACGGCATGTTGAGATATTTGCCCGCCGCGCAGACAAGTCCCCCATCCGCTCCACTCGCGTGCTACGTTAAAATAGTGCGTATCAACAAGCTGATCAGACGCTCTAGCCACTCCAAGCTTTCGTGTACTTCATGCCTTTGGCGGTTGAATCGTCACGAAGTGGTTAGCTCGGCTCTTATGAAGGACACGAAAAATCCGGGGCCCAAGTTTCGCGTGATTCGCGACTGAACAATCAAGCCGGCGCAGGGCCGTTCAGTTGGTAAGCGTTCGATTGACCAAGAAAGTCACGGAGAACTCGGAGAGATACGGGTACTGAGTTTCGTGTGGTTCGTTTCTTTCGTGGTCAAATCCCTACGACGTCGGTTGTGTGGTCATGAGTGGACTTGGCTCTGACCACGAAAGTCTCGAATGACACGAAAAATTCAGGGTCAAAGTTTCGCATGTTTCGCGACCGAAGGATCATGACGGAACAAGGCAGTTCGAGTGGCAAGCGTTTGAATGACTAAGAAAGGCACGAAGGGCACAAAATGAATCGGGCACTGAGTTTCGTGCAGTTCGTTTCTTTCGTGGTCAAATCCCTACGACCGTGACGGAGTCGCTACTCACGAGCGACGGATAGTGCATGCCCGTGACGTTTTAGAAGCGCATGTCGGCGAGCCAAATCGAGGTCGGTTTCGACCATCTCGTCGATCATTTCTTCGAGCGTCAGTTCGGGCTCCCAACCAAGCTTCGACTTGGCTTTACTCGGATCACCCAGCAGCGTTTCGACCTCGGCTGGTCGG